>PLGF01000101.1 GCA_003138485.1 Verrucomicrobiales bacterium | reverse complement strand
CATGAATGTACCACTCTCCAGTCATGAGACCACGCCTGAAAATCTCTACTGCCGATTGGCCAGAGGCGGCTTTGTTCGCCGTGTTGTTCCCATTGTGGTTGTTTGCCCTTCCGCACGCTCCGATGTTTTCCTCTCCACCGGCGACCTCACGCCTCATTGCGAACACGACCGTTTCCAAAAAGCCGCCCCGTTTGTAATTGACCCTCCACCTTGCGCCGGTCACTCTCTTCCGCATCAATATGAAAATGATTCGGGCCGTCATCCTGTTCATCCCGCTCGCCGCCGCCCCGGCGCTGCTGGCGGCGGACAACACCGTCGCCCCTGCCGCCTGGCGCGCGCAGACGCTGCTCCAGGCCGTCGGCAACGTCCTGCTCTTCGCCGTCATTGGCATCGCCGCCGCCATTGTCGGATTCAAACTGTTCGACCGGTTTACACCCGGTCATCTCGCCCGGGAAATCGTCGAGCATCGCAACGTCGCCGCCGCGATCGTCGCCGGCGCCGTCATCCTCGGCGTCTCCATAATCATCGCCGCGGCCATGCTCGGTTGACCGCCGCTCGGAGAAAATTGTGAAACGGAGCCGGAGCATCCGCCTGATACTCATTGGCGGAGTATCCGCGGGCGTGCTGGCGGGCTGCTCGCCGGGCAAGCCGCCCATCAGCCCGGACGCCGTCTATGTCAACAATTACTACGTGCCTGGCGTGGGTTACTACCACGCGCCCTTTCGCGATTGGTTTCCGCTGCCCTACAACCACTTTGATGCGCAGCGCCAGCAGTATTTCCATGGTGGACGATGGGGAGCGGCGCCTTTCGAAAACATCACCAATGTCTCCTCGCCGACTCCCCAGTCCGCCACGCACGCTGAGACAGTGCGAACCGACATCCAGCGCGGCGGGTTCGGCGGGACCGGTGGAAGTCATTACGTTTACTCTTGATGCAACGACATAGTTGCCAGCCCAGAGCCGATTGGCCCGCCAAGGTCGAGAGCATCGGTTTGACCTATCATTCGCACGACACCGGACCGTATTGGGACGAATCCGCCTGTTACGAATTATCCGCCCGCGAGGTGGACGATCTGGAGGACGCAGCCAACAAGCTGCATTTCCTGTGCATTGACGCTGCCGAAGCCGTGATCAACCACGGCTGGTGGCCGCGTCTGGGAATTCCCGAAGCGGCCATCCCAGTCATTCTTCGATCGTGGGAACGCGACGATTTCAGCCTCTACGGGCGGTTCGACCTGAGCTACGATGGAGCGACGCCGCCCAAACTGCTCGAGTACAACGCCGACACTCCCACCGCGTTACTGGAAGCCTCCGTGGCGCAATGGTTCTGGCTCCAGGAAACACATCCCGGCGCCGACCAATTCAACTCCATCCACGAACGCCTGATCGAAGCCTGGCGCCGCTGGCAGGCGACAACCGTCCATTTCAGTTCTCTCAAGGAATACGCCGAGGACGAAATGACCGTGCTCTACTTGCGCGACACCTGTGAACAAGCTGGAGTCAAGACTAAATCTGTTTTCGTGGAGGACATTGGCTGGGACGAGCGAACCGGGAGATTTGTTGACCTCGACCGGGAACCGCTTGCCCAGTGCTTCAAGTTGTATCCGTGGGAATGGCTGTGGCAGGAGCCATTCGGTGTTCATCTTGCCAAAGAACCAGTCCAGTTCATTGAGCCAGCGTGGAAAATGCTGTTGAGCAACAAGGGTCTGCTGCCCGTGCTTTGGGAATTGTTTCCCGGCCATCCGAATCTTTTGCCCTCCTATGAAACCGCCGAACCGCTGGCCGGCTCTTACGTGCGCAAGCCCAAGTTGGGCCGCGAGGGCAGCAACGTCCTCTGGGTCGAAGGCGGCGCAGTTGTTGAGGAAACGACGGGAGATTACGGCGCTGAAGGGCACGTCTATCAAGCCGCGGCAACGCTGCCCGATTTCGGCGGGCGCCATCCTGTGTTCGGTGTCTGGGTAATCGACCACGAGGCTGGGGGATTGGGAATTCGCGAAGACACGCGGCGGATCACCGGAAATCTGAGCCGGTTCGTGCCGCATTTCTTCTGCTCTCGACCAAAATGAAACTGGATAATCCAACCCGCGTGCGAATTGGCATGACCGGCGTTTTCAACGGCAGGACCTACCGGGTCAAAGGCCGTTCCGTTGTGGGCATTGTTGAAGGCGGCGTCATCTACAGTTGGAATGAGTTCAACATGGTGGCGGACGGTGGCGAGTTCGCGACCCTGGTGTACGAGGAAACCCAGGATGGCCGGCACTGGCGCTGGTTCGAGTTGTTCGAGCCGCAAACGTCCATCACGGCCAGGGAAGCCGCCCTGAAACGCGCTGACGACGTGGTGGTTATTGACAGTGTGGCGATCCATGTCACCCGCGTGGACCATTCCCGCGTTTATCACGTTGAGGGCGAGCCGCCAGAGGGCGAGCACTCAGGGTCCGTCGCGGATTATTTCAACGCTGAAGCCGGAGGGGGGCTGTACGTCGTCAGTTGGACGGGGGATGAGGTTGAATTCTACCGCGGAACGAATCTCAGCAACGGCATGGTGGCTTCCGCGTTCAACCTTCGTGGAGCGGAGTTGTTCAAGTTCAACATTGCGGGGGGCGGGCGTTTCCTATCGCCGGCCAGTTTGAAAGCCGTGTTCATTGCGGCGATGGCGGTCGGGTTGGTCGTGCTGATCGGACATTCCTATCATTCGTCCGTCCGTCCACCGGCGACAAGACACTTCGCCGCTCCATCCACATCCCTGGCAGTGGGGAGTACGGGCCACTTGAACGCCATTGACTATCGAGTTGTCTCCCATGCGGTTGCGCAGATTGCGGAAGTCGGCTCTTCCTTCGACCGGCACGAATTCCGGCTGCAGGACGAATCTGGCAATCCCGCCCTCTTGATTTATTGCTCCAAGCCCAATGCGAAGGATTGGACGTTTTTCACGCCCTTGCAGGCAGACAACTCACTTACTCCCCCGCAGGCCGGGAATGTGCGCCTTGGCCAAATCGTCAAGATGGGTGAAGAAAGCGCGCCGGTGACCGAACAATTCCGCGAGACCATTGTGCGAGTCGAAAGCCCGGAAAATGGGTCCGATGTCCAGGATGGCGCGGTGTTTTACGGCTTCGCCGCGCGGACAAACGCGGACTTGTTTCTTGTCCGTTGGAACACAGCCACAATCGAGTTAATGCACGGCCGGCAACTTCGGCTGGAGGAAATGAAGGGTGCTTTCCCCGGCATCGCGGACAGATGAGCGTCTTGCATATTCGCGCTTGCGGCGTATGCTGGCTTTTGTTGAAAAGCAGACATCCATTGGCCCGTCGCGGCGCCGCCTTGGCCGGCCTGCTCCTGGTTCTTCTTGTTCTGTTGTTCTCCGCCCGCGCCCAGTTTGGCGGCGGGCGCTTCGGCCGCTTTAACCGCTCCTCGATGATCCGCGACCCGGAACTCCTGCGGGAACAGGACGAGATGCAGAAGGCGCTCAATCCGGCCTTTAAAGACGACGTTTTCACTTTCGCCCGCCTCATTTTCCGGCCTGATCGCGGCTACCGCTACGGCGGCGGCCGAACCTGGGACGACGACAGCCCCGAAGCGGACTTGAACTTGATTTACCGCCTCTACGACGTTACGAGCCTGAAAGTGCGCCCGGGGCTGAATTTCATCGATATCACCACGAAAGACCTCGCCAGCCACCCCTTCGTTTATCTGGCCGCCTCTGGCCGGCTGTTGCTCTCGGACGAGGAAGTGACGGCGTTGCGGCAGTACTTGCTCAACGGCGGATTCCTGATGGCCGATGATTTTTGGGGCGACGACCAGTGGCATCACTTCTACGACCAGATCAAGCGCGTCTTCCCCGATCGTGAACCGGTGGAGCTGACGCTGGACCACCCCATCTTTCACACCGTCTATCCTTTCCGCCAACAGCCGCAGATTCCCAGCGTCGGAACCTATCTGCAGGACGGCCTTTCCTACGATCCGGCGTGGCCGTTCCACGAAAGGAACCATGATCCTCACTACTACGCCATATACGATGACAAGCAGCGCATGATCGTGTTGATTTGCCACAACAACCATTACGGCGACGGCTGGGAACATGAGGGGGATGACACCAGCTATTTCGACAAGTTCTCCATGCCGATGGGCTACCCGATGCTCATCAACATCCTGGTCTATGCCTCCGCGCATTAGATGCGGATTTTCTTGATTCTCTGCGCTCTGGATATTAGTATCCAACTGTGAAGGCGATTGCATTAAATGAAGCTCAGTCGCGCTTGGATGAGCTTTTCGAGGACGCTCAAGCTGGCTCGCCGGTGTTGCTGGTGCGCGGCGGAGAGGTGGCCAAGCTCGAACGGGTGGCTCCACCGGAATTTGGCGGCGATTTGGGGATGTTGGAGAGGATGCTTTTGGATGCCGTTGAAGGACCGCATCCCGAATGGACGCCGCGGGACATCGAGGATATCGCCCGACGTGTGCGTGAAAAGCGAGGCGAATGAGCCTGATGATCAGGCGCTCCGATTGGTTTATCGGTGACCTGGAACATTACGCTGCCTGGTACCAGCGCGAAGCGAGTTGGGAGGTCGCCGAACGTTATCTGAGCGCAGTGAGCACGACGTTGGCCCGCCTCGCAGCCATGCCTGGAATCGGCCGCCCGGCGCGATTCTCGGCTCCGGTCTTGCGTGACCTCCGCCTTTATCCCGTCAATCGCCCATTCGAGAAGCACCTGATTTTCTATCGCCAGGATGGAGCAATACTCTACGTTGAACGGGCCATGCACGGCGCTCGCGACCTTCCACGGCGCCTTGCGCAGCCCCCGACGGCTGGGGACACGTAGATTCACAGGCGAGCCAGGAACTCCAAGTGCCTTTTTTCGCTCGCAAAATATCTTCTTTTATGCGAGCATGTTGGAAGCTGAATGACTGACACTCTCAAGGACGTGAATACTACTGCTCGCTTCCAGTTCGCCCGGCTGATTTCTTTTGGGCTGGCTCTTGCTTTTCTCGCGCGGGTTTCCGCCGCGCCTGCCGCCGGCCCGCGCCACAAACTCCAGATCAGCGACCCCGCCCTGGCCGCTGGCATTGTGTCCGCGGGCGGACATTTGATCGCCGATTATGGCGGGTTTCAGCTTTACGACGCCCCCGCCGACTTCACCAATTTCCCCTCCGAGAAGGTCGAGGCGCGCGACCATTACAACTCCATTCTCCTCAACGCCAGCGCCCTGGACAGTTCCAAGCCGGAAACCCAGTCCCTGCGCAAAACCGTCGGCGGCTTTGCCGGCAAGCGCCTGCACCTCGTCCAGTTCGCCGGTCCCGTCCTGCCCGAGTGGCGCAAAGCCTTGCTTGGGGCGGGCGCGCAAGTTGTCACTTACATTCCCCAGAACACTTTCCTGCTTTATGGCGATTCCAATGCAATCGCGCGCGTCCAGGCGATGGCCGCCGCGGCGCCGCATGTCCAGTGGGAGGGTGCCTATCTGGACGATTACAAAATCCATCCCGCAGCCCGCCGCCAGCCCGCCGCGATGGATCAATTCGCCATCCAGTTGGTCGCCGATGACGCCGCCAATCCCACCACGCTGCAACTGATCGACCGCCTCAAAGTGGCTCCCGTCCAGCGCCAGAATCGAGTCTTGAACTACGTGGATATCGTGGTCCGGATTACTCCCGCGAATCTCCCGCAAATCGCCGCGCGGCCGGACGTGATTTCCATTCAACCCTACTCCCCTCGCAGGAAGGTGTGCGAGCGGCAGGACCAGATTGTGGCGGGGAGCTTGTCAGGCAACTCTCCCAGCGGGCCTGGCTATCTGGCCTGGTTGGAAGGACTCGGTTTCAGCCAGAGTCAATTCAACGCCTCGCATTTCCTGGTGGATATGTCCGACAGTGGCATCGACAATGGTACCACGACGCCGAACCATTTTGGCCTTTATCCCGAAGGCGACACCAACATGGCGAGCCGCGTGTATTACAATTTCCTCGTAGGAACGCCCAACTCTGGCAGCACGACAGCCGGCTGCGACGGCCATGGCAATCTCAACACTCACATCGTCTGCGGGTACGATAATGGGGCCTACCCCACGTTCGCGGACGGCTCCGGTTATCATTATGGCTTGGGGACATGCCCGTTTGCGCTCGTGGGGTCTTCGGTTGTATTCGATCCCGACAATTTCACCAGCCCCAACTACTCGGACCTGATTTCACAGGCTTATCACTTTGGCGCGCGCATTTCCAATGACAGTTGGGGCGGCAGCGGCTCCGACGATGGAAACTACGATTTGGATGCCCAGGAGTACGACGCTTTGGTGCGCGACGCCCAACCCGCCGGTTCGCTCTATCCCGCCGCCGGCAATCAGGAGATGGTGATTGTTTTTGCGGCGGGCAACGACACCAACACCATTACGGACCCGGGCACGGCCAAGAACGTGATCACGGTCGGAGCCGGGGAAAACGTGCAACCTTTTGGCGGCGCTGACGGGTGTGGCACGCCCGACTCCGATGCGGACAATGCCAACGCCATCATCTTCTTCTCCGGCGCGGGTCCGTGCAACGATGGCCGGCACAAACCCGACCTTGTCGCTCCCGGAACCCACGTCAGCGGCGGCGCGCCGCAAGCGCCCGATCCTGGTCCAACTGGCACGGCGGCCTCCTGTTTCTTCGCCGATGCCAGCGGCGTCTGCGGGGGCGTGGGCACCAACTTGTTTTTCCCGGCCGATCAACAGTTCTACACGGCCTCCACCGGCACGAGTCATTCGACGCCGTGCGTCACCGGTGGTTGCGCCCTCGTGCGCCAGTATTTTATCAACCAAACCAATCCACCGCCCAGCCCCGCGATGACGAAGGCATTCCTGATGAATTCGGCCCGCTACATGACCGGCTCCAGGGCTAACGACACGCTCTGGTCGGATACCCAAGGCATGGGTGAAATGAACCTGGGCATGGCCTTTGACGGCACACCCCGCGTCTTGCGCGACGAGGCGCCCAGCGACCTGTTCACCGCCAGCGGCCAGACCCGCACTTTCACCGGGACCATCGCCGACTCCGCCAAACCCTTTCGCGTCACAGTCGCCTGGACCGACGCCCCAGGCAACACGACCGGCGCGGCCTACAACAATGACCTTGATTTGACAGTGACCGTGGGCGGCAACACCTACAAGGGCAACGTCTTCAGCGGCTCCCATTCCGTCCCCGGCGGCTCGGCCGACGCGGTGGATAATGTCGAGAGCGTGTTTCTCCCGCCGGGCGTTTCGGGGTCATACACCGTCACCATCACCGGAACCAGCATCAATTCAGTCGGCGTGCCCAATGCCAACAACGAGGTGAACCAGGACTTTGCCCTCGTCATTTACAACGCCGGCGACGCCCCCGTCCTGGTGGCGGATGGTTCCATTCTCACCCAGGAAGGTTGCACGCCAACCAACGGCGTCATTGATCCCGGCGAAAACGTAACGGTGGCGCTGTTCATTGAAAATGTCGGAACGGTCCCTGCCACAAACCTGGTCGCAACGTTGCTTGGGACCAACGGCATCGCCTTTCCCTCCAGCGCTCAATCTTACGGGGTCCTGGCGCCCGGCGTCAGGGCCGGGGCCCTTTTTTCCTTCGAGGCCGACGCCGCTTGCGGGCAGTTTATCACCGCCACCTTGCAGTTGCAGGACGGCGCGGCGAATCTCGGCGCTGTCAGTTATGATTTCCAACTGGGGAAGCTGGTCGTGGCGACAAACTTTTCCGAGAACTTCGATGAAGTCAGCCCGCCCAACTTGCCCGCCGATTGGACCACATCGGGAACCAGCGGCCTCACGCTCTGGAGCACCGAGACCGGGATTAGCGACAGCGGCCCCAACGCCGTGAGTTGTCCGGATAGCGCGTCGGTTGGCGAGGTCATTTTGATGTCGCCCGCCATTTTGCTACCGAACAGTCCCTCCCAACTGAGCTTTCGCCAGAGTTTCAATCTTGAGGATACCTATGACGGCGGCGTATTGGAAATCAGCATCGCTGGGGCGGGATTCACAGACATTCTCAAGGCCGGCGGCAGCTTCGTTACTGGCGGCTATGTCGAAACAATAACCGATTCCGGGGATACCACTGTCCGCCAAAAAAGCCCCTTGTATGGACGGTATGCCTGGAGCGGAACAACGGACGGCTTCATGACCACCATCGTCAATCTGCCCGCCAGCGCCCAGGGGAAGAGTATCCAGCTTAGGTGGATTTGCGGAACGGATTACGGAAATGTGGCTTTGCTTGGCACCGGCGGCTGGTGGATCGACAGCATCGTCATTAGCACCACGAATACTGTCTGCTGCCACTCGACTCAATCCCCCGTCCCGACCCTTCTCATCCCGACCAACGGCTTCCAATCCAGCGGCACGACCGTTGAAGTCAGCGGCACAACAGATGCCGGGGCGGCCATCACCGTGCTCGACGGCGGCGTTGCCAACACCACCGTCATAGCCGATGCCAACGGCATCTACGAGGCTTTCGCGACGCTGCCGTTGGGATCCAACTCTCTTTCGGTGACCAACAACGGCACAACCGACACCAGCGGCACGGCAGCCATCATGGTCTTCCCCGCGCCGCCGACCCTCAAGGTCGCCGGCGTGAGCCTCTCGCCCGTGGCCATCAGTGGCGCGGGCGCTCCGGGCGCGGTCGTCAATCTATTTACCAACGGCGCCTTGGTGACAACCTTGGCCGTCAATTCGTCGGGCGGCTACTCAGGGTCGGTCGCTCTGCCGGTGGGAACCTATACCCTCGCCGCGACGGAAACGTTGCAGGGTCTGACCAGCGTCGAGCAGGTTTCCGCCTCGGTGGATGTCGTGCAGATACTGCCGCCAACAATCGTCTTCCCACCCGATTCGTTTGCAACCAACAACACTTCACTGAAAATGACCGGCACTGGCGAAAGCGGCGCGACCGTCACCGTCTTTGATCAAGACAGCGCGAGCCTATTGGGCACGACGACCGTCAACAGTTCGGGAAAATTCAGCTTCGCGCTCAAATTAGCCGGCGGCGCCCATGGGTTGTATGCGACGGAAACGAAGGGCGGCGCCACCAGCCTGCCCAGCGATACGAATCAGGTCACGGTCTATCTGGCGCCCACGATAGTCATGCAACCGGCGAGCCAGACCGGCTTCCTCAAAGGAACAGTCATCTTTTCTTCCTACACCTACGGCGCCTCTCCGTTGCATTACACCTGGAAGAAGAACGGCGCCACCATTGCCGGCGCTGGCGGCTCCAACCTGACCCTGGCGAACCTTACCGCCAAAAGCGAAGGCACTTACGAGGTTATTGTCGCCAACCGCTATGGCACCAACATCAGCGCCCAGGCGGCGTTGGCCCTGGCGGCCAATCCCTTCGCCACCAATATCGCCGGCGCCTACTACGGATTGTTTGCGGAAAGCAGCCCGCGGTTCGAGAGTTCCGGATACTTGACGCTGTCCCTGACGACGCTGGGCAAATACAGCGCGCGGGTATTGAACGAGGGCGGCTCCTACAGCTTCTCCGGTTTGTTCAACATCGAGGGCGACGCGACGGCAAGCTTGGCGCGCGGGCCGGGCAAGGAGCCGTTGGCACTCACCATGAAAATCGACTTGACCCGTGGCACCCAACAGATTACAGGCCAAGTCAGCGACACCAATTGGAGCGCCACCCTGCAAGCCGGTCGCGCCTTCTACAGCGCGGCCAACCCTTACCCATCGCCCGGAAAATACACCCTTCTGTTCGGCGGGACCAACGACGGCAACACGGCGCCGGGCGGGGACGGCTACGGCACGGTCACGATCAGCAAGGAAGGTTTGGTTTCGCTGCACGGCGTGCTCTCGGACAACACCAGCGTCGCGCCTTCGCCCGCCGCCATATCGCAGTCCAGCCAATGGCCCCTCTACATTCCCCTTTACGGCAAGCTCGGCTCCGTGGCGGGATGGGTTGATTTCGCCGCCACCTCTTCCAACAGTTTCGCGGGAACCGCCGCCTGGTATCGCACCGGTCCGTCGGGCAAACTCTACCCCAAGGGCTTTACCAACGCGCTGTCCATCGCCGGCTCGACCTTTGCGCCGGGCAATTCTAAAACGCCCGTTTTGGATGCGACCACTCTCACGGTGGTCCTGAGCGGCGGCGGCCTCACCAACACCCTGGTGAACGACGTCAACCTTTACGACAGCGGCAAGCTGCTGACCAACGGCGGCGGCATCCCGCGCCTGACACTCAGCGTCAGCCCATCGACAGGCGTGCTGAATGGCAGCTTCGATGACCCGACCACTGGGAGGACAACGCCGATCAAAGGAGTCGTCTTCCAGCAGCAAACCAACGCGGGGGGCTTTTTCCTGGCCACGAAGGCGTCGGGTAATCTCGTCTTGACTAACAGTCCGTGAGGGCCGGTTCAGCGCCAAGGGTTTGGGAAGACAGTCAAGCCGTGCCAAATTGGCCCGCGTCGTTCTGCGGTTCGATAACCTCCAAACCGCGAATGTGACGGAATTCCGCGACATTGAAAGTGGCCAGAACCCAGCGCCTGTGCATCGCCACAGCCGCAACGATCAAATCGTGGGGGCCAATCATCAACCCGGCGTTTGCCAGTTGCAGCCAAAGGCGCGCATGGACTCGCGCGACCGCGGCATCCAACGGCACGACTTCGAGCCGACGAAAAGTCTTTTCCAGCCAGCGTTGTCGCCGTCGGAACCGGGCGGTATCTGAATCAACTCCGATCCCAAACCACAACTCGGAAAGCGTGATCGCGCTAATGGCGGCCGGCTGCGAAGCCAGGCTGACAAGTTGAAATGCTGGCGTTCGTCTGCGATCAGCAACGAACTGTCGAGGATCAGCCCCACGGATTCTTGAGGGGTTTGAGGACTTTGCGGCCCTTACGGACGGCGCTGGCCAGAGTGTGCCGGTCCTCTGCCGTAAGTTCGGCGCGGGCGACGTCTTCGGCAAATTCATGGCTGTCGCACTTGGAAAGCCTGGCAGGGAGCAGGTAAGCGCAGGGAACTCCTTCCTTCACGATAGTGAACGATTCTTGATGCGCGTGAACCCGGCCTAAAAACTTGGTGAAGTTCTCGGCCGCTTCCTCGGCTTGCAACGTCTTCATGGCTGGAATCATAACCGCAATCAGCCCTGCGTTCAACTCCGATCCTGTTTTCTGATCCTGTTTTCCTGCTCACCGCCCCCGCGCCCGCACGTCCAGCGGATCTATCGTCGTCGGCGGCAAGCTGGCGGCGATCTGGCGCAGGAGCGGGGCGTGTTCAGGACGGCTCAAGAGCGCAGACACATTGTCCTGCCGCCAGATCAACTCGTAACCTTCCGCCGCCAGGTCTTCGGGGCGCAAGCGTTCGGTCTGCGTGTCCAGGATGACATAATCGACTTTCCATTCACGGCAAAGCCGGAACCAATCGCCCTGATGATCGAAGAAGTCGTTGTTAAGCGCGAAGGTGGATTCCGGGAAGGTGGTTTCATAGCGGCCGTCCATCGAGATTTTGATTTTCGGATGCAGCCGCCAGGCCACGTAGCTGCCCCACGCAAAGGGCGTCGCCACGTTGCCGGTCACGCCGGCGCGCGCGAGAATGTCCACCTCCCGCACCGGGTCTTCCCCGACCGGCGCCAGCGGCTGCAACGAGGCGTTGGGCAGAAAGCGGGCGGCGGCGAACATTGCGATGCCCGCATAAACAATCCCAACGGCCAGGACGGGCTTGATTCTCCACCGCGCCGTCAAACGTCGCAGAACCGCTTCAAAATAGGGGCCGGCAAAGGCCAGCGCCGCCGCGCCCAGAAAGGGGCCGTGCCGCCGGCTGCGCCAGCCGAGATAGGCGCAGAGCGCCAGCACCGCCAGACCCGGGAGATTTTTCCGCGGCGCCAGCCGCCAGCCCGCCGCCACTGCCGCCACTGTCAATACAAAGAGAATGCGAAACCCGGAAAAATCGTCCCAGGCCAAAAGCGGCGGCGGGCGCCATTCTTCGATGCGCGCGCGGGGATGCAGCAGGGCGGGGATGAGGTAACGCCAGAAATTGACGCCGTACGGATTGGCCAGCGTCACGGCGGCGCAGGCGGCGGCGGTAAAGACCATCAGCCCGGCGTTCCTGCGCGACGCGCAACCGGCGGCGCAATAGAGAAAAACGACGGCCAATCCCACCACAAAACCGCCATGCAGATTCGCCCAAGCCATCATGGCCGGCGGCAGGGCTGCGGCGGGCCAGCGACGCCCGCGCCGCAGTTCTTCCAGGGCGAAAAGCGTTCCCGCGAAAAGAAAAAACGTGAACGCATGGCAGCGCACGACCGGGATGTAACCCGTCAGAATGGCCGCCGCCGCGGGAATGGACAGCAGCAACAACACGTTGACGGCGCAGCCCTGCCGCCGGCCAGTCAAGAATGCAAAAGCCAGCAACCCCAGCGCCAGGGCGATTTTCAGCAGCATGAGGCCGGCCGGGCCAAACCAGCGCAGCACCGCGTAGAAGACCACGCCCGATCCCCATTCGTGATCAATGTATTCGGGCAGGACCGGGGTGAAGGCGTCAACGTCATGGCGGGGGATGTGGCCGGTATTCCACCATGTTTCCCCGATGGCCAGCTTGGCCCACAAATCTCCGTCGGTGATATTGTGGAACGCCAGCACCGTGCCGAAAGCGCACGCCCCCAGCAGGGCGAGGAACGCTTGCACAACGCGCGTCTTGCTCTCGCTCGCGGCAGTCATGGTTCGGGCACGGCAAAGGCCGCCACCAGCGGGCGGTGGTCGGAGGCCAGGCCCCAGTTGGGCGACGCCAGAACGTAAGTCTCCTGACTGAGCCAGCGCCTTCGCATGGAGTTGTTGAGAAGTATGTAGTCGATGCGGCTGTAGTCGTCGTCCTTGCCGTAGTAATGCGTCCAGGTGACGCGGCGGGCCTCGTGTCCGTCCGCGGAGGAGTCGTCATCCCCGTTGCGCTCGGCTGGGCAGGTGTCAAACAGACGTGTGGCGCCGCGGCCCAGGATGGCGCGGAGCGGTTTGGAATCTTTCAGATCATTGAAATCCCCCAGCACGATGAGGTCTTCGCCGGGGTCTCGCTCCAGGCGGGCGTCGATGGCCGAGCGCAAGGCCGCCGCCTCCTCGTAACGCCATTCGGCCTCGTCCGCCACGGCCGAGGGCAGGCGCGATTTGAGGTGCGCCGCAATCAACGCGAAGCGATAGCGCGGCGAGACCTGTATCTCCACCTCGGCAAACCCGCGGCTGACCGAGAGGCGCCGGCCGTCAATCAGAAAGCTCTCATTGGTGTGCGGCTGCCGCGCGACGATGGGAAAGCGGCTCAGGACGCAGACGTGGATATTGGTGTCGTGGCCGGCGACCTGCTCCCAGAAGGGAAGGTCCAGGCCGGCGGATTTGAGGCCGGCCTGGAGTTTGAGCAGCATATTGGTCGAACCGATTTCCTGCAAAGCGAGCACGTCGGGCCGCATCGCCAGGATGCTCTCCTGGACCTTCGCCGCGGCCGGGGCGGATTTGGCCCGCCGCGTGCCCGACGGGGTTTCGAGGAAATTCTCGACGTTGAACGTGGCGGCGCGGAGGATTTGGGCCGCGGCCCGCGCCGGGATCGCCAGGGGGAACAACAGCAGCCACACCAGCATGAGGCTGCGAACTTTGGAGGCGCAGGGCACGAACGGAGCGTAATGTCCGCGCGCCGCCAAAGGCAAGAACTTTGCCTTACGACGGCCGCGCGCGTTCGGGTTTCTTCAGGCCCAGCCTTTTGATGCGGTAAATCAATGTGGTCGGCCTCAGACCCAGCAATTCGGCGGCGCCGCCCGATCCGTGAATCTTCCAGTTTGCCTTGTTGAGCGCGGCCAGGATGTTGTCGCTCTCACGCCTCCGGACTTCCAGATCGCTCAGAATGGCGGGCGCCAAGGGGGAGGCATCGCCGGCCGGACTTGAGGCCGCGGCGGCGGCGGTTCTTTGGGTGATGGGAAAGTCAAACCAGAGCGTGCCGTTTTGGGCCAGGATCAGGCCGCGCTCGATGGTGTTTTGCAACTCGCGGATGTTGCCGGGCCAATCATGGTTCTGAAATTGCGCGACGTGCGCCTGCGTGAGGCGGGCGGGCGGCAGATTCAATTTCCGCGCCGCCTTCTCCAGAAAATGCGCCGCCAGCAGGGGGATGTCCTCCATGCGCTCCCGCAGGGGCGCGACCTTGATTGGAAACACGCTCAGGCGGTAAAAGAGGTCCTGCCGAAAACGGCCCGCTTCGACTTCCCTGGGCAGATCGCGGTTGGTGGCGGCGATGATGCGAACGTCCACGGTGCGCGTTCTTTCTTCGCCCACCCGCTCGTATTGGCCCTCCTGCAAAACGCGCAAGAGTTTGCTTTGCAGGTCCAAGGGGATTTCCCCCACCTCGTCCAGAAGCAGCGTGCCTCCCTGCGCCGCCTCAAAACGGCCCGCCCTGTCTCTCAACGCGCCCGTAAACGCCCCTTTAACGTGACCGAAAAACTCGCTTTCATAAAGCTCCCGGGGAATGGACGCGCAATTGACGCGGATGAGCGGACGGTCGCGCCGCCGGCTGCGCTGGTGGATTTCGCGGGCGACCAGTTCCTTGCCCGTGCCGGATTCTCCCAGAATCAGCACTGTGGCGTCGGTTCTGGCCACCATTTCCACCTGGCGCAGGAGCTTCTTCAAGGCGGGGCTTTGGCCGATCATGTCTCCCAGGGCCTTTGCTTCCCGGACCTCCTGCTGCAAAAACGTGTTCTCCATCTCCAGCCTGGCTCTGAGTTGCTCGATTTCCTCGAAGGCCCGGGCATTGACGATGGCGGCGGCTATATGGTCGGCGAAAATCCTCAGCCAGGCCGGGGTGTGATCCGGGGTCGGGATGCGGTTGAACTGCGCGATAACGCCCAAGACCTCCTTCTGAAAAATAATCGGCTGCCCGCCCAATCCTCGAATCCCCTGGCGCTCCGCCCATCCACGCTCGCCCATTCCATCAACGTCCGCATCCGGGTTGTTGGTGACAATGGGCTGCCCGGTTGCGGCAATGCGGCCAATCGTGCCGGCGCCGATTGGAATACGCTGAGATTCCCGCTCCGCCGGACGCGCCTCCCCGGCCGTGGGCCCTCCGGTTGAAGGCCCGGCGTTGGCGACCAGGTGCAGGCAGCGTGTCTGGTCGGGGCACTGGGGGCGCATCGGGCATGTGGCGCAAAGGTCGCCCTTATCCACCAGCCAGAGGCGCACCTGCACGGCGTGAGGCCGGTCGGCCAGGGTCTGCACCACCTTGCGCAACAGCCGCTCCACCGAGCGCTCCGGAGCGATCTCCAGCAGGAGGTCTCTCAACGAATCAAATTCAGGCTCATAGTCGGAAGCCAAATCCATATATCATCTCTGGCAGCTTGGTCACAGATTGGAACCATTGGGCGCCTTGAACGGCCTTTTTCGCCGCAATTCAACATACGTCTAAAGCCATAAAGAAGCACTCACCATTTATTGCCAACTTATCCACTGGACTTGCTGATGGGTCCGCCAATTTCCGGCCCGAAACCAACGAAAACTTGCAGAATGCCTTCGGGAAGTTCCAAGTTGCGAACTACCGCAAGAGGGGCGCCATCGCTCGATGTAGCCGTATGTTGTTGCAACAGAATGGCTTGCAAACTATTCCCGCCCTGAAAACCGGATGGCATATCTCTTGCGAGTAGTCTCTTTGTCTGCGTTTAACGACGCCCGTAAACAAACAAGCAAAACATTATGAGTGAATCTGCAAATAATCCGTCCATCGCCACCGCCACGCCGGCTGCCACCGCCTGCACAGGCAGCCAGTGTTCCCAAGGCCAAAAGCAACCTCAACCTCAACAGGCCGCCGCCGCTGCCACTGCCACTGCCGGCGCACCAGGGGCACAGAAGGGTTTCAGACGCCAGGGACGCAAACAGCATTGAGCCAACCTGACTCAAATCGATTCTTATGAATCTGCGAACCGACGCCGCAAGTTTGGAGGAACACGGCGCCGGTTCATCCTTTTCCCCCTCAGCCGCTTCCAAACGCTTCTCAAGTTCCATGCGCCCGCTTGAAACCGGTCCCGTCAAGATACTTCTCCAGAATCTGCTCCAACTCCAGGAACTTGAATTCGGCGACGTCAAGGACAGCGCCACCGAAGCGGCGATTTCCAAACTGCGCCAGAAAATCCCCCTCCCCATTCTCGAGCACTACAGTCGCTTGACCGCCCGGGGCAAGAAGGGCGTCGCCTTTGCCCGCCATCAGGTTTGCTCCGGCTGTCATCTGCGCATTCCAATCGGCGCCATCAACACCCTGATGCACGGCGAAGACATTCAAATGTGCGAAAATTGCGGTCGTTACCTCGCTTTGCCTCCTGAAGCGCCGGTCGAACCCGCCAGCGCGGTTGTCGCGCCAATAGCCCCCGAGATAAAGACCAGGCGCCAACGCAAGCCGGTGGTGCATCCCGCGACAAACTGAAGCGGCCCCCGCCCTTAGAAAATCCCCGTCAGGGCGGCCCGCAATTGATCCAGGCCGAAGGGTTTTCGCAAAATCCCGTTGACCGGATTGCCCTGGCCGGCCCTGACTGCGTAAGCGGTGATCATCAGAATGGGCTGGCTGGGCGCCAACTGTTTGATGCGGACGGCCAGCTCGGTGCCTTTGACAAAAGGCATGAGGTTGTCGGTCAGCACCGCGTCAAACCGATCCTGGGCGAAGAGCCTCAGCGCCTCGGCCCCATTGTTGGCTTCCACGACAGTATGATGGTCGAACCGCAGCAACTCCCGGAGGGTGTCCCGCACGGCGCATTCATCCTCCACAAGAAGGATTCGCTTCCCCAGAGGTGGCTCAGGATTGATGTCCATATCGCAATTCTGTAAAGCAGATGGCTTGCCATCGCACAATTGCGAACGCCCCAAGCCGCGCCGCAGCCGGCCCGCCGAATCGGGTGGAGGCGCGGTGGCGGGCAGGCCGGTGGCTTCGATTAGGACAAATCCCATTTTCTCAGGGACAACATAATAACGCGCGCGCCCTGATGGGTTGCTTCTTTTGGTGATTACAGCAGCGGCTACTGCCAGGCGTGGTAGGAAATGCGCAGGTCCTGGGCCCAGCCGGCATTGGAGTCCACGCGCTGGATGTTTACCACCAAGCTGGTGGTCGTCACCCGGCGCACGGTCACGCAATACACGTCCGGCCAGTCCGTCCCGGCTTGCGCCACGGCGCTGACGGTGACATTAGGCACGCTGCTGAAGGCGGTGGGAAAAGCGTTGGTAACCACCTTGGTATAGAAGGTGTAACCGGCGACAACATTGTAGTTGGTGCCGGCGGGGCCGGCGGTGAAGATGCCGTCCTGCACGCAGTTAAAGGTCGTGCCCTGGCCGACTTTCAGGCTGGCGACCTTCAAGTTGAGGTCGGTCGGAAATACCGATGCCGGCAGCGTCCCGGTCAAACTTGCGGCGGGAACCGATGTCAAGGAACTGGCGGGAATGGAACCCGTAAGATTCGTGGCATCGAGGCTGGTCAAGGCGTTGCCGTTGCCGGAAAAGATGCCGGAAAAGGCGCCGTTGTAAACCGGCACATTCAGCACCACGGCCAGGGT
The DNA here is from genome assembly GCA_003138485.1 of Verrucomicrobiales bacterium. Classification (GTDB taxonomy): domain Bacteria; phylum Verrucomicrobiota; class Verrucomicrobiia; order Limisphaerales; family Palsa-1400; genus PLGF01. The sequence goes on along the minus strand of PLGF01000101.1, from coordinate 2,927 downwards.
ATCATTAAGTGTGTCGGGAACAATCAAATCCAGATGGCCATCCCCGTTCACATCCGCCGCGATGACGAAATCCGGGGCGCCACCCACATTGTAAGTGCCACTTAAGACAAAGACTCCATACCCGTTGTTGGTCAAGACGGTCAGCGTGCTGTCATAAAAATTGGCGCAGATCAAATCCAGCTTGCCATCCCCGTTCACATCCACCGCTGTGACGGAAACAGGACCGCTGCCCACGTTGAGCGTGGCGTTGGCGCCGAAAACTCCATAACCATTGTTCGTTAACACCGTCAGCGTGTCGTCATCGCTATTGGCGCTGATGAGATCCACTTTGCCGTCCCCGTTCACATCCGCCGCGCAGACCGATACAGGGCTGTTGCCGACCGTAAGCGTGGCGTTGGAGCCGAAAACCCCATACCCGTTGTTGGTCAAGACGGTCAGCGTGCTGTCCAAAAAATTGGCGCTGATCAAATCCAATTTCTGATCCCCATTTACATCGGCGGCAACGACGCAATAAGGCCCGCTGCCCACCTGGAGCGTGGCGTTGGAACCGAAAACGCCATGGCCATTATTGGTCAACACCATCAGAGTGCTGTCGCCAAAGTTGGCGCAGATCAAATCCAGCTTGCCGTCCCCGTTCACATCCGCCGCGGTGACGGAGACGGGTTCGGTGCCCACGTTGAGCGTGGCGTTGGAGCCGAAAACCCCATGCCCATTGTTCGTCAACACCGTCAGTGTGTCGGCCGAAAAATTGCCGCTGATCACATCCGGATACCCATCCCCGTTCACATCCGCCGCAACAAGGCCGATAGGAGCGTAGCCCACGTTGAGTGTGGCATTGGAGCCGAAAACCCCATATCCGTTGTTGGTCAGCAGAGTCAAGGTGGTGTCCCCCGTGTTGGCGCAGATCAAGGCCAGCTTGCCGTCGCGGTTGACATCCGCCGCGGCGACGGATCGAGGTTGCGATCCCACGGCGGGCAACGAGGCGAGCGTGAAGCTGCCCCAGGAATAGTACCCGCTGCCGTTGAGCAGACCGAAGGGCACATTGGTCACGCCCGCGCCACTCCCGAAAAAGCTGCCGGTGACGCTGACCCCGCTCTCGCCGTTGGTCAGGACGCTGGCCGGCAGTTGCGCCGCCGGAATGGTCCCCACAATGTCCGCCGCCGCGACGGAACCGGCGCTGGCCGCGCTGCCGGCATAGTTGGCATAGGGCAGGGGCGTGAGATTCTGCACCGGACTTAAGGCGGTGAAGCCATGAACGCCGTCGTCGAACCAGATGCGCAACTGCAAGTTGGGCTGCGCAAACACCGCCGCGCTGATCGGCAGCATGTTGGCCAGGGTGGCGTCGCCCAAAACCACGGTGAACAAGCCGTTGGTCACGGCCACGTTCACGGCGGTGGCGGGTTCGCCGCCATCGCTGCTGGCGCCGTCATTGCTCCAGTACGTCACATAGGCCGTGTTCGCGGGCGGCGGCGCAATGACGACGCTCGGCGGACTGACATAGCCCGAACCCGGAGTGAGGACAGTGATGTGGTTCACCGCGCCGCCGGAAATCGTGGCGGAAGCCGTCGCCCCGGAACCGCCGCCGCCAATAATGGTCACCTCGGGGATGGCAGTGTAGCCGCTGCCGCCCGCGGTGACGGAGCAAGTGCCGACAAAAAAGTTGGGCGAAACGCCGCTCATGTTGGCCGCGGCCAGGGCTTGGTGGTTGTAATTGGTGCTGGTGACCAGCGCGAACTGGAACAGGCCGATGCCGGTGAAGTTCGTGCCCTCAACCGTGACGCTCCCCTGGTAGGTGAACGTGGTGTTTTGGGCGTGAAGGGTTGAGAGTTGGGCATTGAGGGTTGCCAGCGCCAGCATGGCCATAGCGGCGGACAGCCGCTGGATTTTGGTTTGCATAATGGAAGGTTCGCGGGTTCGCGTTTTGGTGAATCTGGCTGTACGTTGGAATTATATTTATTGTTTCAGGCGGAAGAACACATTTCCCTTGGGCGGAGCATTGGTCGCGCGGTTGTTGACGATGGCGCCGAGGTAATTACCCCAGGCCGCCGGCGCGGCAAGACTCGAATTGGTTTGGAGCGTCCAACCGGTGATGGTGGGATCCCACGACACGATGGCTTGATTGCCGGCACGGGTGATGGCCAGCAATGGCGCGCCGGGTGTTTGTACAGCGTAAAGCGACCAGAAACCGCCGGTCACGGAATACGGTCCGCCGCTCATCGCGCCGCTGGCGTCCGGCTGGCCGATGGTGCCGCTGACCTGATAAACGCCGCCGGTGCTGACGCCGCCGCCGCCGGCGACCTTATACCAGCCTATCGAATACTGCTGGCCGAAGCCGATGAGCGGCATGATGAAACATAGATTCAGGATTATTTTCCTCATAAATCAATTCGGGGTTTCCCAAGCGGCTTCCTGCCCGCGACCGGCCTGGGGCTTTTTCGTGATTCTTCTCACACTCCAAAGACATGGTTTAATGGCTTATTGTAACGACTTTGCCGACACTAGCACCGTACTTGTGACGATGCAAGCAATAATTGCGAGGCCAAATCCGACGGGGGCATCTCACTGTTGGGCATTGGCCGGCCCAGTCAACGGGCGAAACCAGGGAGAATGACGAATGACGAAATCCTAATGACGAAAGAATTTCCAAATGACTCAATGACGAAATAGCCGTCCGGAGCGCTCCAGTCATTCGGGTCGTCATTCTTTCGTCATTGGTGCTTAGTACTCTGGGGCGTAAATACGGGGACAATTTTACAGTTCAGCGCCCCAAGAGCGGCATCATCGGAAAAAAGACGGAAAATATCGCCCCGGCGTGGCTGAAGGTTTAATGAGCATAAAGGCCCTGAAATTTTCACCACTCGGTCGGGGAAATTTGGGATTGCCCCCCGTCCAAGGGATGATAAAGTAGAGCCTGTCCCTAAAGTAGC
>PLGF01000043.1 GCA_003138485.1 Verrucomicrobiales bacterium | reverse complement strand
GGGCGGCGCGGCAGCACCGCCCTGCCGACAAATTGGAAGCGGCTTTGGCCGCACTATGAAATATGCGGTTCGGGATTTCGTCATTCGTCATTTCTCCTCGTAAGGCTTGCTCTTGACGGGGTCCGCTGTGGCGGGGGCGGGGCGGAGGTCGAAGGAGGCCATTTCCACGGCGTTGCGTATGAAGATTCGTCCTCCGGCCAGGGCGGGATGGTTCCATGTCTTGCCGTTGATGGCTTGAAAGCGGGCCAATTCCTCGAAGCGGGCCGGATTGGCCTTGACGAGCGCCAGTTCGCCGCTGCCGCTCAGAATTATCAAATAGCCGCCCGCCAATACAACCTGGCCGTAACCGTAATGGCCGTCCTTCCACTTTCGCTCGCCGGTTTGGGCGTCCAGACATGTCAGGATGTCTTCGTCCAGCCCGAAAACGCACCCCCGCCAGAAGACGGAGCTGGTGAATTTGTTTTTCAGCGACTTGTTTTCCCAGAGTGTCCGGGCGGCAAAGCCGGTGTCGCTCGGAGAGATTTCGACGGCGCGGCAGCCGGTGCCGTAGCCGGCTGAGAGGAGAAAGCAATTCGGCCCCAGGAGGACGGGCTGGGCGTTGTTGCGGTTGCCCTGGTTGACTTTCCACGGCGTGCTCCAGAGCAGGGCGCCGTCGGAGGGTTCCAGCCCGACGGCGCGGTTCGCGGTCACGACCAGTAATTGCGCGCGGCCCGCCAGTTCGGCGAGCACGGGAGATGAGTAGGCGGCGGGATCATCCAGGACTTTCCAGATCGGTTTGCCGGTGAGCTTGTGATAGGCGGCGACCGAATGGCCGCGCGGCCCGCCAGCCTGCACGATCAGCGCGTCGCCGATCACCAGCGGAGAGGAGGCGATGCCGTAAGTCAATAATTCCGCGAAATTGTCGGCCAGGATGTTCAGTTTCCAGAGGACGCGGCCGGTGACGGCGTCCACGCAGAGCAAGTCGCCCAGAGCGCCGAGGGAATAGACGTTGCCGTCGCTATAAAAGGGAGTGGCGCGCGGCCCTTCGCCGCCGAGAGGTTCGTTGAAAAGGGCGGGATAGGCGCAGGCCCAAAGTTCCGTGCCGGAGGCGGCATCGTAGGCGGTAAGGGCTTCCTGATCGCGGCGTTGCTCGATGGTGAAGGCCCGTCCGCCGGCGAGGGCAAAGGAGGCATAGCCGCCGCCGACGGGCTGTTTCCAAAGGGGACGCAGGCCGTTGGCAGGCCAGTTGGTGGCGAGGGGCTGTTCGTCGTAATGGCCGTCGCGATTGGGTCCGCGAAAGCCCGGCCAGTCCGCGGCGGCGGAGGGTGTCAGGGCGATGGGAGTTTTTGGCGGCGCGCGGCGGCTGGCTTCAAGGGCGGCGTAATCGGGATGGGTTTTGTGCCAGGTCAGAACGGGCGGGAATCCGCCGCGCCACTCGATTTCCAGGGTGGAGAACCGCAGAAGCAGGGCGATGAGGGCGGCGGCATAGAGGAGGGAATAAAGGGGAATGAAGATCGTGCCCAGGATTTTGCGGCCCAAGCCAAGCTCGCGCGCGCGCCAGAGGAGGATCAATCCCAAGGGCGGGCAAAGCAGAGTGCAGATGCGAACCGTCCGCAACCGCGCGCCGCGTTCCTGGCGGGAACTGGAATGCGCAACATCGAGCGTCATGGGCCGAATGTAGGGCGGCGGGCGGCGCATGTCCACCGCGCAGGCCGGAGCTACGCCTAATCCTCGCCTAACGACCGCAAGCCCGGATGAGTTCGGCGCAGAAGAAGAAACCTCAAGATTCGTGCCAATATAGAAAACCGAGTCAACCGCGAAATACCCGAAATATGCGAAAAATCCCGATCATTCGCGTATTTCGCGTATTTCGCGGTTCAAAAAAAATTCCTTGGGCGAGGATTTGGGGCTACGCGTTTCCCTTGTGCGAATCGTGTTTCCGAATAAGCCGCAAGGTCGTGGGCGCAACACCTTTGACAGCATCTGCCTTTTTAACACCGTAAGGCGTTGGGCTTTCCGCCAAAGCCAGCCCAAGCTGGGCCTGGGCCTCGAAATGCTCCACATGCCCGTTCAACTCCACTTCGATCTCCTGGCCATGAAAACCCGGATAAAGCGCCGCCAGTCTTGGAATGGCTTTCTGCGCCATCGCAAAATACTCGGTGTCAAGTTCGACGCCGATGGCGTCGTAACCCACCGCCTGGGCCGCCGCCACCGTTGAACCCGCTCCCAGGAACGGGTCCAGAATTGTGCCTTCGCCCAGCGGCAAGAGCGAACGCACCAGAATCCGCATGAAGTGCTGAGGCTTCAGACACGGATGATCGGCGATGGCCTCCTCGCGCTTCGGCGTCCGTCCGCTGGGGATGGCGTCGGGCAACGGTTTGTCCGCCGATAAGCGCCGCAGCCCCCCGGTTTTCCATGTCCTTAGGTTTTCAGCGACCGTCTGCTCGTCAATGGGTTTGCGAAAGAGCATCCACGGTTCGTAGGCCCCTTTCGGGCTGACACACACTTCTGGAAACTCCGCCTCGGCGTTCTTCGGACGGTCCCCGCCGCGAAAGCCATAATAGAGGCGCACAATGGCCGGACGAACCTCGTAACCCGCCATTGCCATCGCGCTCTGGACCAGATGTTGGAGAATGGGGTGGCCGGCCACGCAGACATGAGCGCCGGGAACCAGGGCCGGCAGCAGAAGCTCTCCCCAACGGCGGAAGTAATCCCGAAGCTGCTCCTTCTGTCCGCCGGTCAAAACCGTGAAGCGGGGCAGCGGGTCGCGCTGGCTGCCGCCGACTTTGGGAGGCAGACGCCAGACGCCGCCGCGCCCGATGCGGAGCTTGGCCAGCTCCTTTTCGCTGAACTCCACCATGCCGTAAGGCGGGTCCGTGCAGACCGCGTGAATGGAGTTGGCCGGCTGCAGTTTCAGCCATTCAAAACAATCCGCCTGTTCGATCCGATGCATCTTTTTTGCGCGGCCTAAATTTCAACTATAGGCGAAAGACAAGCAAGCGGGAAATTGGTATCAACCATAGTTGAAATGGATGCCAAAGTCGTTATCGGGCGCTTCGTCCGCCATCTGCGCGAGCAGCAAGGGCTGACGCAAGACCAACTCGCGGGCCAAATTGACCTTACTTACCAGTATCTGTCCGGTTTGGAAAATGGACGGGAGAATTTTTCCATAGGTGTAGTCGAATCCATTGCTAAGGCTTTGAAGTGTCCTCTGCCCCAGTTGGTCGCGCAGGCCTTTGCCAACGCCAGTGAAACGGCGCCAGCCTTGCTCAATCCGGCATTCTTTAGGCCGGATGTGCCGTTGCCGCCGGGAATGACGCTGGAACATCTGGAGGCCGCCGTCAACGCCACGCAAGGCATCGTCGCCACTCTTAACGCCAATCTCGCCCGCAGCGGGGCAAAGCCTCTGACGGAATACATTCAGGGCAACAATTTCAGCGGACTTGTGTCGAATGTTCTGTGCGATGCGCTGCACGACCATTCACCCTACAAGCATAATTCCGACCAAGCCTATCCCGATCTCATCAATCCCAAAGCCAGAGAGCGCGGGAAGCCGGTCGGGCTTGAAGTCAAATCCACCATCCAAATCGGGAAGGGCGGCGAAAGCCACAATGGACACTCCGGCTGGCATCTGGTCGGCTGCTTTCAGATCGAGGCAAAGACGGGAAACATCCGGTTCATTCACCTTATGTTCGCCGTGCTCAACGGCCACGGCCACTCTGAGCCGGACTGGACTTACGTTGGCAGCAAAGTCAATGAAGCCACGGGCAGCCGGCGCACCGAAACCTACAACACGAACCTCATCGGCACGACGAAGCTCCGCGATGGATCAGTCTATCTTGACCCCGGCGCCATTAACTACAAGCGGTGGCGCCAGCAGCGCCTGGAGGATGTTCCGCCGCCACCGTTCTCCATCTTCAAGAATTAGCACGCGCCGCCTGAGAAAAACGCGCTTGCGCGGCAGATCTCCGCCACCGACGCGCAGATCGACCAGGTGGTCTATGATCTTTACGGCCTGACCGAAGAGGAAGTCAGAATTGCTGAGGCGGACCGGAGGTGAATGGCGGCGAACCGCGACAGAATCCCCCGGAAAGGGAGTTTCGGGCGGATTTCATTTTTACGAATTTTTAACGCATTCACCGGGCATTTTGATTACGCGCCAGCGGGAGGCGATGGCATCGTTGCAATCGTGATGGGCGGCGAACGCCCGGAGATTATATGAATGACTTGATTTTTATCGCGGTCATCGCGGGCTTCTTCATCGTGGCCGCGCTGTACGTCCGCTTTTGCGAGAAGCTGTAGGAATCTGATTTATGTGGAACATCATTGTCGGAATAATATCGCTGCTCCTGTTTGTGTATCTGTTCGTGGCGATGATTCGGCCGGAAAAATTCTAAGGAGACACCATGACCCGATCTGTTGACTGGTTGCAATTGGCTTGCTTTGTCGCGCTGCTGGCTTTGATCACCAAGCCCATGGGGCTTTACCTGTGCCGCGTGCTTGACGCCAAGGGGAAGACCTGGCTGGACGTGATATTCAAGCCATTGGAGCGGCTGACCTATTGGGTGATGGGAGTGGACCCGGAGAAGGAGCAGGATTGGAAGCTGTACACCTTTGCCATGCTGCTGTTCAGCCTTGTGGGCTGCCTGTTCACCTACGCGATTCTGCGCCTGCAAAAGTATCTCCCGCTCAACCCGCAGGGACTTGACAACCTTGCCCCGCATCTGGCCTTCAACACCGCCGCCAGCTTCACCACCAACACCAATTGGCAGAGTTACTCCGGCGAGAGCACCATGTCGTATCTTTCCCAGATGCTGGCGCTGGTCATTCATAATTTTACGTCGGCCGCGACCGGCATCGCGCTGGCCGCCGCGCTGGTGCGGGGCATCGCCCGCCATTCGGCCAAAACGCTGGGCAATTTCTGGGTGGACCTGGTCCGCATCACCTATTATTTGCTGCTGCCCATTTGCGTGGTGTTCGCCGTCGTCCTGATTTCGCAGGGGATGATTCAGAATTTCAAGCCTTACACCACGGCGAAACTCACGGAATCCTACACTATTCAGGTCGCCAAAACCGACGCCAAAGGCCAGCCCGTGACGACCAATGTCGCTGTGATGGTTCAAGCACCCAAACTGGACGAGAAGGGCAAGCCCGTCATGACGAACGGGGTCGCCGTGATGGCAGATGTGCCGAAGTTGGACGAGAAGGGGCAGCCGGTGATGACCAATATGCCGGTCATGGTGGATCAAAAGGTCGAGGAGCAATCCATACCGCAAGGGCCGATGGCGTCGCAAGTGGCCATCAAGATGTTGGGCACCAACGGAGGCGGGTACGCCAACGCCAACGCGGCGCATCCCTTCGAGAATCCAACGCCGCTCTCCAACTTCCTCCAGATGCTCTCCATTTTCGCCATTGGCAGCGGGCTGACTTATTACCTCGGTCGTCAAACCAAAAACCAGGGTCACGGCTGGTCGGTCTGGGCCTCGATGATGGTTTTGTTTCTGGCGGGCTGTTTGCTGTGCTGGTGGGCGGAGGCGCGCGGCAATCCGATTCATCAGCATCTGGGCGTCGCCGCCGCGGACGGGAACATGGAAGGCAAGGAAGTGCGGTTTGGCATTTTCAATTCCGCCCTGTTTGCCACGATCACGACCGACGCCTCCTGCGGCGCGGTCAATTCCATGCATGATTCCTTCACGCCGCTGGGAGGGTTTGTGCCGCTGTTCAACATACAACTGGGAGAGATCATTATTGGCGGAGTTGGCGCGGGGCTTTACGGGATGCTGGTATTTGTGGTTCTGGCGGTGTTCATCGCGGGGTTGATGGTCGGGCGGACGCCTGAATATCTAGGCAAGAAGATACAGGCCTACGACGTGAAAATGTCGATGCTGTCGCTGCTGGTGCTGGCGGTGTCAATCCTGGGCTTCTCCGCCTGGGCGTGTGTGAGCAAATGGGGATTGGACGGGCTGAACAACAGCGGGCCGCACGGGTTGAGCGAAATCCTGTACGCGTACAGCTCCTGCAACGGCAACAACGGCAGCGCTTTCGCGGGGCTGAACGCGAACACGCCGTGGTACGACGCCACCCTGGGAATAGCGTGTTTTGTGGGACGGTTTCTGATGATTGTGCCGATCATGGGACTGGCCGGATCGCTGGGGGCCAAGAAAATATCCCCGCCCAGCGCCGGGACGTTCCCGGTTTCCGGGGCTACGTTCGTGGTGCTGCTGCTGGGCACGGTGCTGCTGGTGGGAGCGCTGAATTTTCTGCCCGCGCTGACCCTGGGGCCGATCATCGAACATTTCCAGGCCCTCCAGGGCAAACTCTATTGATTTTATGACGCGCAAAGCACCTTCTTTATTTGACTGGCAGATAGCCGGGCCGGCCGTGGCCGAGTCGTTCCGGAAACTGGACCCGCGCCTGATGATCAAGAACCCGGTGATGTTCGTGACACTGGTGGGCGCGGCGCTGACCACCGTGGGCATCTTCATCGGCAAAGCCGCCGAGAGGGGCTTCATCGCCCAACTGGCTCTCTGGCTCTGGTTCACGGTGCTCTTTGCCAATTTCGCCGAAGCCGTCGCCGAAGGCCGCGGCAAAGCCCAGGCGGAGAGCCTGCGCAAAAGCCGCAAGGAGACCATCGCCCGCCGCCTGCGCAACAAGCACGAGGAACAAGTGCCGGCCACCGAGTTGCTCAAAGGCGACCTTGTCGTGTGCGAGGCGGGCGACATAATTCCGGCCGACGGCGATGTCGTTGAAGGCATCGCCAGCGTGGATGAAGCGGCGATCACGGGAGAATCGGCCCCGGTCATTCGCGAGAGCGGGGGCGACCGGTGCGCCGTGACGGGCGGCACGCGGGTGTTGAGCGACCGCATCGTCATCCGCATCACCTCGGAGAAGGGGAACACGTTCCTGGACCGCATGATTGCGATGGTGGAAGGAGCGCGCCGGCAAAAAACCCCGAACGAAATCGCGCTGACCATTCTGCTGTCGGCCCTGACGCTGATTTTCCTGCTGGTCTGCATGACGCTCAAACCCTTTGGGATGTATTCGGAGACGGACTTTTCGGTGCCCGTGCTGGTGGCGCTGCTGGTCTGCCTGATACCGACGACGATCGGCGGGTTATTGAGCGCCATAGGCATCAGCGGCATCGACCGCCTGGTGCGGCGCAATGTGCTGGCCATGAGCGGGCGGGCGGTTGAGGCGGCGGGCGACGTGGATGTGCTGCTGCTGGACAAGACGGGCACGATTACGCTGGGCAACCGGATGGCCACAGCCTTCCTGCCGGCGCCGAATATCGCGCCCGAGCGGCTGGCCGACGCGGCGCAACTGGCTTCGCTGGCGGACGAAACGCCGGAAGGGCGGTCGATCGTCGTGCTGGCGAAGGAGAAATATAATTTACGCGGGCGCGACGTTGGGGAAAAGCACGCGCAGTTCGTGCCGTTCACGGCGCAGACGCGCATGAGCGGGGTCAACTTCCCGGCCGCCGACGGCAAGCCCGCCCGCACCATTCGCAAGGGGGCGACGGAAGCGATCTCGGTGTATGTGGACCAGGCCGGGGGCAAATTTCCAGCGGCCGTGACGACGGCGGTGGAGGAAATAGCGCGGTCCGGGGGCACGCCGCTGGTGGTGGCCGAGGGGCGGGAGGTGTTGGGAGTCGTGCAACTCAAGGACGTCGTCAAAGGCGGCATCAAGGAACGTTTCGCCCAACTGCGCAAGATGGGCATCCGCACCGTGATGATCACGGGCGATAATCAATTGACAGCCGCCGCCATCGCGGCGGAAGCCGGCGTGGATGATTTCATGGCGCAGGCGACGCCGGAACAGAAACTCAAGCGCATCCGGGAGGAACAGGCCGCCGGACACCTGGTCGCCATGACCGGGGACGGGACCAACGACGCGCCGGCGCTGGCGCAGGCGGACGTCGGCGTGGCGATGAACACAGGGACGCAGGCCGCGCGCGAAGCGGGGAACATGGTGGACCTGGACAGCAACCCGACCAAGCTCATTGAGATCGTTGAAATCGGCAAACAATTGCTGATGACGCGCGGGTCGCTGACGACCTTCAGCATCGCCAACGACGTGGCGAAGTATTTCGCGATCATTCCCGCCATGCTCATGGGGACCTTTCCCGCCATCGCGCCGCTCAACATCATGTCGCTGCACAGCCCCTCCAGCGCGATCCTGAGCGCGGTCATTTTCAACGCGCTGATCATTGTGGCGCTGATTCCGCTGGCATTGCGCGGAGTGGCCTACAAACCCATCGGGGCGCTGGCCATCTTGCAGCGGAACCTTGTGATATACGGCGTGGGCGGAGTGATCATCCCGTTCATTGGCATCAAAGCCATCGACGTTCTCATCACAGCCCTGAACCTTGTTTGATTTTATGAAAGAACTTCTTGTCCAATTGCGCGGAGCGGTCATGTCCACCCTCGTGCTGGCGGTGGTCTGCTGCGGGCTTTACCCGTTGGTGGTCTTCGGCCTGGGCCAGGCGCTGTTTGCCGGCAAAGCCAATGGCAGTCTCATTGTTGACTCAAAGGGAGTGGTCCGCGGCTCCAGGCTGCTGGGCCAGCCCTTCAGCTCCGACAAGTACTTTCATCCGCGCCCCTCCGCCGCCGGAAACGGATACGACCCGACCAGTTCGGGCGGCAGCAATCTGGGACCCACGTCCAAGAAACTGGCCGACTCCATCGCGCAGAACGCGGCGGACTACCGGTCGCAAAACGGCCTGGACACCAACGCGCCCGTCCCTGCTGACGCGGTGACGGCCAGCGGCAGCGGCTTGGACCCGCACATCAGTGTGGCCAACGCGGAGGTGCAGGCGCCCCGGGTTGCCAAGGCCCGCGGGCTGGCGCTGGAGGCGGTGCGCGCCCTCATCGCGCAGCACACGGACAAGCCGGACCTTGGGTTCCTGGGCGATTCCGGCGTGAACGTCCTGGTCCTGAACCTGGACCTTGACGGGGTGAAGTGAAGATGATTGAGCGGCGCGGCAATAGCGCTGGAATTTGGACATAAAGCCTTTGGCCTTGCTGAACCGGGTCACAGTGCGGCATTCTCGGATTGCCCGGAAACCCGATGAGTGAAGAGACTCTCATTCCCCTGCACGGTGGCTATCGGAAGCTGAAGAGTTTTCAGATGGCGCAACTGGCGTACGATGTGACGGTGCGTTTCTGCGATCGCGACATCGACCCGCCTCCGCCCAGAGGCTGCGGCGCGGCAAGGAGGCGATCCCGCATGGCGGATCAGATGGTCCAGGGGGCGCGTTCCGGAGTGCAGAACATTGCCGAGGGCAGCCAGGCCAGCGGCACGTCCAAGAAGACCGAACTCAAGCTCACCAACGTGGCCCGCGCCAGCTTGGAAGAACTGCGGCTGGACTACGAGGATTTTTTGCGGCAGCGCGGCTGGGCGCAATGGCCGCCGGAGCATCCGGCTCTGATGCGCTTCAAGGCGAAACGCTGTGCCACGCTGGAGCAGGCGCGGGCTTGGGTGGACGAAGAAAGGCGCGGACAAGCCCAGACAGACACGGACAAACAAGGACGGGGAAGCCCCGAAAGGCGAATTGCCTCCGTGGGTGTCCGTGTGCGTCCGTGTCAGTCGGTGTCTTCTGCCCGGCTCGTGGCCAATGCGGCGCTCTCGTTGCTGAATCTGGCCTGCCACCTGCTGGACCGCCAACTCGCGGCGCAAGCCTCTGCTTTCACGCGCGAGGGCGGCTTCACCGGGCGGATTTACCGCGTCCGGTCTCAATCACGGAGCCGGCAAGCAGGCCAAGCTCGATCGTGAATCGCCCTCCAAAAAATAGTCCTTGACGGATTTTGATTTGCGTATTAGTTTACTAGTATAAGCTTTAAATAGGATAAGAATGAATATGGAAGGCAGCATGTTGGAGCGGTGGCAGGTGGAGTACAATTCGGGCATCCCGGTTTACCGGCAGATCATCAACCAGGTGTGCGCGGCGGTGGCGGCGGGGGCGTTCAAACCGGGCGACCAACTGCCCACCATCCGGGCGCTGAGCGAGCGATTGAACGTGAACCCGAACACGGTCGCCAAGGCTTACCGGGAGCTTGAGTTGAAGGGCATCATTGTAAGCGAACGCGGCAGCGGATCGTTCATCCAGACGCAGCCGCCCGCGTCGGCGCCGGGCGCCAGGGAGAAAAAAGCCAGATTCAAAGACATCTATCACCGGCTGCTCGCGGATGCGGCCAGCAGCGGCCTGACTGAAAGCGAACTGTTAAGTTTCATCAACGAGAGAAAAACCTCAACATTATGATTACGAGATTCAAACGAAGCTGGGAGCTTTTCAAGGCTTCCATCACCGTCACCCTCCGCTACCGCAAACTGCTCTGGTTCCCCATCCTGACCACGTTTGCCACGGCGTTCATAGCTTTTTTCTTTCTGTCGGCGATGGCGTTGCCGGTGGTGCTGCATCACACCGGTTATCGTCTCAATCAAAAACAACATTGGGTCGCCCTCAAGGACTATTATCTTCCCGCGCCAGCCGCCCAATCCAAACCCCGCGATCCGGCCGCCGGGCCGGTTGAAGCCCTGAACGTTTTGCTCACCGGCCATTCCACTGCCGTGGACCAATCCGGACAGCCCGTCGCGGCGCGCGGATTTCCTTGGGGTTCGCTGTGGCTGCTGGCGATCTATTTAGTCTCGATGTTCCTGGCGACGTTTTTCAACGTGGCGTTTTACAGCGAGATCATCGCGGCCCTCAACGGCAAGGGAGTTTCTTTCCGGCGCGGCCTAAGCGCGGCCCGGAGCCGATTGCCTTCCATTTTGGCCTGGTCGCTATTGGCCGGGGTGGTGGGATGGCTCATTCGCGCCATCGAGCAACGGTTGCCGTTGGCCGGACGGATCGTGACCGGACTGATCGGGATGGCCTGGAGCATTGCGGCGGTGTTTGCCATTCCCGTGATCATCCAGGAGCAGCCGATGCGCAACCCGATAAAAATTCTCCAGCAATCGGCCCTGACGTTGAAGCGGACGTGGGGCGAAGGGCTGATAGGCTATTTGGGATTTTCCGCCGGGAGCCTGGTGGTCTTTGGGTGTTCGGTGGTGCTCTTGCTGGCGGCGGGCGCGCTGGCGCTGCTTTTAAAGAGCGCATGGCTTATGGTCATCGCCGGATTGATCTGGGTCCTCGGCCTGTTTTTCATGGCTTACATCTCCAGCGTCGCCGGCCATGTTTATCGTTGCGCCCTCTATCTGTATGCCACCGAAGGGGTGGTGCCCGAGCCTTACAGCCAGGAATTGATGGACATGGCCTGGAAGGTGAAGAAAAGTTAAAACCGCAAAACCCCCAAGGAATCTATGAACATAATGCAAACACTGAATCCGACACCTTTTTTGACGGCGTTCCTTTGCGCGGTCACTTCGAGTGTGCTCGCGGCTCCCTTTTCCGATCTGAGTTTTGACGCGGCATCCAGGCAGGCGGCTCAAACGGGCAAAATCGTTTTGGTCGATTTCTACACCACCTGGTGCGGCCCGTGCAAATTGCTTGATAAAAACACTTGGACCGACGCCGCGGTGATTGAGTTGCTGGAACAAAAGACCGTTGCCTTGCGCATCGACGCGGAAAAGGAAGCGGCGCTGTCCAAACGCTTCAAGATCGAGGCCTATCCCAGCGTGCTGTTGCTCAAACCGGACGGCACGGAAATCGACCGCCTGGTCGGATATAAGGAACCGAAAGCGTTCATCGAGGACTTCAGTGCGGCGCTCGGCGGGAAGGATTCGATCAGCCGCGCCAAGGATAAATTGACGGCGGCGGGCACCAATGATCCCAGCGCCCGGATGCAATTCGGCGTGGCGCTGGCACAGAAAGGCAGGGACGCCGAAGCTCTTGCGGAGTATCTCTGGTGTTTTGATCATGGGGCGGAGGCCAGTCCCGCCTTTGTTGGGGTGCGCGTAAGTTTCTTGCTGATGAACATCAAGAATCTGGCCGCCCAGTATCCGCCGGCCCGTCAGGCGCTGGAAACCCGGCGCGATGAGCGCCAAGCCAAAGTGGAGGCCGGTTCGACAGATGCCCAAACGATTACGGATTTGATTTCGCTCGACAACTATCTCGACCAGAAGGAGAAGAACTTTGCCGTCTTTGACCGGCTTCCGGCCGGCAGCAAAACACGGGAGCTTATTTCACCTCTGCTCATGGATCAATTCTTGGAAGCCAAACGGTACGCCGACGTGCTGCAAGGGACGGATGGCCAGGCCGCCTTCAAAAAAGCGGTGGATCGGTTTAACAAGATGTTGGATTCATTGGGCAAGGACAATCCCATGAGAAAGCAAGTGGAAGACTACGGTCGCCAGTTTGCCGTCAAGACCGGTGCGCACGGTTTTGAAGCCCTGGCCGGCCTGAAACGAAATCAGGACGGCAAGGATCTGGCCGGGCAAGTTCTGGAGTTTGATTCTACTCCGGCCACGCGCGCGTCGCTGGCCGAGGCCGCGCAACGGGCGGGAAGCGCTGAGTTGGCCGAATATGTGAGGCGCTGATGCCGCCGCATCATGCGGCGGATTTGGCTTCCGCGGCGGCGGGGGGAGCGTTGCGTTTGGCCATGATGGCGGCGGTGATTTTCTCGCCCAGGGCGGGCTTGTCCACCAGGGCCTGACGGGCGGCTTCCCTGCCCTGGCCGATCAGTTCCCCCTCGAATTGAAGCCAGGCGCCTTTCTTGTCCACCACGCCGTGCGCGAGACCGACGTCCAGGATGCTGCCTTCCTTGTTGATGCCGTGATTGTAGAGAATCTCGAATTCGGCCTCGGTGAAGGGCGGGGCGACTTTGTTTTTGACAATTTTCACCTTGACGGCGTTGCCGATGGCGGCGCCGGCGGCGTCTTTGAGGGTGTCGCGGCGGCGGATGTCGATGCGGATGCTGGCGTAGAATTTGAGGGCCTTGCCGCCGGGGGTGGTTTCGGGGTTGCCGAACATGATGCCGACTTTTTCGCGCAATTGGTTGGTGAAGATGCAGGTGGTTTTGGATTTGGCCAGGATGGCGGTGAGTTTGCGCAGGGCCTGGCTCATGAGGCGGGCCTGCATGCCCATGGTGGCCATGCCCATTTCCCCTTCCAGCTCCGCCTTGGGCACCAGGGCGGCGACGGAATCGATGACGATGACGTCCAGGGCGTTGGAGCGGGCCAGGGTTTCGCAGATGCTCAGGGCCTCCTCGCCGCTGTCGGGCTGGGAGACCAGGAGGTCGTCCAGGTTGACGCCCAGTTTCTTGGCGTAGGCCGGGTCGAGGGCGTGCTCGGCGTCGATGAAGGCGGCCAGACCGCCGGCTTTCTGCGCGTTGGCGATGACATGGAGCATCAAGGTGGTCTTGCCCGAGGATTCCGGGCCGAAAATTTCGACGACACGCCCGCGCGGCACGCCGCCGACGCCCAGCGCAATGTCCACAGCCAGCGCCCCGGTGGGGATGAATTCGATGCCCACTTTGGCCCGGGCATCGCCCAAGCGCATGATGCTGCCGTCGCCGTAGGCTTTGGTGATGGAGGAAATGGCGGCGTCGAGATCCCGCTGGCGGGTGGGAGACATCTTGGATTCGACGGGTTTGGTCTCGGCGGATTTTTCGGATTTAGGAGGCATGGCGCAAGTTTAAGTTTATCGGTTCAACGTTTAGAATCTTCTGAAATCTGCACCGGGTTGGATGGATTAGTCAATGTCGGGTTGGGCGGCGGCCGCGCCGCGGTGGCGGCAGACGCCGCGCCGGCCCGCGGCAATGAAATCGAGCATCAACACGGCGGAGGCGCCGGTGAATTCCTTGCGGGCGGCGGCGGCCGCGGCTGAGAGGTTGCGGCCGGAGCGAAACAGGGCGTGGTAAAGGCGTTTCAATTCGAGGCGTTCGGCGGCGCTGTATTTGGCGCGACGCAGGCCGATGATGTTAAGGCCGCAAATGGAGTTTGCGCCGCAGGCGACGGTGAAAGGGGGGAGATCCTGGCTGAGGGCCGAGCCGCCTTGCATGAACGCCAGGGCGCCGAGGCGGACGAATTGATGCACCAGACAGTTGCCGGAGATGAAGACGCCGTCGGCCACCTGGGTGTGGCCGCCCAGCAGGGCGCCGTTGGCGATGATGATGTGGCTGCCCAGGCAGGCGTTGTGGCCGACGTGGGAATTGACCATGAGGAAATTATGGCAGCCGATGACAGTCGCTTGATCGGGCGTGGCGGAGCCATGGACGGTGACGCCTTCGCGGAAAAGGTTGTCGTCGCCAATGCGGACCGGGGCGGGTTCTCCTTTATACTTGACATCCTGGGGGGCGTCGCCGATGACGCAGCCGGCGTGAAAGTCGTTGCGGGCGCCGATGGCGGCGTGGCCGGTGAGATAGACGTGCGGCCCGACGCGGCAGCCGGGACCCAGCGACACATGGGCGTCAATGACGGCAAATGGGAGGACCTCGACGGTGGAATCGAGTTGGGCTTTTGGACTAATGATGGCCGTTGGATGGATCATGCAACCGGCTTCATAAAAGGCACAACGCGGGGGGAGCGTCAAGCCCGGCGCTGGAAAAAAGACGCTCCCGCGTCCGGTTGGACCGAACGCGGGAGGAGTCGCGCGGCGGAGCGGAATCAGCCCGCTTTGCTCTCATCGACCACCACGAAGCGGCTGCGATTGCCACTCCAGACGTGGAGAAGGGTCAGCTTGTCCTTGGCGTGCTCTGTCAATTTGACGGCGTCATCCGCGCCTTTCACCGCGTGGCGATTGATCTCCAGAATCACGTCGCCCGGCTTGAGGCCCGCTTCGGCCGCGGCGGAACCGGGGGCGACTTCCGTCACCACGGCGCCCTGGACATGCTCAGGGATGCCGAATTGCTGGCGAACCTGCGAGTTCAGGTCGCCCACGCCCACCCCTTGGAGCGTGTCATTGTCCCCCGAATTCTCCGAATCATTCCTGGCCAGTTGCTCCTTGCCTGGCAATTCCTTTACCTTGACTTCCAGTGTGCGGGAAGAGCCGTCGCGGAGCACTTGCAGGGGCACTTTCTCGCCGGGAGCGCAGTTGGCCACGGCGAATTTGAGATGACGGCTGTCGGCGACCTTGACGCCGTTGAATTCGACAATCACGTCGCCGCTCTGGACGCCCGCCTTGGCGGCGGGGCCGTCGGGGACAACGTCGCCGACGAGGGCGCCCTGGTCGTTCTTGAGATCGAATTTCCTGGCAATGACCGGGGTGATGTCCTGGATGCCGACGCCCAGGTAGCCGCGGGTGACTTTGCCGTATTCGATGAGGCTGACCATGATGCCGCGCGCCAGGTCCGTTGGGATGGCAAAGCCGATGCCCTGGTTGCCGCCGTTGCGGCTGTAGATGGCGGTGTTAATGCCGATGAGGCGGCCCTGGGCATCGACCAAGGCGCCGCCGGAATTGCCGGGGTTGATGGCGGCATCGGTTTGGATGAAGTCCTGGTAATCCAGGTCCAATGTGGCGCGGCCGGTGGCGCTGATGATGCCCATGGTAACGGTCTGCCCAATGGCGTAGGGATTGCCAATGGCCAAAACCACATCGCCCACCTCAGCCGCGCCGCTGGCGGCAAAGGCGACCGCCGGAAGGTCATGGGCGTCGATCTTGATGACGGCAAGATCGGATTGCGGGTCTTTGCCGATGACTTTCGCGGTGAATTCGCAGCCGTCGTTGAGCGTGACCCTGACTTCATTGGCATCATCGACGACGTGATTGTTTGTCAGGATGTAGCCGTCCTTGGTGACGATGACGCCGGAGCCGACGCCGTGTTCGGGCGGGGTGTAAAGTTTCTGATGGAAGGGACCCTGGGCGCCAAAGAATTGGCGGAAGAAAGGATCGTCGGGCAAGTTGAGGTTGGCGGGGGTTTCCTTGGCGGCGATCTTGATCTCCACCTTGACGACGCTGGGGGTGACTTTCTTGACGATGGGCGCGAAGCTGGAGGCCAGTTTGACATCAGGCGCCAGCGGGCGGTCATCGACGATGAGGCCGATGGATTTGGCCTTGGACGCCTGGTCGCTGGCATGAACGGTGTTCACGACGGCATAGCTGCCGATGAGGAAGGCGCCGCCCAGGAGGAGGGCGGCCAGACTGCGTAAAGGATGATTCGTTTTCATTGTTCGTTTTTCTTGTTTTGATTGCACATAGTATTCGTTACCAGCAACAAGATGGCCGAACCGGATGACGGCAAGCTTTCCGGAACATTACAGTTTCGTAAGGAACTTGAGCCGGGCGCACCCTGATTGTAAGTTTTGAATATGCCAATCTTGAAACTCGAAACTACAGTTGTCCTCTCGGAGGACAAGCGTCAGGCCCTGCTGGCCTCCCTGTCCAAAACCGTCGCCGAAGCCATTGGAAAGCCGCAACAGTACGTCATGGTGACCGCCAGCCAGGCCGCCATGCAGATGTCCGGCAGTCCGGGCGACGCGGCCTTTGTGGATATCCGGAGCATTGGCGGGTTGAGCGGCGACGTGAACCGGAAGCTCTCGCAGAAGGTCTGCCAGTTGCTGCATGATTCTCTGGGAGTCCCGCCCAATCGCATTTACCTCAACTTCACCGAAGTCGAAGCGGCCCGCTGGGGATGGAACGGGAGCACGTTTGGGTGAGAGCATCGGTCGAGGGCAAGGTCTTGCCGCCGGGCGCGATGGCGTTGTTTCGGGCGCATGACAAAACTCTTCGTTTGCTCGGTGTAAGAAGAATCCGATGCACGGTCTTAACCCGAAGGCAGCCGCAAACCGGGACGCGGAAGGGGATTGGGAGCCTCGAATTCCAAAGTCTCGATTGTGGATTTGCCTCGCACAAAATGGCGCATCCGGAGGGACTTGAACCCCCAACCTTCTGATCCGAAGTC
>PLGF01000194.1 GCA_003138485.1 Verrucomicrobiales bacterium | reverse complement strand
CTTTGGGATTGAGAAACAGGCAATTTCAAAGCATCAAGCAGGGGTCCCGCATAATCGCATGTTTCATTGACAGGACGCCATTTTTCGGGCGGATACGTTGGCGTGACCGGAGAATTCAGAGTCGCGTTTGCTGGAGCCGTCGAATTCAACCATGACCTTGCACTGAATCGCCCAGTGCTTGAACATGGGTGCGGCTGGTTCCCTGGCGAACCCGCCGTGCCGGGACAAAAATCAATAAACATTGGTGGAAGAAAAGATACTTGCCGTCGGGGGAAATCCTGGGACCAAGTTCTTCAGCGGCAGTATTAACCTTGGGGCCCAAGTTGTATCCTTTGGACCAGGTTCCATCCTGCTGGCGATAGCTGATGTATAAATCATTGCCGCCGCAGCCGCTCCTTTTTCGGCGACGCAAACACAATGAACTTCTCATCCGGAGAGACCGCCGGATCGCCGGCTTCATCATCAATGATTTCCCCGTTTAGCAGTTCCGGTTCTTTATAGACGCCATTTTCTTCTTCACATTTATAGATCCGACCATCGTTTGCCCTCCGATTTCGCGTGGAACAAAAATACAGAGTTCCCTTGGCGGAAACAAAGGGACTCCATTCAGCGGCGTCCGAATTGATCGGAGCAGGCAACTTCTTCGCCTCGCTCCATTCATTGTTTCCATCAATCATGACGAACTGAACCGATAGGAATTTGCCTTTTGACGCCCGCGCGGTCAGGAATCCTATCCATGTGATGAGTCTCATTTTGATATTTTTCATTTTGTTCATTCGGCTTTTTTTTGATCAGTCTGTTACAGTTAACAGCGCTGTTTTATTGTCCTCGGAGGAAGCGCCCACCATGATGTCGAATGCGCCCGGCTCCACGGTATAGTCCATGTTGATGTTGTAGAAAGACAACTTTTCGGGTGTGATGTCGAATTCCACGCTGCGGGTTTCGCCCGGTCGCAAATGTATCCGCTTGAATCCCTTCAGTTCTTTCACCGGGCGGGTCACCGAGCTGTATTGCTGTCTGACATACATCTGCACCACTTCGTCTCCATCCGTTTTTCCTGAGTTGGTTACATCCACGCTCACTTTGCCGGCCTCGTTCTTTCGGATGGTGTCCTTCTCCAGGCTCGGGTTGCCATACTTGAAGGTTGTATAGCTCAAGCCGCAGCCAAAGCAATACAGCGGCGCCTTCGATTCGAGCACGTAATGCCCCTCTTCCTGTGGTTTGTGATTGTAGAATGCGGGGATATGGCCAACCGAGCGCGCAATGGTCATGGGAAGCTTTCCCCCCGGATTATATTTTCCAAAGAGCACCTCCGCAACGGCGGTGCCTTCGGCTTGTCCCGGATACCAGCAGTAGAGCACCGTGGCCGATTTCTCGTACACATCCGGCAGGGCAAAGGTTTTCCCTCCGAAAATCATGGTGACGATTGGTTTTCCAGTCTTGCTGATTTCATCGACGAGTTTTTCCTGATAACCGGGCAACTTGAGATCGCTGTTATCAACGTTGAATCTCGAAGTTTCGTGACTGCCGCCCAACGCCAGCACAACCACGTCGGCCTTCCGCGCCACCTCCATTGCCTGTGCGATTTGTCCGATGGCTTCAGCCTCATTCTGCAAGGCAGGTTGTCCGTTTCTGGACACGGTGATCTTGCAGCCCTCCGCATAAAGAACCTCGATGTTGTTTCCAACCAATTGCCTAATGCCGTCATAAACGGTGACGAAATTCCCCGGATCAATCACCACGTCGGGGTTTCCATACAATTTGCTGTTGGCATGAGGGCCGATGACCGCGATGGTTTTGATCTTCTTTTGGTCCAAAGGCGCAAATCCGGCCTGATTTTTCAGCAGGATGAGGCTCTCGCGCGCAGCTTGCAGGGCCAATTCGTTGTTGGCTTCCGTTTTGAACACACTTTTCAGATCGTTGGTGTCGAGGTATGGATTTTCAAACAAGCCCAACTTGAATTTCAATTCGAGAATGGGGCGCACCAGTTCATCGATTTTCGGCTCCTCAATGATTCCTTTTCGCACCAACTCGACCAGTTTTGGATAGAAATCGGGTTGCGGGTATTCGATGTTCACTCCGGCGACGCAGGCCAACCTTGCTATCTCCGCCGGATCGTTGGAAATCCTGTGTTTGGTCATGTTGGCTGTGAAACATCCGTAATCGGTGACAATCATGCCTTTGAAGCCCCACTCGGTCCGCAGGACATCTCGCAGGAGCCATTTATTCACCGAGGAAGGTACGCCATCAATCTCGTTGTAAGACGCCATGACGCCTTGGACATTCCCCTTTTGGATGATTTGCTTGAACGGAGGGAAAAAAACGTCTCTGAGGATGCGCATCGAACAATTATCGGCTGCCTCGTTTAAACCCCGCTCCGGCTGTCCGTAGGCTGCAAAATGCTTCAGCGTTGCGATGACGTGACGTGGCCCGACAAGTCCGCCCGCATCACCCTGCAGACCCAGTACCGCTTGCATCCCCATTTGCGTGACCAAATACGGATCTTCTCCGTAGGTTTCTTCAACTCTTCCCCAGCGCGGCTCCCGGGCGATGTCCACTACCGGCGCCAATACCTGATGCACGCCGACCGCGCGGCTTTCGGTCCCGATCGCATCGTAAACCTTCCTCACCAGTTCTGGATCCCAAGTGCTGGCCAGGGAAATGGCCGATGGAAACAAAGTTGCCCCCGTGGCCATGGCGCAACGGGTGCCTTCGGAATGAACAATGGCCGGTATGGCGAGGCGGGTTTGGGAGGTCAGGATTTTTTGGAATTCGTTGTTGAAGTTGATTTTGCATTCAGGGGTTCTGTTGGGCAAACCCCAGTCGGTTATCTCGCCCATGCCATTTTGCATGGCATTCGTGTAAAATGCCGCGTCGCGGATGTGGCCTTTTTGATCGACTGACTTCTTCAAATCAGTAATGCAGCACATTTGCGCGACTTTTTCCTCAAGCGTCATGCGGGAGAGCAAATCCTTCACCCTCTCGTCAATGGGAGCATCCGCCGACTTGTACGAGACTCCGCCGTTTGAGTTGTTTCCGCACGCGAGGAACAAGCTGAGCGTGGCAAACGCCACAAGATGGGGTTTTTGGGTTGGTATAATAATTGATCCGTTCATGGATTATTCAGAGTTGATTGATTCTCGATTTAATATTGGCATTTCATTCAGTAGCGGGAGTGTTGGCCCCATCGGCCTGGGTTTTGATTTCGACGGAATTCTCTCCGAGACTGTCCGCTTGGGCAGTCAATTTGATGACCCCGGGCGTGCGATTGGATTTGAGAATCACCAGGCAGCGTCCGTCGTGGGTGGTGCGTTGGGGTTGTCGGAAACTTTCCAGGCTGGTCGGCTTCGAGTTTCCGACTGCGGCGAGGATTCCCGCGCCTTCGACGGAAAATCGCACGAGTTTTTCCGCGTTCGGATCACGAATGCCGTGCGCATCCACGACCTCGACCACGACGCAGCAGAGGTCCTGGCCGTCTGCTTTCAAGGTGGTTCGATCTGCGGCCAGGCGCAGGGCAACTGGCGGGCCGGCCGTGGGGAGTTCCCAGCGGGCGGCTTCCGTGTTGTTGGTGAATCCAATCGCGGTTAGCGTGCCGCTTTCATACGGAACCTGCCAGGCCGCCTTGAATTGAGTTTCGCGCGTGGTGGGCTTGGTCCCGAGGTCTTTGCCATTGAGCATCAGCTTCACGCGGTCACAACTGGAATACACATCCACCGCCAGCGGTTTCTCCTCGCATCCCGGCCAGGTCCAACTGGCTTTGACATCGTCCCAGCCCCAGGATGATTTATTCGGTCCAGGAAAGGACGGAACCGGGCTATGGACGAACGCGGATACTTCGGGTTTCCCACTCCACAACGCGTCGCGATAGTACGAGCGCGGGCGCTTGAAGCCGCAGATGTCAAGGTCGCCGCTGTAGCTCACGGTCCAGGGGAACAATTCCGCGGCGGTGCGGTCGTAACTCCGCCAGCCCAGCCCGGCTTCACCCATGTAGTCGAAGGCGGTCCATTCAAAGTTGCCGCACACAAAGTTCCGGTCCAGCACCGCCATCCAATTGTCGAACGAATTACCGGGATTGATTTCCGAGGTAAACATCACCCGGTTGGGCAGACGCTTGTGGTCCTCGTCGTAGTTCGCCCGGGCATAGCTGTAGCCACAGACGTCCAGGGCTGCGGCGAAGGGGTCCGAATCGTGCCAATCGCCGCTGCGCTGTAGAACGTTGGCTGTCACCGGTCGCGTGGGATCCAGCGAACGCGTATAAGCGGCCAGTTGCCGCGCGGTCCGGGCGCCTGAATCCTGCGAGCTGTCGGTGATCTGGTTCCCAATGCTCCACAGGATGATGGAGGGATGATTGCGGTCGCGCCGGATCACGCTCTCGAGATCGCGCTGCCACCACTTTTTGAAAAAGAGGTGGTAATCATCCGTCGCCGGCTCATGCGGCAGGGTCCAGGCATCGAAGGTTTCGTCAATGACCATCATGCCCAGGCGGTCGCACGCGTCCAGAAAGGCGGTCGATGGCGGATTGTGCGCGCAGCGAATAGCGTTGAATCCTGACGCCTTTAGCAATTCCACTCTTCGTTCCTCCGCGCGGTCGAAGGCTGCGGCTCCCAGCGGACCATTGTTGGCATGGACGCAGCCTCCCTTCAACTTGAGGTTCCGGCCGTTGAGAAAGAAACCCTTGTCCGCATCGAACCGGATGGAACGGATGCCAAACGCAGTTTCGGATCGGTCCAGCGTCTCGCTCCCGCGCTTCAGTTCGCAGACGGCCCGATAGAGCACCGGCGACTCGGGGGACCACAGGCGCGGACTTGTTGCTTCAAAGGTCTGGTCAACCGTTGACGGGCCTTGTCCGCTGAGCCGGGTCGTCAGGGTGCGGGTTGCAATGACTTTCGATTCCGGGTCAACGATCGTGGTGACGAGTGTGAAGTCGCCTCGCTTCCCTGTGTCGTTTTCCAGTGTGGTCTGGATGCGCACGCGTGATTTCTCCGCGTTCACCTCCGGAGTGGTGACAAACGAACGCCCTTGGGCGATGTGAACCTGTTCGGTGGCCTTGAGCCAGACATGACGGTAGATGCCGGATCCGGCATACCAGCGCGAATTCAGCCCCTCGTTGCGAACCCGAACCGCGAGCACATTTTCCTCGTCGCCGAAGCGGAGGGATTTCGACAAATCAAAAGTGAAGGGCGTATAGCCATACGGATGATTGCCGAGGTGCTTGCCATTGATCCACGCGTCGGCATTCATGTAAACGCCGTCGAACTGAACCGTAACCACTTTGCCCCGCCACGCCTTTGGCGCGGTGAAATGTTTTCGGTACCATCCGGTGCCGCCGACCGTGAAGCCGGTGTTGGGTCCGCCCGGTGCTTCCGAATCAAACGGTCCGCTGATGATGCGCGTTCCAGGTGCCCCGTTCGCAGGCGCGGGCAAATCCTCAAGACTCCAGTCGTGAGGCAAATCGAGGAGCCGCCACTGGAGATCGTCGAACGCAGGAGTTTGCGCGTTCCTCGCGTCGCCTTTGAAGAAGCGCCAGTCAAAATCGAACAATTGGGTT
The DNA here is from genome assembly GCA_003138485.1 of Verrucomicrobiales bacterium. GTDB lineage: Bacteria > Verrucomicrobiota > Verrucomicrobiia > Limisphaerales > Palsa-1400 > PLGF01. The sequence goes on along the minus strand of PLGF01000194.1, from coordinate 14,559 downwards.
GATGGGGTTGATAGTGGCGGCGTTTCCGCGTCGGAGCCGCCGGGCTTGGCGATTTCCTCAACCAGGAACACGGCCGTGGCAATTGTCAAAATGGCTGCCGCTCCGGTGACGATGGCCGTTTTTGCCTTGGTCCATGCCATGGTTTTCAATGCCCCTTTGATGAGGGTTAAGGTTGAAATTGTCGAATGAGCCATCAGCCCCGCGCTCGTGGCGGAAGCCGCCAAACCTGCCGGGGCCGCATGCGATGAAAGCGCAAAGAGCGGCGCGCCGGCTGCGAGCGCCGGCACCGCGAAACCACGGCGTCGGAAGAAATCGGTCAGTTGGTCGAGGCAGCGATGGACGCGTTTGCGAGCCGTGTCCTCGCCGATGCCGAGCGCCGAACCCACTTCCTGAAAAGTCCGGCCTTCCAGAAAATGCAGAATGACTGCTTGCCGGTCCGGTTCCCGCAGTTTCAGGAGCGCGTCGTCCAGCAGCGGCACGAGCGGCGACCACACCGAATCGCCCTCCGCGCGGGCCAAGTCCAAATTCACCGCGGCCTGTTCGCGCTTGCGCCGGCGCAATTCGGAGCGCAGCCATTCGCGGGATTTGTTCAACGCCGTTTGGTGGAGCCAGCCAGCGATGCTCGGGTGCGATCCCAATCTGCCCGCCGCCTGCGCCAGCGCCACGAAGACGTTTTGCGTGATTTCCTCGGCGGCGCCGGCATCGCCCACCTGCCGCATGGCCGTGGCGAAAACCAGGTTGACGTGCTGCCGCACCAGCGCGGCAAACGCCGCTTCGCTGCGGCGGGCGTTGAATTCGGCAATTAACTGGTCGTCTTGTTCTGACATGGTTTCAACCGGTATATTGCCGCCGCGCCGGGAAACCGGAAACAAATCTTTCGGCGTGGTTCGCTCAATTCATCTGGCGCGTGAAGGTTGTCGGCGATCGGTTGCCGCCTTGAATCCAATCGCCGGCCAGTTCTGTGTTTCCATTGCGCAACGAGCCTTGAAACATTCCATAGCCAGCCATCGTGATCACTTTGACTACGCCTCCGTCATATTCAACCGATGCCGGCTGACGGTTGGCGTCCCCGGGCGGACAATGGAAATCGGCGCGGAACGTGCCGGTTGACGGCTCGGATATTTTTACGGCCACGGCCAGTGGTCCCGTGTCCGTCCGAATGGCGCCTTTCCAATAACCCTGCAAAACCGAATCGGCGCGCGGCGCAAAATCGGCGTCGGAAAGTGGTTCGGGAAATGCCGGCGGATTGTCCGTGCGGGCGAAATTGAGCCGCGCCGAGTATTTGCCTTCTTTGTAGGCGCCGGAAATCACCGTGCCGGCGGCGTTGACGGTTCCGTCAAAGGCGATCTGGGCTTCCGTCACCTCGGCGTGGATTGAGCCGTGCCGATAAGAGAATTTGTCCAAGGTTGAGTTTTTTCCCTGGTCAATGTTGACGCCACTGGCTTGATAGTTTCCGTTCTGTTTGACAATCGCAAACACCAATCGGGTCTTTGGGCTTTCTCCGCGCTGGATACCTGCGCCGGGAAGTTCCAGCGTGCCTTGCCAGGTTCCGCTAATGTCTGGTCCTGACCGGGTTTCAACAATGACCGTTGTCGTTCCAGTCGCCAGCAGAATGGTAATGCCGGCGACGATTGCCGTTTTTGTCTTTGTCCATGCCATGATTTTCAATGCTCCTTTGATGAGGGTTAAGGTTGAACTGCTGATGGCGCTCCCCTTGGCAGAGGCCGCCACGACCGAGGCTGCCAGATGGGCCGGCGCGCCTGGGACGGAATGGATCAAGAGAGCGCCGCTCAACGCGTCGGTTGAAACCGCCACGCCGCGCTTGAGAAACCAGGCGCGCAGCTTCTCCACCGCGCGGTTCAGGCGCTTTTGCGCGGCGGATTCGTGAACGTTCAACGCAACAGCGATTTCCCGCGCGCTTTTGTTTTGGAAAAACCGGAGCACGACGGCGTTGCGATCGGCCTTGCCCAACTGGCCGATCGCCTCGTCCAGGAGGGGCGCGAGTTGTTCCCAAGCGCGGTCGGCGGTGGTTTCTTGAAGTTTTGATTGCACGTAGGCCTCCTGTTCGCGGCGGTGACGGCGCGATTCGCCCCGCAGAAAACTGGCCGAGGCAAAGCGCGCGGTTTCGTGTAGCCACCCGGCCAGGACCGTGTCCGGGCGCAGGCGGGCGGCTTTCCGGGCCAGAATGAGAAAGACGGCCTGCGTGATCTCCTCGGCTTGGACAGGGTTGCCTGCCTGCCGGAGCGCGACCGAGTGAACGAGGCTGATGTGCCGGCGGACCAGCGTCTCAAACGCCGGCTCGGAATTCGCGGTGGCGTATTCCCGCACCAAGTCCATGTCATTCGCATCGGGCATCTACCTATTTATTACCGCCCAAAACGAATTCGGACATTCTCTTTTTTGCAGTCAATTTCAAGGGCGGGTTGAGCAGTGCATAAGTAGTTAATCCGCTCTACCAAGCCCGACGCGAACGACGTCCGCACTCTGACATGGGACGAAGTTGTGGCGGGCAGGGGTCACAGCACAATCATATATGTTCATTGACAGGACGCCGTCTTTGGGGCGGATGCGTTGTCGTGGCCGGAGGATTCAGAGTCGCGTTTGATGGAACCACCTATCTCGACCATGACCTTGCACTGGATGGCCCGGCGCTTGCGCATGGGTGCGGCCGGTTCCCTGGCAAACCTGCCGCGCCGGGACAAAAATCAATAATATGTGAAATGCGGGTGACTCGTTTACGACCTTCGTGGCGGGGCTGTTTTTGCTTGCCTCACCAGGGTATCTCATTACGCTGGATTTTGTGAACCAAAGCACCGCCGCCGATCCGCCGATCCCGCCGGCGTCCCGCGTGAGCATGTTTGCGGCCACCCGTTGGTCCTTGGTGCTGGCGGCCAAGGGGGAGACGCCCGCCGCCCAGGACGCGTTGAGCGGGCTTTGCCAGTTGTATTGGTATCCGTTGTACAGCTACGTCCGTCGCCGCGGTCATTCGCCCGAGGATGCGAAGGATTTAACGCAGGAGTTTTTTGCGCGCTGCCTGGCGGGCCGTTGGATTGAGCGCGCCCATCAGGAAAAGGGCCGGTTCCGTTCTTTCTTGCTCGGGGTGATGAACCATTTTTTGGCGGATGAGTGGGACAAGCTGCGCGCACAGAAACGCGGCGGCGGCGCGCGGGACCTGCCGTTGGATTTCGACACCGCCGAGACACGTTTCGTCCACGAGCCGGCGGACAACTCCACGCCCGAACAGATTTACGAGCGCCGATGGGCGCTCACGTTGCTGGCCGGCGTCCTGGATCAATTGGGCGAGGAATTCAAACGGGAGGGCCGCGGCGAGTTGTTCGCGCTCCTGAATCCCTGCCTGGTGGGCGACGGCCAGACGCCGCCTTACGCGGGGCTGGCAAAGCAACTTGGGGTCAGTGAGGGCACGGTGAAATCAGCCGTGCATCGGATGCGCCAGCGGTATAAGGGGCTGGTCCGCGAGGCCATCGCCCATACGGTCGCCGAACCCGGCGAAATCGAAGACGAATTGCGGCATCTGTTTATGGTGCTGGCCCGGTGATTTTCAGCGCAACCCTTGGCGGAATTTTCCGAAGTAATGGGTGGAATACATATTGCATGAGCGAAATCAGACCAATCTGTCCCAACTGCGGCAAAGCCTTGCCGCCCGACGTGCCGCTGGGTTTATGCCCGCAATGCCTGGTCAAATCCGCCTTGGGCGCCGAACCCGGCGCCGCCGGACCCGATTTTGCGCCGCCACCGGTGGCGGAAATGGCGCAATTATTTCCGCAATTTGAAATCCTCGGATTCATTGGCAAAGGGGGCATGGGCGCGGTTTACAAAGCCCGCCAACCGGCGCTGGACCGCTTCATCGCGCTGAAAATCCTGCCGCCGGCCATCGGCAACGACCCCAGTTTCGCCGAGCGATTCACCCGGGAGGCACGGGCGCTGGCGCGGCTGAATCATCCGAACATCGTCACGGTTTACGACTTTGGCCGGGCGTCCGCCTATTATTATCTGGCGATGGAGTTTGTGGACGGCCAGAACCTGCGCCAGATCGTACACGGCGGCCGGCTGGCGCCGGAGAGCTTGCTGTACATAGTGCCGCAGATTTGCGATGCGCTGCAATTCGCGCATGACGAAGGCGTGGTTCACCGCGACATCAAGCCGGAGAACATTTTACTCGACCAGAAAGGCCGGGTGAAAATCGCGGATTTTGGCATCGCAAAAATCGTCGGCGCCGCCGTGGAAAAGCTTGGACTGACCGGCGCCAAAGACATTGTGGGCACGCCGCATTACATGGCGCCCGAGCAAATTGAAAGGCCCAACGCGGTGGATCATCGCGCGGACATTTATTCACTGGGAGTGGTGTTTTACGAATTGTTGACTGGGGAACTGCCGCTGGGAAAATTTTTGCCGCCTTCCAGCAAGGTGCGGGTGGATGTGCGTTTTGATGACGTGGTGTTGCGGGCGCTGGAGAAGGAACCGGAGCGGCGCTATCAACACGTCCGCGAAGTAAAGACCGCCACGCAAGTGCTGGAAAGTCCGCCGCCGCTCCCGCCCGCGCCCATTGAAAGTCCAATGCCGGCCCCACCGCCGCAGCACGCGGAGGGGCCCGCCGGAAGCGGAGGGAAAATAGCCCTGATGACCGCCGGGGTGGTTTTGCTCGCGCTGACGGTTGTGGCCCTGCTGCTTTACGCTCACCTTTCAACTACGCGCCACCCGTTCAATGCGCCGCCATTCGAGCAGGTCCAGGGCGGCGACCACGCGGTTGCCGCAGAGCTTCCGGCGCTGCATTATCGCTGGACCACAGGCGAAAATTGCGTCTATGCCTTGCAGTTTGAGTCCGACACGGAGGATGACACCGAGACGATGACCGGCAATGTCATTTACGACGTCAAGGCGATAAGCGGGGAGGTGGCCACGCTCACTTATCGGAATCAAATGGGCGCGCCGCAACATCACCCCAAGCCTGGTCGGGCTGCCGGTTCGTTGCCGCCGCATTTCTGGCCGAGATCGCCGTTTGGTTTGCCGCGCCAACTTCAAGTGGATGCCACCGGCCATTTGCAGGAGAGTTCCGGCCAGGCCAAACCACTGCCCCAAGCCCTGGGCAACGTGGAGGATCTGATCTTTGAGCCCTTGCCGTGGCGCGACCAGTCCGCCTGGACGGCCGAAGGCGATTGCGTCATCTTGCAAACCCACGTCGTGCCGCTGGCGCCGCGGGCCCGCGTCGGGCGGGTGGAAACAACGACCTTCCCAGCCCACGAAAAAGCCAGCTACCAAATCAGGGCGACCGAAAAAGGCTCCGTGCAGATTCAGAAGCGTTACGACCTGCAGACGCAGGAGCAGGTGGGAGGCCAACCGCGGATGCAATTGACTGGCGAGGGCACCATCACGTTCGACACCACCTTGGGACTGCCCCGCACGATGGAATTCAAAGGGGTTTTCACGGAAATCAGCACCAACACCACCCGGCGCACCCCGCTGACCTTGAGCTACCGATTGCTCGAAGACCGGGAAAAAACCAATGTGCTGACGCCCCCGACCGCGCCGCCGATGGCGCCGAAAGAGCTGGCGGCGGCGGAATTGAGGCGGGCGTTGATTGATCTCAAATCGGCGGACAGCGGGCGGAAACAAAGGGCGACGGCCCTGCTGGCCGGGGCGAAACCTACCGAGTCGGAGCACGAGGTTGTCGCCGCCTTGATCCCTGTGCTGGGCGATGCCAATTGGGCGGTCCGGCAGAACGCGGCCCGGGCGCTGGGGGTCTGGACGGCTCCCGAGGCGTATCAGCCGCTGGTTAAAGCGCTGGACGATTCCCAATCTTCCGTCCGCTGGGCGGTGATTGACGCCCTGAGCCATCGGAAAGACGCGCCAACCGCCGCCGTGCTGACGAATCAGATGTCCCACGGCATGGATATCCAGCAAGCGGGACAGGCGTTGCGCGCCATCGGAGCGGCGGCCGAAGCGGCGGCGGCGGGATTGCTCGGCGACAGGAATCAGCAGGTGCGCTACGAAGCGTGCCGGGTTTTGAAGGAGATCGGCACCAGGCAATCCGTCCCGGCACTGACCAGCGCCGCCAGCGACGCGGACGGCGTGATGGCGATGCTCGCGGAAGAAGCGCTCAATGCGATTGATGCGCGCCCCTGATCAGGAAAGACAATTAAGTTGAACCATCACCACCATGAGAACATTTCTTATTCAGCATATTGACGCAATGCTAATGACGGGCGCCGGACTTTGGGCCACCTTTTATGCCTGGGGCCAGCGTGAGCGGCTTCGGGCGAGTCCCAAGTTCCTGGTGCGCGCCCTGCCCGTTCTGGCGCCCATTATGATGATCTTCGGACTGCTCCAGTTCGTGCTCGACGCGCACCCGTCGTATCAGTGGCGGCGCGCATTCACCGAAAACCATCGGGCCTCGGCGGAATTTCCAGGTCCCCCAACCACCGGGACGGCCATTGATTCAGCGCACGTGACCCCCTCCGGAACGGTCACGAATTTGGTTCCCGGAGCGCCGGTCAGACGATCGAATGCGGGGCTGGGAGGCCCCCTAAGACGCATGAAAGCGGGTTCCGAAGTTTCTGTCAAACGCATCACCTTGGGCTTCAATGTTCCGCGACGGGATATCACCCTGCAGTTGAGCTACAGCGAGATTCCGCCGTCGGGCGCCGATTTGACGGTTGCGCAGCGCATTGAGGCCTTGAAGAGCGCCTTCGCCCAAATGGGTACGCTCCTCTCCTGCCAGCCCGATGGATCCGGCGACGTTCCGATTTATCGCATCGTTTTAGAGATGAACGGAGGGAAAACCCGGTGTGTGATGCGGCTGGCCATTGCGCCCGATGCCCTTTACCGGGCCGTCGCCACCGCGTCATCCGATTCCCGCGATGATCCGCTCATCACGCGCTTCCTCAGTTCATTCCGCATGGAATGACCGCCGCAAGGCCGTCGCAGGATGACATGAACATGGGTCAGAACAGAACATGGATCAGTCCTGCATAACCACATATTCGTATTGACAAGACGCCGTGTTTCGGCCGGGTGCGTTGTCGTGGCCGGAGGATTCAGAGTCGCGTCTGCTGGAGCCGTCTATCTCGACCATGACCTTGCCCGGGATTGCCCAGCGCTTGAACATGGTGCGACCGGCTCCGTGGCGAATCTGCCGCGCCGGGACAAAAATCAATAAACATGCGCTTACGCGGGACCCCTATGCCGGTTTGTAGGGGAATTCCCCTACACAAAGTCTCCGTTTTCCCCGACTGTTCGAGATTCCGGATTCAGACTACTCTTAAAAGTGTTTTACAATTTAAACCAAATGGTTTCAACCGATTCCGATGAAAGAATTATGAAGAAGGTGTTCCTTTTCACCGTGGTCGCCCTGTTGGCGGGCGCCTTTTCGGCCAAGGCGCAAGGCGTATTTGTCAACTACAACGGCATCACCTATGAAGAAACGATTGGCGGCAGTGCCATCTACGGCAACGAGCAACTGTTGCAGAGCCAAGTGTGGTGGGGGAAGCCAGCCATTGCCGACGTGTTCGCTCAGGCGTGGCTCAATCAGGATAATGGCGCGGACTTTGACAAGTTTGCAGGCTGGCCTGCCTGGATAACTTCATTATACACGCAACATGATAGTGAGTGGTGGCAGGGCATCACATTCGGGGGTGTTGGCCGAGGGCCTGAAGGTCAGTATGAGCCGCCGGGAATCATCGGGCCGGGCGAAGGCGGATATTGGTGTGATTTCGTGACGGCCGTGCCAGTGGCAGTGCCAGAGCCAGCCACTTGGGTCCTCCTGGCCTGTCCGATGACGTGGCAAGCCATTCGAGCTTTGCGCCGTCATCGGCGGACTTGATGCCAAACGATGCCCCAGTCGTTTCACGACCATTTCTCTGGCGTGGCCAATCGTTACGCCGATTTTCGACCGCACCATCCCGGCGCGCTCTTTGATTAAGGCCACCGGAAAAAATCCATTGGAGCGGCTCACCGCCGACTTGGCGCGCGCTTGGGGTGGTCCGGATTCGCCCCGGCTCGTTGTCTGGCCACTGTCGTTGCGAGTTGGCCGCAAGAAGCAGGGGTCCCTCATCATCACATATTTCATTGACAGGGCCCCGGCTTTCGGCCGGGTTTGCAATGTTTGATTGCCGCGCGGATCGGGCTTATGCTGGGAAGCGTGAAGCGGAAACTTGGCATGGCGCTGGCCGTCATTCTGTTGATTGTCGGGTGCCAGACTTGCGTTTATGACCGCGCCACTTGGTACGGCGACCGGGAACGGGGAAAACTCATGGCCGACGGGCGGCGGTTCGATCCGGAAGCGCTGACGGCGGCGAGTTGGGATTATCCGCTTGGGTCCAAGCTGAGGGTCGTTTATGGGAGCAAAAGTGTGGTGGTGGAGGTGACGGACCGGGGCGGGGCCAAGGCGGCGGGCCAGTTTGGCAAGGTGGTGGACTTGAGCCGCGCGGCGTTCGCGAGGCTGGAAAAGCCGTCCGTGGGGTCAATCCGGGTGAAAATCACACGGGTGCGGTAGGGAGTTCACAGGCGTTCCGCCCCCTGCTTTCTGCTAATTGGGTTTCAGCCTTGGAAGGTCCGGCGATCTGTTCGTAGATGGGAGATCATTCGCAGCGCGCGGGATTTTTGTCTGTTGCCGCAACTGTTCCGAGTAATTCACCAGGTTCTTCTGCAGATTCCTCCAATCGTCGGACCGGTAGAAAGCTTCCTGCTCGTAGCCCGCTGGAAACCCGGCCAGCACGTAAGCCTGGTTGATCTGGGGTGTCCAAGCCGCCAGACGCGGAACGATGTCGCCCGTGAAATTGATGTGCAGGTCAATGAAAGCGATGGGTGAATTGGTGCTGAAATCGCAATCGGCGAGACGGATGGATTTGATGCTGTTGCAGGCCTGGCTGCGAAAATAAAGCGTGCGGCTGCGCGCGTCGGCAACGAGCTGCCAGGTGCCGGTGTAAACCTCATCCAAGAGTTTCCAGGCAAACTCCATTGGCGGCGCCGTATCAGGGTGGAAATCATTCAACCGGTGCGCGAGCCTGGCGAACCGATGGTCCCACGAATTCGTGGTGAAATCGAAAGACTGTTGACCGCCGAAGGCTTTGAACCGCCCCAAGGCCGCCAAATCCTGCTGGTATGGCCCGTTGCACAGGATGGGTTGGGGCATGCGTTCTGCCGTGGAAACAACCGGCTTCCCTTCGATGAACTCAATGGCAGCGGTATGGCCCCTGGCATCGGTGACGAAGAAATGGCTGCCGGGAAATGCCGGCCACCAATCAATCAGCGGCCCTTCCGACAGATGTTGCGCCACTTCTTCGACGGTGGCGTAATTGTCGAGTTGGTATTGAATCCACTGAGCCCAGAACATGCGTGGCCGGGACGTGTCGGGCGGTGAATAGGTTTTGTCGAGAAAAAGCTCCACCAGAAAGAGGCCGGTCTCATTCATCCCGTAACAGGGCGCGTCAATGCCGAAGGCGTTGAAGGTGACCGACCCGTATTTCGTGGTCCAACTCATCTTGGGATCGGCAGGTTGGGCGGCGACCAGATCGGCCCAGCAAAGGTTCTGTTTCACGATCCCACGCTTGTTGACCACAACCATTCCCGGCAGGTGTTTCCAGTTTTCGTTGAACCCGATGACTTGGTATTCATCGCCCTTGAGCAGAAAGGCCGAGCAGGCGAACGACGAAGTTTGGATGGCCAGGAGCGCAACGAGGATGGAGGCCATTTTCTTCGTGTTCATTCTCAAGCAATGTCCGGCGACCATCATTTATCACCAGTAAAGCGCCACCCGGCGCCAAATCCGACAAGAAAACGCGCTTATGCGGGACTGCCCGGCTTGACGCTTGGGTCCGCGCTCAGGGTCGTTTATGGGAGCAATAATGTGGTGGTGGAGGTGACGGACCGGGGCGGGACCAGGGCGGCAGGCCAGTTCGGCAACGTGGTGGACTTGAGCCGCGCGGCGTTCGTGAGGCTGGAAAAGCCGGACATGGGGTCAATCCGGGTAAAAATCATCCGGTTGCGGTAGGGAATTTGAGGTGGAGATTTCGACAGGATTAACGGACGCCCGCGCCCGCAAAGCGCCCAGTTGTGCGCGATTCCGTTGACTGACGGTTTTGTCATTCCACGTCAGGAGCAATCTGTCGGAGACGCATTCCTCTTCAAGGGTCTTGCCATTCATTTGAAATCGCTTCAGCATTGACTTTCCGCAATGGATGAACACCTCGCGTTCAAACAGTCCTTCTGGAATCGGAATGTGGCAGACCGTATTGCCTGATTTTTTTGTTCCGTCAATGCTCAGAGCAACAAATACGCCTCGATCCTTGCATTCGGAAATGCCCTGGAGCAAGTGTTTCAGGGAAAAGGATTGCGCGCCATACAGAATGGCCTGAGTGTGGCTATAGGGTGGGTCGCAATAGACTAAATCCCCCGGTTTTGCCATATTCAAGGATTGCCAGAACTCCAGGCGCTTGAATTGCGTGCCTGAAACCCGTTCATGCCAGATGTCAACACGTTCAGAGAATGAATCCGGGGATATGGGGTCGTGAATTCCGCAGGGCGTCGAAATAAAGCCGTCCTTCTGCCGAAAGCGAACAACGCCGCCGTAGCAACTGCGGCAGATAAAAAGCAAGTCTCCGCCATTGGGAATGGCATTGTAACGGCTCTTGATGGCCGCAAAGGCTTTCAGCTTGTCCCCGGAGTTCATTTCATTCCACCGTTCGGTGTACCACCCTTTCAGAGTCTCAGGGGAATCCTGCAATGTTTGCCAAATCTCCATCAACGGGCTGAAGGAGTCAGAGCCTATGGCTTGGACAGGCGCGAGTGTTGCCAGGACGGCGCCGCTGCCCAAAAAAGGTTCAAAATACGTCCCAAACCGCTGGGGAAAAAACGAAATGATGTCCTTCGCCACCCGCTGCTTGTTGCCAACCCACTTTAACAACTGCCCTTTCAACGGCTGTTCTTCACCTGCGGCAAACAAGGCCAACTGTATTTTTTCTCGCATACAACTGCAAGGGAATATCCTCAAATGGGATATTTGTCAAACTGGTTATATCGTGCAGCGGTCAATGACGAAGTCAATACATACCCGTGAACAGCGTTGTTTGCAGCTTCTGCTCCGCAAAATGAGGGCCGAGGCTGGCTTGACGCAACAGGTTCTTGCGCAGCGGCTTCGGTTGCCGCAATCGTTTGTCAGCAAATACGAGTCTGGCGAACGAATGCTGGACGTTATTGAGCTGCGGGGCGTTTGCAAAGCTTTGGGTGTGCGTTTTCCGGACTTTGCCAACCGACTGGAAGAGGAGCTTTCCGATGCGTCCTGACGCGAGGTTTGCTGGCAAATCCAAACAGTTTTGGGCTTGTGTAAGAACGATTAGCCAGTGGGTGGGGTACACAGACAGAGGAAAAGGCGCGATAAAAGTCCCGTCGGTTGACGAAATTCGAGGCGCATTCAACGAACTACATCTGAATGCGCAAGAGATCGTTGACGGCGCCGGCAGCCCCACGGCATTGGCAAAAAACCTGCATCTTTACTTTGAGCATCGTGCGGGCGTTTTGAACGAATTTGTTGAGCCTCGGCTGATGAACCTGCAAACGGCAAAGGCGGCATTCAGGCGGATACGCGATGGCCGGCCTCATGCATGCCCGATGCCTCAGAATAAACAGAAGGGGAAAAAGAAGGCTGTAGCTTATTTGACAGCCATCACCAACATGCTGATCGAAGAGAATCTGGAGGAGCTTCCCTGCAACTTTGACCCAAGGATTCTGACAACGGTAACAACAGACGGGGTTCCCTTGAGAACGCTGTCCCGCCGGGTTGACGGGGCGTTTCCCGACGCCATCAACCCAATCGCCATTTGGGAAATCAAAGAGTATTACCACACGACCACGTTTGGAAGCCGTGTCGCGGATGGTGTTTATGAAACTTTACTTGACGGAATGGAGCTTGAAGAGCTGTTCCAGATCGAAAAAGTCAAAATCCGGCACTATTTAATACTTGATGATTACTATACTTGGTGGAAGTGCGGCAGGTCGTATCTATGTCGAATTATCGACTTGATGCACATGGGTTACGTTGATGAGGTGTTGTTCGGTTCCGAAGTCATCGAGGAAATGCCGCGGATTGTGGCCGAATGGGTTCGCCTTTCCCATGCTCGCAGCCGGCCAAGCGTTCCGGGCTGATCCAAGGCAGGGGCAAGGGGCAATCGCGTATTTCCGCCCCAGGCGGTGCGATTCCGAGAAGAGGCTTCGGCAGTGCCTCAGTTGCCGTATTCGTAGGAGACGGTGACGGCGTGGGATTGAGGGGCGAACAAGGAGGGGAGGACTTGGGGCGGAGCGCCCGGGTTGGTGTTGCCCAGCCAGTTGGGCACATGCAGGGGCGCGGAGAAAGGGTTATCGTTATCGGCGGCAAAGTCAGCCGGCGCGGCGGCAGGTCCCAAAGCGGTGGCCAGCCCTTCCTGATGGAGCGCCTGGGCGGCGGTTGGCTTGCCGGAATGGAGGACGCTGGCCGTGAAGGTTCCAAAGGCGGCGATGGCAAAGGCGTAGGCAAAAGCGGGGCGCAAGGTGAAGCTGGAGTGGAGGCGCTCCCAGAAAGTCAGTTCGCATTCACCGCGTTCGATGCGGGCGGCAATGTTGGAGGACAGGTTGTTGAAGTAACCTGGTGGCGGGACTTCATGGCGCTTGATGGCCAGCGCTTTGCGCAACGTCTCAAAATTCTCTGGATTCGTGTTCATGCGGCTGATGGAACTGATGGAGTCACTTCAAGTAGTCAGCCAGATGGGCCTGCAACTGCTGCCGCGCATAAAAGAGGCGGGAGCGGACGGTGCCGACGTTGCAATCCATGATGGCCCCAATTTCTTCGTGGGACAGCCCCTGAATATCGTGCAAAGTGACAACCATTCTATGGTGTTCTGACAGTTTGAGCATGGCGCTGTTCAATTTCTCCTGCAATTCACTGAGGTTCAAGTCCCTACGGGGAGTCTTCTCGGAAACCAGGGCGACCAAATCCGGGTCGTTTTCGGCGTTGAAATCGACGTCGTCAAGGCTCAAGTGGATGCGGTTTTTGCGCTGCTTGAGAAAGTTAATGGTTTTGTTGACGGCGATGCGGTAAATCCAGGTGTAGAAGCTGGAATCGCCCTTGAAGGATTTCAAGGCCCGGTACGCTTTCACAAAGGTCTCCTGCACGAGGTCATTGGCGTCTTCGTGGTTGGAGGTCATGTGATAGACGGTGGCGTATATGCGCTCCTGGTAGCGGCGCACCAATTGGTCGTAGGCTCCCATGTCCTGGTCCTGGGAGCGTCGCACCAGGATGAGATCGCTGGTTTCCTCGCCCTCGGCGGCCTCCGGCAACTCCGGCAACGGCGGAGGAGCGGTTGGTTTTTCCAATTGATCTTTGGTATGCACTAGGGTGCTTTGGAACTGCGCGCAGTCCTAATAGACAACCCCCAGCGCGCCCGTTTGTTCCGCCAGAAAGTTTGTCAGGCTCATCAAACCCGAACGGCCGGCCGATGGGGGCAGGGTCAGCAACGATTGCCGGGCGGAATCCAGGTATTGTTGGAAGACGGATTGGGACTCGGTAAAGGCGTCATACTTAAGAATCAGCTCGACGACGCCCGGAAGGAGGGAAGGTTCCCAGTGGGCCAGCCAATGCCGCAAGAGCATCTGGTCTTCGGCTCCGGCGCGGTCGCGCACGACCAGGATGGGCAGGGTCATTCTGCCGTTGGCGAGGTCCGCGCCGAGAGTTTTGCCGGCGGCAGCTTCGGAGCCGAGAACATCCAGGCAGTCGTCGTAAAGCTGGTAAGCGGTGCCCAAGGCAAGGCCGTATTGGCGAAGGGCCAGGCGCCGGCCGGGCGGGGCGTTGCTGAGGCGCGCTCCCAAGTCGCAGGACAATGCGAACAATTCCCCGGTTTTCATCGCCAGCATTTTCAAATAATGGCCGCGGGCAATGGCAAAATCCCCCCGCGAGCGGCTTTGAAGAATCTCGCCGGCGCAAACGGTGTTGGTGGCCGAAGCCACGGCACGGCAGATTTCCGGGGTGGGGAAGCTGGCCGCCAATTCGAGGGCATGCGCGAAGAGGCAGTCGCCCAGAAGCACGGAAATCTCATTGCCCCAATTGGCGGCCATCGTCAGGCGCCCCCGGCGCAACTGCGCCGCGTCAATCACGTCGTCATGCACCAGCGTGGCGAGGTGGATCATCTCAATGATCACGGCAACGGTGAGATGGGATTCATTAAGCGTCCCGGCGGCCTCGCCGCAAAGGGAGACGAGAATGGGGCGAAGCTGTTTGCCCTGGGCGGTGAGCGCGTAACGGGCGAAGCTGGCGATCTGGGGTTCGAACTCGGACGTTTGGGCTTCGAGCTGGCGGGCGACGCGTTGCAGAAAGGGTTCCACCGCGTCCGCGATCTCTTTCCAACCAGAGGTTTGCGGCGGTAACGATCTGGCGGGGACAGGAACCCGACTGGTTTCGGCAGCCAACATTGCCCCTAATCTAAGGTTGGGCAAGGCGCAAGTCAACGTGCAAGTCAACGCGGAACGGGAAGGCAGGGCGCTTTTCAGCAAATCCACACGCCCGGCTCGGCGGGAGAG
>PLGF01000160.1 GCA_003138485.1 Verrucomicrobiales bacterium | reverse complement strand
GCCGGGATAAAAATCAATAATATGCGTTTATGCGGGACCCTGCTACACGAGAAAAACTACAAATGTTAAATGTTTAACTACGGCCCCAATTGGCCCTGCCCAATTGGCCCTCGGTTTGACCCCTGTACTCTGCGCACTTATAGTGGTACGAATGAAGATGAAGCCATTAATTTCTCTCACGCTGGTGCTGGCGGGTATTCTTGTGCTCGTCGGCATCCTGATCTTCGGACGACGCGGTGCGGATACTGAAACTCCTGTGATCGAAAACAAGATCGTTGTTACGGCACAACCAACCTTTCGCCTGCCCAGTTCCGACGCCTCCAGTGTATTGAGGCTTCGGGAACTAGCGCATAATCCGTCGGTGAGTTCGGCAGGCGCGACCGCTAGTTACGAGTTGCGTTTGGCCGTCGCCGACCGTCTCACGACCAACGAGACTTTTCGTCGTTGGGCAACCAATGCTGTGACGACGGCGGCATGCAATTTGGCCTCAAGGAAGGAATTTCATATACATGGAGCCAACCTGATGAACTCAAACAGCCTGCAAATCGAGGTTGGCGTCGCCATCAGCGGACTTCGTGGGGAGGCTGTTTTTGATTCGGATACCAATTCACGAGGGCCGATTACCTTTGTGGTCGAGGGGGGAACCAACCCAACTGTGACGATGGTGCGGGATCCGTATGGGATGGCCACGTATCAGTTGAACCCCAGCCAAGCCGGTTCGTCATCATACCCGAGACATGTGGCGCGAATGGACTGGGGGGAGGCGACATCACCAATGGATACAAGCGGAGTAGAGGCTGCCGCCCGAGCAGCCTATTTTGCGATGACCGGCGCTCAGATGCCGGACGGGCTTCAGGCTAAGATCGACGCGCCAACCATAACGGACCCGATGGTCTCCGACCCGTCGGTTCAAGTAACTGGCAATCCAAACGCAACGGTGGCCACTGTCAATAACCAACGATTCCCTTTTGTGGACTTCGAGTTCGTGAACCCGGCCTCAGGGGATCGGATTCTTAGCGGCGAAATGGTGCAATCCTCAGCGGGAACTGGTGAGTTCGTGGAACTGTTTACCACTCAAAGCCGTTTCAGCGTCCAAAACTCAATTATCGATCTCGGCCAAATGTTCCTGTCGCCTTCTGGGGAGTGGGCGCAAGATGTGCTTTCCGGACTGGGAACGACCTCCCAGGAAGAGGTGTTGAAACGGGTGTGGAAAATTCCAAATCGCTGAGATGATTCGCCTGGTCAAGTCTATCGCCGGATCTTTGCCTTTAAACGACCGCCTCAACGCCCGTGAAAGCGATAGCCACCACTTCCATCGTCACGACGGGTCTGCAATTGGCAGCCGTTCTGGCATTCGCGGTTTTTGTGGCGCCGAGTCACAAGAACCGCAAACCTGTTTATCACACTGGCAGGGAACCCTTCCACGGCGGCCACTGCTTGAGTTTTTGGGTGATCGACTGGACGCTTCGCCAGTACCCAGACCGGCACATCCCCGGGGATGTCGAAGCCTTGACCGCCATTGGTACCAACGCCTTGCCGTTTCTTCTGGATTGGATTCGCTGCAATGTGAAGCCTTCTCGGGGGCGTCGCATTGCGACTTTGATATTGAAACATGTTCCCGGCGCAGTCAAACCGCAATCCCTTATTGACTGGGCGGATGAGGAAGCCTTTTACAACAGACAGTGCGAGCTTGCGCTGTCGGCTGCCGCGGTATTCCCGGTCGAGGCGACCGCGCTCCTGGAAAAGTTGCTAATGATTCGCGCCGTGTTCGGACTCGACCCAGCGGACGGCGTAGCGGATGAGTTCGGCCATGGTCTTGAGTTGGAGTTTGACTTTGATGTTGGCGCGATGGACTTCCACGGTCTTGGGGCTGACGTGCAGGCGGGCCGCCAGTTCTTTTGTGCCCAGCCCCTGGCCTATCAATTGAAAGACTTCAAATTCCCGATCTGTCAGCTTTTCGACCGATGAACCGGCGCTCTCCGGCCGATGGCCCGAAAAGACCTCGATAATCTTGGCGGACATTTTTTCGCTGACAAAGATCTTCCCCGCGGCAACCTGGCGGATGGCCTCCATGATCTTTTTGCCGCCTTCCTGTTTCATGACGTAGCCGCGTCCGCCGGCGCGCAGGACGCGTTCGGCGTAGAGGGCTTCGTCGTGCATGGAAATGACCAGCACGGCGGCGCCGGTTTCCAGCGCCTGAATGTCTTTGATCAGTTCCAGGCCGTTGCGTCCGGGCAGTGTAATGTCCGCCAGAACGAGGTTTGGATTGAGCAGGCGGATTTTTTCCAACGCTTCCGCGGCGTCTCCGGCCTCGCCGCAAACGGCCATGTCCGTCTGGTTGCCAATGAGTTGGGCCAGGCCCTCGCGCAGCATCGGGTGGTCATCGACGATGAGGATTTTTGTCCGCGGCGGGCGTGTTTTTTGCCTGGCGTTCATTTGGCGGCCGGGCTGGGGGAGTTCTGGAGGAAGCAGACGATTCTGGCCCCGCCGCCAGCCTGCGCTTGAACGAGCAAGGCCGCGCCGATCATGCCCGCCCGGTATTGCATGATCCGCAGGCCCATGCCCGTCGCGGACTGGGGCTGGCTCCGAAAGCCCAGGCCGTCGTCGGTTATCGACAGAAGAAGTCTGCCGTTGGTGTTGGTCAGAAAGATTTCGATGCGGCCGGCTTTGCCATGCTTGATGGCGTTGGTGACGGCTTCCTGGGCGATGCGATAGAGATGGGTGGCCGCGGCCGGGTCGGCAATGGAAACCAGCCCGTCGGTCTGGAACTGGCATTTGGCGCCGAAGAGGCGCTCGGTGCCGGCCGCCAATTCCCGCAGCGCCGACACCAGTCCCTCGGTTTCCAGAATAAAGGGGGAAAGGCCGCGGGCCAGGGAGCGGGTCTGGCCTATGACATCGCGAACGTGCCGGGCGATTTCCTCGGCTTGCGCGGCGTGGGTTCTGGCTTTTTTTCCGAGGCTGTCCGCCAGGGACTGGCTTTTCAACTCGATGGCCGCCAGGTGCTGGCAGATGCCATCGTGCAAATCCTGTCCGATCCGCCGCTGTTCCATCTCGCTGATTTGCAGTATCTCCTCTTCCAACCGCTTGCGCCCGGTCACTTCCATCGCCGCCCCCGTGATGCCGGTCATGCGCCCGGCGTCATCGCGGACCGGCTCAACGGTCAGATCGTAGTAGTGCTTCTGACCGTTGGCGGCCAGGCAGACTTCCTGCCGCAATCCGGCGCCCGTCATCAAAACCCGGGCCTTGATTTGCGTGAGCCGGTCCGCCTCTTCTGCGGAAAACAGCTCCGCGTCGGTCCGGGCCAGCATGACCTTGCCCGTCTGCACGACGGCTTCGTTGTGAACCCAGGTATAGCGCAGCTCGGTGTCCTGGTTGAAGACCATGATGGGCGAGAATTTCAGCGCCACGCGAAACCGCTCCTCGCTCAAGCGCAACGCCGCTTCGGCCGCCGCCAGTTTTCCCTCCTGCTCGATTTGAGCCAGCACCCGCGCGGTGACGGAGGGGAGGACTTCCAGGAACTCGGCGCCTTTGACGAGGTAATCGCGCGCGCCGCTTTTCATCATCTCGACGGCGACCCGTTCATCGCCTTGTCCGGTAATGATGAGAAAGGAGGGGAGGCGTTTGAGATCGGAGAGTTGGCTGATGATCTGGCGGGCGTCGAAATCCTGAAGTTTCAAATCCAGCAGAAGCAAAGCCGGCTGGTTTTCCTTCAACCAGGCAATCGCTTCGGCGCCGGAGGCGGCGGTTGCGACGGAAAAGCCGGCCCGTTCCAGGGCTTTTGCCGTCAGACGGAGCAGGCCGCGATCATCATCGACCACCAGGAGGGTCGCGGCTGGTTTGCCTTCGCTCATGCTTGGGTCAGGTGCGGACTTCGGGCACTTGCACCAGCGCGATGAAGAGGCCGAACTGCTTGATCGCCTCGGCAAATTTGTCGTAATCGACCGGCTTGACGACGTAGGTGCTGCACCCCAGGGCGTGACAATGTTCGACTTCGCGGGGGTCGTCCGTGGTGGTGAGCATGATGACGGGGATCTTTCGCAACTCCGGGTCTGCCTTGATCTGGCGGAGGACCTCAACGCCATCGACTTTTGGCATGCGGATGTCCAGGAGGAGCAAGTAGGAGGCTTCATTGGCCCGGCGGCGCTCTCCGCGGCCAAAAAGGAAGTCCAGGATGTCCTGCCCGTTCTCGAACCTTTCAATGGGGTTGTGCAACCCGGCCCGACTGAGGTTTTTCTCGATCAAGCGGACGTGACCGAGATCATCATCAGCGATTAAAACAACGACTTCTTTGGTCATGTTCATTATTTACCCCTCAAGCGCCCGGCAATGAAACAAAAAACGTGCTGCCGACGCCAATTTTTGACTCTAGCCAGATTTTCCCCTCCTGCCGTTCGAGTATCTTCTGGGCGATGGTCAGCCCCAGTCCTTCGCCTTCAGACCCGGACGGATTGAGTCTGTGGAAAATCTCGAACACCTTGGCCTGATGCTCGGGCGCGATGCCGATTCCGTTGTCCGTGACGGCGTACGTGCAACGGCCATTATCGGCCATGCCGGACACTTGAATCAGGCCGGGCCGGCTTGGACTGCGGTACTTGATGGCGTTGTCGATGAGGTTGGAGAAGACCTGGTTAATTTGGGTGGCATCACCCCGGCAGCCCGCCAGGGGGCCGATTTGCAGAGTGGCGCCTGCTTGCTTGAGCTGGAATTCCACGGTTTGACCGATGTTCGCCAGCATCGCGTTCATGTCCAGCCTCTTGATGGTCAGCGCCGCCCGGCCCAGCCTGGAGAAGCGCAGGAAGCCCGCCAGCAACGTGTCGATCTTCGCCACGCCCGCCTGGATGAAGGACATCGATTCCGGCACGTCGCGGCTCAGAATCATTCTCATCTCGTCTTCCTTGAATTGCAACGGCTCGCCGCCCTCGATCAACTCCCGAATCCGCTCGCAGTCCCGCCCCAATTCCTTGGTGAATCCCTGGATGTTCACCAGGGGCGAACGCAGATCATGCGACGCGACATAGACGATCGTTTCCAATTCCTTGTTCTTCTCCGCCAGGCTTTGCGCCAGTTCAGCCAGCCGCGCTTCCGCCCGTTTCCGCTCCGTTATGTCGGTCCGAATCGCGATGTATTGCACCGGTTTCCCCTCCGCGTCCAGAAACGGGAAGATCGTCGTGTCCACCCAGTAATAACTGCCGTCCTTGGCGCGGTTGCGGATTTCGCCTTTCCACACGTTGCCTTTCCCGATGGTCGTCCACAGGTCCCGGAAGAAATCCTTGGGATGATGCCTGGAATTGATGATGCGATGGTCCTGGCCCAGCAACTCCTGGCGCGAGTATTTGGAAATCTCGCAGAACTTGTCGTTGATGTAGGTGATCCGCCCCCGCGCGTCGGTGATCGCCACGATGGAGTGGGCGTCGAGGGCCGATTTGAGGTCGCGCAGCTCCTTGATCGGCTCCATTTGGCCGGCGGCGCCCGCCTCCAAGGCCCTGAGCCTTTGCGCCAGTTCGCTCCTGGTCAGGTGGGAGTAATCATCCATTACGGCGTGGTTTGGTTGGAATCTGCGCGCCAGACACGGCTAAATAACAGGCTTGCCCCGAGATCGGCCATCAAGCCGGCGCCAATTGAGCCCGGTAATCGGTGGGCGACTGGCCAGTGATCTTTTTGAAAACGCGATTAAAGTGCGTCAGAGATTGGAAGCCGACTTCGTAAGCGATCTCGCTGATGCGCAGATTGGGATTGAGCAGGAGATTGCGGGCCTTCTCGACGCGGACCCGTGAAACGTACTCGGTGAAGTTCACGCCGGTCGCCTTCTTGAACATCTTGCAGAAATGGAACGTGCTGGTGTTGACCGCCTTGGCCACCTGGCCCAGCGAGAGGTCTTCGGCCTGGTTCTCCACGATGAATTCCTTGGCCCGCTTGATCACGGGCGATTCGGCGTTTTCGCGGTGAACGACAATCTGGTTGCTGACGACGGAGATATGCTCGGCGAAGATGCTCAGGAGTTTGACCATCGAATCGTACTGTCTGGCCGAGAGCACCTTGGTGCCAAAATAGACGCTTTGGAGCCGTTCCCGGGTCATTTGCAGGCCCCATTCCGCGATCAACCTCGCCGTCCGCTCAATCTGGGATGGCGTGGCCTTTTTTCTCATCACCTGGCCGGTTTGCAGGAATCCGATCAGCCGCTCCCCCAAACGCACCGGCACCGCCGTATCCACCAGCCCCAGCTGGCAGGTCACCGTCGCCGGTTCAAACCGGGCGCTTTCCGAGAGCTGCTGCTGCATTTGCAGGCAGGTCGCGCACGACTTGCTCTTCTCCGCCAGCATGGCGCACAGGGGGTTCTCGTGGTTTTTGCCGTGGTGCGGCAACTGCCACGATTCCACCGGCCGCAATGAGACGGGCAATCCGGTGGTTTCACTGAAAGCTTTCTCGTAATCCTGAAAAATCTTCGAGTTGATGAGGCTCTCGATCAAATCCTTGTTGTCATGGCGGGTCATCTGCTTCTCCACCGCCGGCTGCACATAATTTGTTATCATGTGAGCAATTTAGCACTATCCCCTCTTTGCCGACAATTAGGCGTCTCGCCAGACATGTCTTGGGGTAATTAACTAGAGCGCCTAGGGTTTTTCCTTAGACCCAGCCGGCCCGCCGCCCGATCAGAATACTTCCGCCTTCAAGCCCGTCTCCGCCTTGATCCGCTGGCAGATGCGCGAAAGCTTCTTGAGCGGCATGTGCCCGCAATCGGGATGCGCGATCGGCCGCGTCGCCGAATAAATCTGCACCAGGGAGATGCGCGCCCCGCTGTGCTTGAGATCGTTCAAACGCAGAATGTACTCGTCGATCTCCTGCAGCGGCGGTTCCTCGCCGAAAAGCATCGGGAACAAACTCTGGATCACGATCGGCCTCTGCCGCGCCACCAGCAGGATGTTCGAGATGACCTTCTCCAGAGGCACTTCCCCGCGGTTGACGCGGTTCATGTAGTCTTGCGTGCCGGCGTCCAGCTTCACCCAGATTTCGTCATCCGGCGTGAAGTATTGCAGGCTCTCCTGCACCGGCCGCAAATCCAGTCCCGTCCCGTTGGTGATCAGCGCCAGTTTGAAAAACGCGTGCGGATTGCGCGCCCGCACATGCACCACCACCTGGATCGCCTCCGCGAAGTTCGGGCACAGCGTCGGCTCCCCGTCCCCGCTCAACGCCACGTGGCGCAATTGCAGCAGGTCATCGCTCAAGTCGTGGTAACCCGCGTGTTCCCTTATCTTGCCGGTCCGCACCAAAAAAAGGGTCTTGTCCAGCTCCTCCGCCATCACCGTCACGTCCAGGTCCTGCTCCGTCGCCGGCGTCTCCCGGTTGACCTCGCAATAGACGCAGTCAAAATTACAGAACCGGTCCGGGTTCATGTTGATCCCTATGGCCAGGCCGCGCGCCCGCGCCGACACCACCGTGTAAACGAAGCGGTTGTCGTGAAAATTGCGCCGGCAGCCGAATGCTGTGGCGATGGCGGGCGGCGCGCCGTGCAAATTCTCGACGCGCTCAAAAAATGATGTGGCGGCGGTCATATCGACTCCGTTTCTGGCTCAATCCTGCTTCTGGCACTTCAGGGGGCGGGACGAGGCTTCCGCCTCAGGTGTTTGACCGATGCCAGCCGCATCACTTCTATCCAAACGCCCCGGCGCTTGCCCAGCCCGACCCGATGAATTGATTCTCATACTTCCATGTTCAATTTACTGTCAGGCCCCCTGGGCGACTACCCGCTCCTTGGCAAAAACTGGCCATATCTTGCCTGCTAAAAGTGGCGTTTTGTTGCCTCCGTTAAATCGCCCTTTTGCCTCTTATCGCGGACCAACGGACTGGGCCCCTCCAACCGGAGTCTGAGCCGGAAGGGCTTGCGCCGGTCCGCGCATCGGGAACGGAATTGGTACCCCCGCCCGGAATTGAACCGGGATGGACGGTTTAGGAAACCGCTCCTCTATCCATTTGAGGTACAGGGGCGCCCTGGAAGCCCAGCGCCGCAAAGCGGACGCCGGCAGGGACCGATATTTCGCCGCCGATACTGCCACACTCCAGGCAGAACCGGCAACCCATTTCCAACCCCATTTCCAACCCCGCAACGCCTTTCCCCAAAATTGGGAGTCCCTGACTTCCCGAGCCTCATACCTGGGAATGGCAAGAAACCTGCTTGCAAGGTGTCAACACAATCATGTCATGAAAGCTGATAAAAATTCGCGAGTGAAGGCCCGTCCCGGCAGAAAGCCGCTCACCTTCGGTGATTTCGTGGCGGGTGTCTATCAAACTTACGGCAAACGCAAGGCCAGGGGGATGGTTCAACTGGCCGTGGCGGTGCATCTGGTTGAGTTCCGCCGCAACTATTTGTAAACCAGCCAACGGCTCCGATTCCGGTCATCGGGACTCGAAAGTCAGGGTCCGATGTCTTACTGTTTGAGCATGAAGTTTCCCACCCCTTTCCTGGCGCTGGGTCTCCTGCAGGAGGCTCTTTGCGGCCAAATCCCGCCCGCCGTCATTCCCGCAGGCGTCGGTGTCAACATTCATTTTGTCACCGGACACGCGCGCGATCTGGACCTGATCACGAACGCGGGATTCCAGTTTGTGCGAATGGATTTCAGTTGGGAGGCCACGGAGAGAAAAGCGGGCGTCGATGATTGGACAGAGTATGATGAATTGACCGCCCATCTCGAGCAACGCGGATTGCGGGCGCTTTACATCCTGGATTATGTGAACGGTTTATACGAGCCGATGGTGGATGCGCGGCGCGCCGTCGGAGAACCTTCGGCGGAACGGCATGTGGCTTCTCCCCGCCATCCCGAGAGCGTTGCCGCCTTCGCGCGCTGGGCGGCGGCGGCGGCGGTTCATTTCCGAGGCCGGCATGTCCTTTGGGAGATTTACAACGAACCCAACGGCGATTTCTGGCGGCCCAAACCGGACGCCGGCGAGTACACCACTCTGGCATTGGCAACCGCCCGGGCCATCCGGGAAGCGGAGCCATCCGCAACCATTATCGCCCCGGCCATGTCGGGGTTCGATTGGAGGTATATGGAGTATTTCCTGCAATCGGGCGTGCTGGAATTCCTGGATGGGGTCAGCGTCCATCCCTATCGGGACCCCAATCAGCCGCCGGAAACCGCCGCGGCGGATTACAAGAGGCTGCGCGAAATGATGGACCGTTACGCGCCGGAATCCAAGCGCGGGAAAATCCCCATCCTGAGTGGCGAGTGGGGTTATGCGTCGAATACCAAGGGTGTTTCGCTGGAAACTCAGGCCGCTTTTGCCGTCCGCCAGCAACTTTGCAATTTGCTCAACGGTGTCCCGCTCTCGATCTGGTACGATTGGAAGAATGACGGACATGATCCCGCCGACAACGAGCAGAACTTCGGCACGGTGAGGGAAAATATGGAACCCAAACCCGCCTACACCGCGCTCAAAACAATGACCGCGGAGTTGAGCGGCTACCGGCTGGACCGAAAGCTGGCGGGCCTGGCGGAAAGCGATTTTGTTCTGGTATTTGTCAACGGGACCGGCGCGCGCAAGGCAGCCGCCTGGACATTGGCGCAACCGCATGTCGCCCACCTGACCGCCTGGCAGCCCGAGATTTCCCTGGAGCTTGGGCCGCTCCCGCGCTATGCGGCCCTGAAGCAATAGGCGTCAGTTGCAATAGGCGTCAGTTTTGAAAGGCGGGGGAATCCATGATCGTTTGGCGGAGTTTCTCGGGGAAGAAGTTGTCGGCCAGGGCGGTCACCGCGCCGCGAGCGTCGTGGATGACGGCGCGCATTTCGGTATCCAGCGGGTTCTCCGGGAACGCGGGCCACTGGACCGGGAGTCCGGCTCGCGGCGCGCCAGGCGAAGGAGCAGTTTGTGACGGGCGCGCCGGCTGGACGAGGGCGAGTTGGACGGGAACGGGACTCGGACCGGGCCAGAGGAGAATGGTTGTCAAAGCTATACATCCGGCGGCCACGGCGACGGGCCAGAGGAGGCGGGCGGGGTTCGAACCGCGATGGACGACGGGCTGCGAGTCGTTGATCCGGGCCATGATTCTGGCGTGGAGGAACGGCGGTGGCTGGCGCCGCATCCGGGTGGCGGCGGTGGCGGAGAGGCGGCGGACGATTTCGTATTCGGCATCGAAGAGGCGGCGGCAGGCCTGGCATTGGGCGATGTGGGACTGGGCGGCGGGCGGAAGGGGAGTGTTTTCATCCGCGCTGCGGGTAATGATTCCGCGATAGTGCCAGCATTTGATCATAAACAACCTTTCATAGTTGCGAGGCGGGGATGGTTTGGGTTGCCGGTTCTGGGGGTTTGACAGGGGCCGCCGGTCCGCGGCCGCTGGAGGCCATGCGTTTGGCCAATCCGGCGCGGGCGCGGTGGAGGAGGACCTTGACGTGGATTTCGTTGGTGTGCATGGCGCGCGCGGTTTCGGCGGTGGAGAATCCTTCGCCGTATCGGAACCAGAGCGCTTCCCATTGTTTGGGTTTGAGGGTGCGGGCCAGGCCCCAGAGGGCGTCGGAGTCGTCTTTGGCGGCAAGGAGGCTGGCCGGGTTTTCCTCGATGATGCCGGTGTCGGGCGGCAGTGGGTCGAAGGGTTCGGCGGAGCGAAAATGGCTGGCGGCGGTGTGACGGGCGATGGCAAAGAGCCAGGGGGCAAAGGAAAGGGACGGGTTGTAACGGTGGAGGCTGCGCCAGGCCTGACAGAATGTTTCCTGGGTGAGGTCTTCGGCATCCTGATGATGGCGGGTGGAGAGGCGGAGGAAGTTGAAGATGTGGGTTTGGAAACGCGAAACGATTTTCTCAAAGGACGCGACGCTGCCTTGGGCGGAGAGGCGGGCCAGTTCCTCCGGGCTGGATTCAGTTTGGCCGGATTCGTTCACATCTTTTGGCGGGGATGAAGCGCTTGAGGTTCCCGCGCGCGCCAGCCGGCCCGAAATTCTCAGCGCAGGGGTTGCGCTGTTGTCCATCCCTGGCTGGCGGCACGCGGAAACCATCGGCGCCTCCGGAATCAGTTTGTGGCCGGCAGCACCGCCGGAGCGGTTGCAGGCGTGGCGTTGGAGGTTTCATTTTCGGCGGGCGCAGGCTCGGCATGTTGCTTTCTGATCATCTGGTCGCGCACCTTGGTCAATTGATCGATGGCTCTGTCAACCGGATAATCGACGCTGATGTTGACGACGTTCGCGTCGGTGGAAACTTTGATGGACTGAAGCAGGTGGGCAACATCCTTGTCCTGCGGCTGGCTGAGGGAGCCGATGGCGATGAGACCCTGGACGGCTTGTTGCATCTGGGTGACAACTTCGGGTGATTTGCTTCGCAAGGCAAGGTTCAAAAAGAGCAGGTTGGCGTTCTCGCCCAAGGCGATGCGGCCGGCGTCGGCGGCTTGCAGGAGCTTGGCCTGGGGCGGCAGATTGTTGCCCAGATTAAAGCCCTGGGCGACGCCGAGGAAGAAGAAGGCCTCTTTCATGTCGCCAAATCCGCCGATGGCCGTGGCGGAAGCCAGGCAGGGCGCCTTGCCGTCGAGCACTTTGGCGGCTTGTTCGGTGACCTCGCGGGAGCGGCCGATGGCGATCACCCTGCCCGGAAGGATCGCGCAGTAGGCGGCGTCCTGGATGTCGTAAAAGGCGAGGGCGCCCTGCTGGGTCTGCGTGACTCGCACGGGGGCGTTGGTGCCGGCCAAAGCCATGCCGGCCAGGAAGCCGACCGCGATCTTCTCAAAGTCGGGACTGGCGCGGATCAACAAAACGGCGTGGTCTTGCGGCGAATCGTAATCGGTTCCGTAAAGGGTGATGGAGCTGATGCCCTCGACGATTTTGTTCACGTCAATGTTGAGCTTGAACTTGGTGTTGAGTTTCTGGACGGCCGGTTGATTTCTTTCCAGCATTTCGGTCGTGATGAAGCCGCCGACTTTGGTGGCGCGGAACTGGGCGGCATCGAGTTGAATGAGCCATTTGGCATCCGCGGAGATTTCTTCCCTGGGGATGGAGCCGGCGACGGCGGGGTTGAGGATGGAGAGGAAGAGCGGGAGAACGAGAGCGAGGTGTTTCATACAATGGATTCGGCTGGCATTTGAATTGTCATTTTTAACGGGGCATTCATGGCCCGGTTGCCATTGTATTCGCAAGCGGGGGGGGAAAGGTTACAGATAAGATTGCTTTCAGGGAGCGCGAGCGTCTCGCGGTTTTCGGCCTCCGGCCGAAAACATAAGCGCCGCGCGAAAGCCCATCAAAGGGTGACTCTTCTCCAGGCGTACGACTGGCTGGCGGGACGCCAGCCAGAGCGACCGAGAGGTTAGATCAAATTACTGGCTGCAGAAGTGAACAAATTATTGGGCAGACGCTTGCGCGTGGGCTTTGCGGGCTGGTCGCGCTCCCGATCTCTGCCGTGTCGTTGGCTTGTCCGGGGGAGCGTCCGCGAAACCGTAAACGCGCAGTCACACGGTCGTGGCACGCCACCCTGCCGCGATCAAGAT
Source organism: Verrucomicrobiales bacterium (assembly GCA_003138485.1). Classification (GTDB taxonomy): domain Bacteria; phylum Verrucomicrobiota; class Verrucomicrobiia; order Limisphaerales; family Palsa-1400; genus PLGF01. The sequence continues at coordinate 20,113 of PLGF01000160.1, read as the reverse complement.
TCAGCCTTTGGGCCGCCGGGTGCTTTATGAGGCGGCCGCGGCCGGAGCGGGGGCGTCTTTCTTCTCTTGCTTCTTCTCTTCCTTCTTGTCCGCGGCTTTGGCCTCGGATTCCGGGGATTTGGCGGGTTGGACCGGGGCTTCCGGGACGGGGACATCGACAAATTCCAGGATGGCCATTTGGGCGGCGTCGCCCTGGCGCTGGTTGAGGCGGACGATGCGGGTGTAGCCGCCGTGCCGCTCCATTTGGGTTGGGGCGATGTCTTTGAAGAGGATTTTGATGGCGTCCTCGTCCTGGTGGAGGCGGGCCGAAGCGAGGCGGCGCTGGTGAAGGGTGCCGCCCTTGCCGAGAGTAATGACTTTTTCCACGACGGATCGGGCGGCCTTGGCCTTGGCCAAGGTGGTGGTCACGCGGCGGTGTTTGATGAGGCTGCAAACCAGGTTGGCGAGCATGCGATTGCGATGCTGGCCGGTGCGGCCGAGTTTGGCGGTGCGTTTAAGATGGCGCATAGGAGTCCGATTATTCGGGTTTGATCTCTTCCTTGGGGGCTTCCAAGAGGGTGGGATCGAGGTTCATGCCAAGGGACAGGCCCAAGCTGGCGAGTTTCTCCTTGATTTCGTTGAGGGATTTCTTGCCGAAGTTGCGGTACTTGAGCATCTCGGCCTCGGTCTTCATCGCCAGTTGGCCCACCGTCGTGATGTTGGCGTTGTTGAGGCAGTTGGCGGCGCGGACGCTCAGTTCGATTTCGTTGACGCTCATGTTCAGGAGCTTCTTCATCTTGGTCTTCTCGTCGTCCTGCTTCGCCTCGGTCTCCTCGAACTCCACGGCGTTCTTGTCGTAGCCGACAAAGACATCAAGGTGATGCTGGAGGATGGCGGAAGCCTGCGTGAGGGCGTCGTCCGGGGAGATGCGCCCGTCGGTCCAGATTTCCAGCAGGAGGCGGTCGTAATCGGTGCGCTGGCCGACGCGGGCATTTTCAACGGCGTAGCGGACGCGGGTGACAGGGGAGAAGAGGGAGTCGATGGCAATGACGCCGATGGCCTGGTCGGGTTTCTTGTTTTCGTCGCCCGGGCAGAAGCCGCGGCCGATTTTGACTTCGAGTTCCATTTCGAACTTTTTCTTCTTGTCGAGAGTGCAGATGTGCTGCTTGGGGTTGACCAGTTCGAGGTTCTGGTTCAAAGCGATGTCGCCCGCCAGAATGGGTCCCTCCTTGTTGACGGAGAGGAGAAGGGTTTGGGGATCGCGCGAATGGGCGCGGAAAAGGATTTTTTTGAGGTTCAAGACGATGTCGGTGACGTCCTCGCCAATGCCCTCGATGCTGGCGAACTCATGCATGGCGCCATCGACTTTGATGGAGGTGATGGCGGCGCCTTCGAGGGAGGAGAGCAGGACGCGGCGGAGGGAGTTGCCGATGGTGTGGCCGTAACCGGTTTCAAAGGGTTCGGCGATGAACTTGGCATAGGTTTCAGTGGCGGTGGTGTCCTCTTTGGTCAGCCGCTTGGGCATTTCGAATCGTCCTAGACGCATTGGCATAATTTAAGGTCCTTTCAACAATTTTAATCTGGCCTCTCCGGGGATTTATTCCCGCGGCCGGAGAAGCCCCTATAATTGTTTTGTCCCGCCGGGCGGGACGGTTTTCAACTGGTTTAGCGGGAATAAAATTCTACGACGGCCTGTTCGTTGGCGATGGGCTGGATTTCATCGCGTGTCGGGATGCGCATGACGGTGCCTTTGAAGGCGTCCTTGTTGACGAGCAGCCAATCGGGCACGACCTTGCTGGTGGACAGTTCAAGGTTCTTGGTGGCCAACTGCCGGGAGACATTGCTTTCGCGCACTTCGACCACATCGTTCACCTTGAGGGCGAAAGAGGGGATGTTGACTTTGCGGCCGTTGACCTTGACGTGGCCGTGGCCGACCATCTGACGGGCGGCGGCGCGGGTGATGGCGAAACCGAGGTGATAGACGACGTTGTCGAGACGGGTTTCCAGGATTTGGAGCATCTGCTCGCCTGTGACGCCGCGCCGTTTGAGCGCGCGTTCATAGACGCCGCGAAACTGGCGTTCCATGAGGCCGTAGAAAAAACGCAGCTTCTGCTTCTCGATGAGGGCGAGGCCGTAGTCGGTGTGTTTGCGGCGGGACTTGGGGCCGTGAACGCCCGGGGCGTAGTTGCGGCGCTCCAGGTATTTGTCCGGGCCGAAGAGCGGGATGCCGAAACGCCGGCTGAGGCGGGTGCGGGGACCAGTATAACGAGCCATAGCGGTAAATTCCTTTGCTTTAGACGCGGCGTTTTTTGCGGGGGCGGCAGCCGTTGTGCGGAACGGGCGTGCAATCCTTGATGGTGGTGATTTCCAGGCCGATGGCCTGCAAAGCGCGAATGGCGGACTCCCGGCCCGATCCCGGTCCACGCACCCGGATTTCGACCTCGCGCATGCCGTGGGACATCGCCTGCCGGGCGGCGTCCTGGGCAACTTGCTGGGCCGCGAAAGCGGTGCTTTTGCGCGAGCCTTTGAAACCGACCCGCCCGGCGCTGGACCAGCCCAGGACGTTGCCGTGCATGTCGGTAATGGTGACGTTGGTGTTGTTGAAGGTGGCTAAAATGTTCGCGATGCCGACGGCGATGTTCTTGGCGCCCTTGGCCTTGATGATCTTCTTGGACGCGGCGTCGTCGCCGAGCAGTTCGGCGGCGGTGGGGGCGGTGCCGGCCACAGGCATGGCGGGAGCGGCGGGAGCGGCGCCGGGGGCGTCAGCCGGAGCGCCGGGAGCGCCGGGGGCGCCAGCGGGCGGGCCGGCCGGCTTCTTGCCGGCGTTGGCGGCGGCTTCGGGCGCGGCGGCGGGTTTCTTGGCGTGCTTGGGCGCGTCGCCGCCTGCTGGCGGAGGTCCCTCGGCTTTGGGCTTTTTCTCCGGAGCGGGTTTTTTGGGCTTTGTGTCTTCAGCCATAAGTCAAATCAATGGATGCCGGTCTTGGCGTTGGGATTGCGCTGCACGCCGACGGTCTTTCTGGGGCCTTTGCGGGTGCGGGCGTTGGTGGAGGTGCGCTGGCCGCGCACCGGGAGACCGCGGAGGTGGCGGATGCCGCGGTAGCATTTGATGCCTTGAAGGCGCTTGAGATTCATGCCCAACTCGCGGCGGAGGTCGCCTTCGATGACGTATTTGCCATCCTGGATGGCGTGAACAATCTGGGACAACTGCTGTTCGTTGAGGTCCTTGGCGCGAATGGAGGGGTCGATTTGCGCCTTGGAAAGGATGACCCTGGCATTGGAGGGGCCAATGCCAAAGATGTAGCGCAAAGCGATGCCGATGCGCTTTTCGCTGGGGATTTCAACTCCTACGAGACGTGCCATAAATTCAATTTAGCCTTGTTTTTGTTTGTGGCGCGGATTCGTGCAAATGACACGAACGACGCCCTTGCGTTTGACGATCTTGCAGTTTTCGCAAAGTTTCTTCACTGATGCTCGTACTTTCATAAATCATTCTCCGTCCGCGATGATGGCGCCCTGGGACAAATCAAAAGGCGATATCCGCACCCGGACATTGTCCCCAACGGCCATCCGCTCAAAGGCCAGGCGCCGTTTGCCCGAAACATGCGCCACCAGGCGATGTCCATTGGACAACTCGACGCGAATGAGCATGGCGGCCAGGATTTCCACTATCCTGCCCTCAGTTTCGATGCTGTCTTTGCGGGCCATGTTAATATCTCCGGTTCCGTTTCAGTCACCAAAACCGTGTGTTCAAAGTGAGCGGATAGTTGACCATCTTTTGTCACCACTGTCCAGCCGTCTCTTAAAACGAGAACCTGGGGCGTTCCGGCATTGACCATCGGCTCGATGGCAATCGTCATGCCGGGCCTCAGTTTAGGCGATGCCACGTTTTTTTCAACGAAATTTGGCACTTGCGGCTCTTCATGGACGGTGCGGCCAACGCCGTGCCCGACAAACTCGCGGACAACGCTGAAGCCGTTGGATTCGACATAGTCCTGGACGGCGCGGGAGATGTCCACGACATGATTGCCCGGCCGGGCCTTTGCAATGCCCTCGTACAGAGCCTGTTCGGTCACATCCATCAACCGCTGGGCGCGAACGTCGCAGCCGCCAACCGCCACCGTTTTCGCCGTGTCCCCGATGAAACCGTGGTAGGTCACCCCAATGTCGAGGCTGACAATATCGCCGAATTCCAGGCGTCTGGGTCCGGCGATCCCATGCACCACTTCCTCGTTTACGGAGATGCAAATCTGGCGCGGAAACTTGCGATAGCCCAGAAAAGCGCTCTTTGCGCCGTAATGCTTCATGCGCGCCGCCGCGAAATCATCGACCTCGAGTGTCGTGAGGCCCGGTTTGATGAAGGCGGCGACCTCTTCCAGGACGGTGCTGCCCACTTCGCAAGCCGGACGCATCGCTTCCAAGTCACGTTCTGTCTTCAAAATGATCATTCTTGCCGCCACGCGAAAGTGCTCCAGGAACACCGGGAGAACGCTAGAAACGTCCTTTCAGGCGCCCTTTCTTCAAAAACCCGTCATAGTGGCGCATGAGGAGGTGAGACTCCATCTGGCGCATGGTATCGAGCATGACACCGACAATGATGAGCAAACTGGTGCCGCCAAAGTATCCGGCAACCGAGTACGGAATGGTCATCCATTCCTGTAAAATAATGGGGATAACCGCAATGGCGGTCAAAAAGATCGCGCCGGCCAGGGTGATGCGGCTCATGGTGCGATGGAGGAAATTGCTGGTGGCCTGGCCCGGGCGCACGCCGGGGATGTAACCGCCGGACTTCTTCATGTCATCGGCAATTTGAAGCTCGTTGAACTGGGTGGCGACCCAGAAATAGGAGAAGAAAAGAATCATCAAGCCGTAGAGGAGCAGATAGACACCCGATCCGCGGTTCACCAGGGCGGCCAGCTCTATAAAAGCCTTGATGTTGAAATGCGAGCCCAGGAAATTGAGGATCATCGACGGAAACATCAGAATGGCGGAGGCGAAGATCACGGGCATGACCCCCGAGTAATTGACGCGCAGGGGCATGAAGGAACTGCCGCCCGAATACATCTTCCGGCCCACAACGCGCTGGGCGTATTGGACGGGTATCTTGCGCTCGGCCTGGGTGACGGCGACGACTCCGGCAACGACCGCGCAGAGAAGGAGGACGAGAGCGATGAAGTGGAAGATGTTGTAACGATGTTCGCCCAGGGAACCGTGGGTCAGGAACATATCAACCAACCCCTGGCCTGCCGCGGGAAGGCGCGCCAGGATGCCGATTGTGATAATCAGGGAGATGCCGTTGCCGATGCCGCGGTCGGTGATCTGCTCGCCCAGCCACATCAGCAACATGGTGCCCGTGGTGAGAATGACAGCCGTCTGAATGCGATACCACCATATTGCGTGTATCAGGACGAGGTTCCCTTGGAAATCCGGGAGAATGTCGCTGAACCGTTCCCAGCCAATGGCCATGACGAAGCCCTGGCCCAGGCAAAGAAACAAGGTGAGAACGCGCCCATATTGAATGAGCTTGGTGCGGCCCCCTTCTTCACGCGCCAGTTTGCTCAACGCGGGAACCACCGCCTGCAAGAGCTGAAGTATGATCGTCGCGCTGATGTAGGGCATGATGCCCAGGGCGCCCACCGCGCAACGCTCAAAGCCGCCCCCGGTGAAAAGGCTGTACATCCCCAGAAGCCCGTTGCCCATGTTCTTGCCGCCGCCATGCTCGAAGTAGGACTTCAACAACGCGCTGTTGAGGCCGGGCGTCGGAATCAGCGAGGCGAGCCGGCAAATCCCCAGCACCACCATTGTAAAAACAATGCGCGACTTCAGTTCGGGAATCTTGAAGCAGTTGCTTAAGGTGTTGAGGATGGACTTGAACATTCAGGGGTGGAACTAGGCGCTCTTTTCGGGCGCCTTGTCGGCGGGTTTGTCAGACGGTTTCTCGGCGGGCTTGCCGGCTTGCTCGCCGTCGGCAGGCTTGTCGGCGACTTTGCCAGCAGCTTTGCCAGCCTGCTTGGCGGGCTTGTCAGACGGTTTGGCGGAAGGCTTGCCGGCCTGCTTGTCGGACGGTTTGTCGGAGGCTCCATCGGCGGGTTTGCCCGGCGGTTTGCCGGCGCCCTTGCCAGCCGGTTTGGCGACAGGCGCGGGGGCTGGCGGAGGATCGATCAGTTGACATGTGCCGCCGAGTTTCTCGATTTTGGCGCGAGCCGACGCGCTGAAGGCGTGCGCTCGCACGGATAATTTGCGCGTCAGCTCGCCGTCGCCGAGGATTTTGACGCGCGTGACGGGGCCGTTGGCCAATCCCAGGGTGCGCAGGGTCGCGGCATCGACCGTCGCGCCATCCTCGAAACGGTTCAGCGCTTCAAGATTAACGGGAACGTAGCGGATGGCGAAACGGGAGTTGTTGAAACCGCGTTTTGGGATGCGGCGGATCAAGGGCATCTGGCCGCCTTCAAATCCGATGCGGATGGAACTGCCCGAACGGGCGGTCTGGCCCTTGCCGCCGCGGCCGCTGGTCTTGCCGTGGCCGCTGGATTCACCCTGGCCAAGCCGCTTGCGGCGGTGCTTGGCGCCAGGTCGAGGTTTAAGATCGTGTAAGCGCATAAAAATCAAACGTTGGCTGGGGCCGCGCCGCTGTCCGCGGAAGGCGGCGCAGGCGCGACGGGTGCGGCAGGCGCGACGGGCGCGGCAGGCGCGACGGGTGCGGCAGGCGCGACGGGCGCCGCAGGCGCAGCAGCGGCGGCAGGCGCGACGGGCGCCGCGGGAGCAACGCGCGCCGCGGGAGCAACGCGCGCGGCAGGTGTCGGCACGGGGCGCGGCGCAACGGCAGGCGCAACGGCGACGGCCGTGGTGCGCGGCTTGAACTCCAACCCGCGGGCGCGATAAATATCCTCGCGCAAGCGGAGTTGTTGCAGGCCGGACAGGGTGGCCTTGACGACGTTGGAAGGGTTGTTGGAGCCGAGCGATTTGCTCAAGACATCCTTGACGCCCACCAATTCCAATACCGCGCGAACGGTCTTGCCGGCTATGAGACCGGTGCCCGGCGAAGCGGGCCGAAGGAGGACTTTGGCCCCGCCGTGGAAACAGATTATTTCGTGGGGAATAGTGGCTTCTTTGATGGACATGGTGACCAGATGACGCTTGGCCATTTCGCCGCCCTTGCGAATCGCCTCGGATACTTCGACGGCCTTGCCCAGACCGACGCCAACGCGGCCATGCTTGTCTCCCGCGACCACCAGGGCGCTGAAACTGAAGCGGCGTCCGCCTTTGACGACTTTGGCGGAGCGGTTGATAAAGACGACTTTTTCGCTTAATTCGGAATCGCCGCCGCCTTCGAGGGAGGCTTCGGTGCTCTCGCCGGTGGCGGGGCGTGTCCGACGCGGACCGCGGCCGGGGCCGCGTCCGCCTGCTCTGGCGTTGCCGGTGGGGTTTTTGTTGATCTCAGCCACAGTATTCTTTCTTAGGGGTTAAAATTTCAAGCCGGCTTCGCGGGCGGCGTCGGCCAACGCTTTGACTTTGCCGTGGTAACGGGCGCCGCTGCGGTCGAAGACGACGCTGGCAATGCCCTTGCTCTTGGCCGCTTCGGCGGCGATGGCGCCGACCTTTTTCGCGCCGGCAACATTGGCGGCCAGTTTCGGGCCGGCGGGGGCGGATTTGCCCAGGGTCGAGGCGGCGGCGAGGGTGACGCCGGCGACGTCATCAATGAACTGGACACGGATGTGCTGGTTGGAAAAGCGCACGCTCATGCGGGGACGCTCCCTGGTGCCGGTGACGGTTTTGCGAATGCGCCAGTGCCGGAGCGTTGCGAGTTGGATTTTTTTGTCGGATCTCATGTTTTCGCGGCCCCGGATTTGGCCGGGGCCAAAGGGGTTACTGCACAGTCTTGCCTTCCTTGCGCCGCACTTTCTCGTTGGCGTAGCGGACTCCCTTGCCCTTGTAAGGTTCGGGCGGGTAGAAGCTGCGGATTTCAGCCGCGACCTGGCCGACCATCTGCTTGCTGGGGCCTTCGATGGTGACCTTGGTGTTTTCCTCAACCGTGACCTTGATCTGGTCGGGGATCGGATAATTGACGGGATGGGAATAGCCGAGGGCGAGGTTGACGTTGCTGCCCTGGACGATGGCCTTGAAGCCGACGCCCTGGATTTCGAGCTTTTTGACAAAGCCTTCGCTGACTCCCTTGACCATGTTATTGACGATGGCGCGGCTCAAGCCGTGCAAGGCCCTGGCCTGGGCGTCCTCGCCCTGGCGGCTGACGATGACGCTGCCGCCGTCGAGGCGGGCGGAGGTGCGGCTGGGCAGATCAAAATCCAGCTTGCCCTTGGGGCCTTCAACGAGGACCTTCTGGCCCTGGATCTGGACCTTGACCTTGGGAGGGACGACGACGGGTATTTTTCCGATGCGAGACATAAAGGGTCACCAAATTTCACAGAGAAGTTCGCCGCCGAGGTTTTTCTTGCGGGCCTGGATGCCGGTGAGGATGCCCTCAGAGGTGGAGAGGATGGACGTGCCCAGGCCGCCGCGGACACGGGGGACCTTCTGGGAGCCGACGTAGCGGCGCAAGCCCGGCGAACTGGCGCGCCGGAGGCCCTCGATGACGCACTTGCGGCCGGTGTATTTAAGCTTGAGCTTGATAATCTTGGGAAGCTTGCCCTCGACGGCGACGTCGGCGATGTAGCCTTCGCGCTTGAGAACGTGGGCAATGCTCTCCTTCAATTTGGAGTGGGGGACGACAACGTCGGGCAGCAAGGCGCGGCTGGCGTTGCGGATCCGGGTCAACATGTCTGAAATCGCGTCGCTCATATAATTACCAACTGGCCTTTGTCACGCCGGGGATCAAACCGTTCAATGCCGCCTCGCGAAAGGTGAGGCGGGAGCAGCCGAACTTGCGCAGATAGCCGTGGCGGCGGCCGGACATGGAGCAGCGGTTGACGACGCGGCTGGGGCTGGCGTTGCGCGGCAGCTTGCTCAAGCCGGCGTAATCGCGCCGCGCCTTGAGTTCGGCGCGGACGGCGGCGTATTTCTTGACCGTTTCGCGCTTCTTTTTATTGCGTTCTATCCAGGCGGTTTTTGCCATAATATCAGGGTGTGTGGCGGGGGGCGGTCTCTTTGGCCTCGGCGAAAGGCATCCCCATCATTTTCAGCAATTCAAGCGCTTCCTCGTTGGTGGGCGCGGTGGTGACAATGGTGATGTCCATCCCCTGCGTGCGTTTAATCTTGTCCAGTTCGATTTCCGGGAAGATGGTCTGGTCGTTGACGCCCAGCGTGTAATTGCCGCGCCCGTCGAAGGAGCGGGGCGAGAGGCCGCGAAAGTCGCGGATGCGCGGCAGGGCCGTGGCGACCAGCCGGTCAAAGAACTCGTACATGATTTCCCGGCGGAGAGTGACGCGGCAGCCGATGGGTTGTCCTTCGCGAAGCTTGAAATTGGCGATGCTGTGGCGCGATTTGCTGACGACCGGCTTGCGGCCCGTAATGGAGGCCATGTCGCGAGCGGCGTCGTCTATCGCGCCCTTTTCCAGGGAGGCGCTGACGCCCATGTTGACAACGATCTTCTCCAGGCGGGGAACCTGATGGATGTTCTGGTAGTGCCGTTTCTCGCGCAAGGCGGGCCGCACTTCCTGGACGTATTTTTCGTAAAGTCTCGGTTTCATTGTGGGGCGGCTTCAGGGGAAGCGGGCTGGGGATGGGCGCCGACGCGGGCGTCATGCCGGGAGGCCAGGACGACGTTGGAAATATGAATCGTGCCCTCGCGCTCGACGATGGCGCCCTTGGGATGCTGCTGGCTCTTGCGGGTGTGGCGCTTGATCATTTTCAGGCCCTCGATCAAGACGCGCTGCCGCTTGACATAGACCTGCAATATCTTGCCGCGCCCGCCGAGTTCGGACCCGGCTATGACGACGACTTCATCGCCTTTTTTGACATGTGCTTTGGACATAACTAGAGAACCTCCGGGGCCAGTGAAATGATTTTCATGAACTTCTTCTCCCGCAATTCCCGGGCGACCGGCCCGAAAATGCGCGTGCCGCGCGGGTTGTTCTCCTTGTCTATGATGACAATCGCATTGCTGTCGAAGCGCAGATAGGAGCCGTCGGCCCGCCGAATGCGGTGCCGGGTGCGGACGATGACCGCATCGACCACCTCGCCCTTCTTGACGGTGCCGTCGGGCGCGGCCTCCTTGATGTGGGCCTTGATGACATCGCCAATGCCGGCGTAGCGCTGGTTGCGGCCGATGACGCCGATGGCGGCGGCGCGTTTGGCGCCGGTGTTGTCGGCCACGTCTAAAATGGAGCGAATCTGCAACATAAATCCTGGCTAAACGGCGGCAAGCGGTACCTCGGCGGTATGTTCCACCACCTGGGTCAGGCGCCAGCGTTTCAATTTGGACAAGGGGCGCGTTTCCCGGATGAGGACGAGGTCCCCCACCTTGGCTTCGCCTTTTTCATCGTGGGCGTACAATTTGGAATAGGCCGTGACGACCTTCTTGAATTCGGGATGGGGGAAGCGGCGCTCGACGCGAACGACGATGGTCTTGGCCATTTTGTTGGCGATGACCTTGCCCATCCGCTCCTTGCGGTGGCCGCGTCCTTCCATGGGTTTTTCTTCTGGCATAAAAATCAAATCAAGCCGGTTTGTTGCGGAGTTGGGAGATGCGCGTTTCCAGGCGGGCAACGTCGCGGCGGAGCACGCGCAGGCGGGCGGGCTTCTCCAACTGGCTGCTGGCCTGCTGCAAGCGCAGGTTGAATATCTCCTGCCGCAGGTCCCGGCTCCGGGAGGTCAGTTCCTGCGGCGTCAAATCTTTTATTTCCGACATTTTCATAGTTGGTTCAGCCCATGCGATGGCGCGAAATGAATTTGGTCCGGATGGGCAGCTTGGTGGCCGCCAGACGCATGGACTCGCGAGCGACCAATTCGGTCACGCCATCCACTTCAAAAAGGACATTTGCGGGACGGATGACGGCGACCCAGGATTCCAAAGGCCCTTTGCCCTTGCCCATGCGCGTTTCCAGGGGCTTCTTGGTAAAGGATTTGTGGGGAAAGATGCGAATCCAGACCTTGCCGCGGCGCTTCATAAAACGGGTGACAGCCACGCGCGCGGCTTCAATCTGCTTGGTATCCAACCAGCACCGCTCCAGAGACTGCAACCCGAATTCGCCAAAGGCGACCGTCGAGCCGCGATGGGCCAGGCCGGTGCGGTGGCCGCGGTGCATCTTGCGATACTTGACTCTGGCGGGACTCATTGGCATAAAGTAATTCTCTTTCTAACGGGTTTCAGTTCGGTTCAATTCCTCAGGGCGCCGCCGGCGCTGTCTGCGGCTCTTCTTTGGGTTTCCTGACCACCGGAACGTCACCCTTGCAAATCCAGCATTTGATGCCCAGCTTCCCATACAGGGTGTTGGCTTCCGCAAATCCGTACTCGATATTCGCCCGCAACGTGTGAAGCGGAACGCGCCCCTGATGGTATTTCTCCACCCGCGCGATTTCCGCCCCGCCCAAACGGCCCCCAACGCGCACTTTGATCCCTTCGGCGCCGAAATCCATGGCCACTTGCACGGCCTTTTTCATCGCCCGGCGGAAGGAGACGCGGCGTTCGAGCTGGACGGCGACGTTCTCGGCCACGAGCTGGGCGTCGGTTTCAGGCTGCTTGATCTCCTGAATATCGACATAGACTTCCTTGCCGGTCATCTTGCTGATTTCCTCTTTGAGCTTGTCGATTTCGGCGCCTTTGCGGCCGATGACGACGCCGGGGCGGGCGGTGAAGATGGTGATGCGGCAGCGGGAGGCGGCGCGTTCGAGTTGGATTTTGGAGACGGAAGCGCCCTCGAGCTTGGTCTTGAGCATGGAGCGAATCTTACGGTCTTCGGCCAGCAATTTGCCGAACTCCTTCTTCTCGGCAAACCACTTGGAACCCCAATCTTTGTTGAGGGCGACGCGCAGACCGATAGGATTTGTTTTTTGGCCCATAGAGTTTATTCGTCAGACAAGACAATTTTGACGTGGCAGTTGCGTTTGAGAATCGGCCCGGCGGAGCCGCGCGCTTTTGGAGTGAACCTCTTTATGCTGCCGGCTGTGCCGGCGATGGCCAGCTTGACGCGGAGCGCCTCGATGCGGATGTCCTGGTATTCGGGCTTGTGCAGCTTGAGGTCCTCGGCGTTGGCGGCGGCGGACTCGAGGGTCTTGGCGACGACCCGCGCCCCCTTGCGCGGCACGACCGCCAGGACGGCTTGGGCGTGCGCGACGGGCAGCCCCTGAATCTGCCGGACAACCTCCCTCATTTTCTGGGCGGACATTCGGACGTTATGCGTAATGGCTTGAACTTCCATACTATTTCGCTTCGGCTTTGGCGGTGTGCGCGCCGTGTTTCTTGAACGTGCGCGTGAGCGAGAACTCGCCCAGCCGGTGGCCCACCATGTTTTCCGTGACGAAGACCGGATTGAAAATCTTGCCGTTGTGGACGTTAAAGGTCAAGCCCACGAAATCCGGCGTGATCATCGAGCGCCGCGACCACGTCTTGATCGGCGTCTTGGACTTGGAGGCCTTGGCCTCGTCGATCTTTTCGATCAGGTGAAAGTCCACGAATGGACCTTTTTTGATGGATCGTCCCATATTAGTCTTTCATCATCTATTTGCGTTTCATTGGGCGGCCATCGCGGCGCACGAGAATAAAGCGATTGGAGTACTTCCGTTTGGTCCGTGTCCGGTAGCCTTTTGCCAGCAGACCCCACGGGGAGGTCAATTGTTGCCAGCCGCCGCCGCTCTTGGATTTGCCCGCGCCGCCGCCGTTGGGATGATCGACCGGGTTGCGCGCCACGCCGCGGCTGATGGGCCGGATGCCCCGATGCCGCGAGCGGCCAGCCTTGCCCAAGGCGATATTTTCATGTTCCAGGTTCCCCACCTGGCCGATCGTCGCGTAACAGGTCTCATGCACCCTCCGAACTTCCCCGGACGGGAGGCGGATTTGGGCGTAACCTTCGTCGCGCGACATGACCATGGCGGAACCTCCGGCGGTGCGGACCATTTGGCCGCCGCGGCCCGGCGTGATTTCGATGTTATGAATCGGCAATCCGACCGGGATGGTCTTGAGAGGGAGGCAATTGCCCAGTTCGGGCGGCGCCGCCGGCCCGCTGACCAGTTTCGCGCCCACTTGCAAGCCGTTGGGCGCCAGGATGTAACGCTTCTCGCCATCCTTGTACTGCAAGAGCGCCAGCCGGGCGGTGCGAATGGGGTCGTACTCAATGGCCGTCACGTCCGCCTCGACCCCGTGCTTGTTGCGTTTGAAATCGACGTTGCGGTAAAACTGTTTATGCCCCCGCCCGATGCCGCGGGCCGTGACGCGGCCATAGTTATTGCGTCCACCAGATTTCTTGCGAATACTGATGAGACTCCGCTCCGGAGTGTCCTTAGTAATCTCATCGAACGACGCCACGGTAATGTAGCGCGTCGAAGGCGTTAAGGGCCTAAACGTTTTAACTGCCATAAAATCAATGCGTATCGGCTGCGCGGCGTCGGCCATCAATCCTGCGCCCAGCGGGGCGATCAGTTATCGGTCGCGCCAAAAGCCGCCATCTGTCGCTTTTGACGAAAATGGAAGGGAAACATAGCAGAGCGAACCTGGGCCGCAAGCGTTTTTTTAAAAAATCTTTTGAACCCCATCCGGCCCCTCTCCAGGGCCGCTGGAAGCGCGCCGCCGTCTGAACGATATTCAGGATTCGCTTTGCTCCCCGAATCCATCCGGCAGTTCGAGCCGCCCCGGCTCCGCAAATTCAACAAGTCCAAATGTGTTCGGCGCGGGCCGGGTGAATATCTTGTGTTCGCGGACATAAGCAGCCAATGAGCCGCTCAAGGAGGTCTTGGAGTTATTGACAACGGGTTTTCCCAATTCTCCCAGCAACTCCTCAACATGCATTGGCTTCCCGTGTTTCTTGAGAACCTCACGAACTTTGGCAAGGTCGGTGCCGGCGCGAAGAGTGATTTCCGGCTCGGATTGCCCATTTCGCGGCAGCATTTTGCGCATATCCTCAAGAGCCTGCAAATATGAGTTTGCTTCGGCCAGTTGTCTTTCGAGCGCAAGAATATCGTCCTTTTTTCGTTCGATTTTCTTCTCTAATTCTCTCTTTATATCCATGCCATTGACTTTATCATGCGCCAGATCCAACGGCAAGGAGAAAATGGATAAATTTGATGAAATTCATTGATCATCCGCAAATGCTTGGGTATAATTGCTGAAATCAGAATTGATGAAGAATATGAATGATGAAGAAATTGTATCTGGTTTTGAAGCTTCAAAACAGGTCTCCACGAAGGGGATGGAGTATTGGACGGCCAGAACCATGCAGAAGCTCTTGGGCTACGACGATTGGCGAAACTTCGAGAACGTCCTGCAGCGCGCTGCCACCGCTGGGAAAAGCGCCGGCATTGATTCGGCTCATCATTTCGTCGGCTTCACCAACATGATCGAAACGGGAAAGGGAGCAAAGAGAGAATATGATGATTTCTATTTATCGCGTTTCGCCTGTTACCTCATTGCCATGAACGGCGACCCTTCAAAAGCTGAAGTTGCCGCTGCCCAGCAGTATTTCGCCATCAAAACACGGGAGCAAGAATTGGCTCGGAAGTACCTAAATGCCCAGGAAAGAGTAAAACTGCGCGACAGAATCCGGGTCGCGAATAAACATTTGGCAGGCGCTGCAAAAGCGGCAGGCGTAAGGGAATATGCGCTGTTTCAACATGCCGGATATATGGGTTTATACGGTATGCCACTGAAAATTGTTAAAAAACGCAAGGGCATTCCCCCAAAAGAAGAACTCCTCGACCGCGCTGGCAGGCTGGAATTATCGGCCAATGAATTCAGGACCAATCTTACCGAGAATGCGCTTCAGAAAGCAGGCGTCAAAAACGAACATTCTGCTCGCGAGACACATCTGCGTATCGGCAAAGGAGTCCGATCAACAGTCCAGCGCGAAACCGGCAAATCGCCGGAAGACCTACCGATAGAGCCTTCGATCAAAAAGATCGTCAGCGCCGCAAAGAAAAGAATTGTTCTTCCAACACCGAAAACTATTCCTTAACCCCGGCACAGTTCAACCGGCCGCGAAAAACGCATGTCCCCTGAAAATTGCCCCATCTGCGGAGCCGATGTTCCCTCCGGCGCCAAGGCGTGCCCGGAATGCGGCGCCGACGAACAGACCGGCTGGTCCGAAGAGGCCTACGCCAGCAGCCTCAATTTGCCCGATGAATCGTTCGATTACGACGACTTCGTCAAACGCGAACTGGAGCCGAAAAAGTCCCCCGTCCCGCGTGGCATCCGATGGTTCTGGTGGGTGGCGGCCATCGCCGTCCTGGCCGCGTTTCTAATCGGGCTTTTTCGGTTGATTCGATGACCCCTTACTTGTCCGGCGACCTGTCATAAATCTCCCGGGCGTATTTCTCGGACAGGTCGCGCCGGTTGAGTTGGGTGGCCAGCGCTTGCAGCTTCTTGTAGAGGGCCAGGGCATCCGGGTAGTCCGGAGTTTCTTTGAGAAACTTGTCGTAGAGCGCCAGGACATCCGCGTCCTTTCCGGCGGCGGCCAGCTTGTCAGCCAGGCTCAACGTAAGCCGCACCTTTTGCTGCGGGGTCGGATTGAGCAGCAGAGCCTGGCGGCAGGCTTTGATGGAGGAAGCCAATTGATCTGTTCTCTCGTATAGCTCCGCGAGCTTCTCGTTTAGCACTGCGCTGCGGCGGGTCGCCTCCTGGTCCTTGAGGTATTGGATCATATCGGCGGGCTTGGCGCCGACCGCCAGGTTTAAGTTGACAAGGCGGAGAGCGGACCATTCAACCAAAGGGCTGTGACGCCGGAGGAGTTCTTCGTCTTGTTCGCGTGGCGGCTTGCCGAAGGGCCGGTAAAGCGGGTCGCCGATCACCGTGATCTGCCACGACAACGCCGGCTGGCTCGCGTAAGCCGCCTCGCCAAAACTGAAGCCCCCCAGCAGCCAGAGGGCGAAGAAAACCGAAATGTTCGGCGTGCCCGTCAGATACGGCTCATCGACGCATCCCATTGTCGCGGTGACGCCGCCCGCCAGCAAAGGTCCGCACCAATTCTGAGTGGCGGAGCGGAGAGTATAGGCGCTGAACGAGTGCAGATGGTAGGCAAACGCGCCCGGCATGAACTCCACCTTCGGCCGCGCAAACGGGCCGGAGACGTTCCCATCGTACCAACCCGCGTAAAGCGCGATCTGACTCATGGGAAATGCGCCGGAGAAAGTTTCCGGCTGGTGATCGACAACCGTTTCAAAGCCGCAATGGCGCGCGACCTCCGCCGCCCCCGCGATCCAATCGTCGCCTTTCTTGTATTCGCCGTTGGTGATGCCGCGCAGATCGAAGTAGGCCCGGCCCCACAGGCCGTTGGTTTCCGCCTCAACCGCCTTGTCCACCAGTTGCCGCGCTATGGCCGCGCTGGGGCCGTCCAGGCGCGCCACCATCAGCAACCCGTTGGTCGGATGCAGCCAGGCGGCGTTGGTGGCGCGATACCAGGGATTTGACAATGGCCCGGCCAAAAGGCGCCCCGGATCGCGCCAGGGCAGCAGGCACAGCTCCGAGTCCACAGCCGCCCCATTGCGGCGCACGCCTTCGGGAAAACGCGCCGCGCCGGGTTCCTGCAATGAGCCATCCTCGGCGATTTTCAGCGGCACTCCGTGGCAGAGGACGGCGTAGCGCACCCTGGCTTCGACAGGTTTGAGCGCATGGGTCGAGGACGAAGCCGGGGGATAGACGCACAGCGCCTGCCGCTCCAGGAAATCCGCCAGCGGCCCCGCCAAGCCGCTGCGATACTCGGCCCGCGAAATCACTTCACCCTCCGGCAGGTCCAGCCCGATGATTTGTCCCGGCGGCACGTTGCGGACGGCCGCGTAGTGCGTCGCCACATCCCTGGATTCGGGCAGGCGCGAGTTGTAAACAAGAACGACCGACGCGCCGGATTCCGCCGCGCACGGCGCGCGGACGGCCAGAGTCAAGCAAAGGATAACTCCCCACGAGGCTTTCACAAACACATCGCCCATCATGCCTCAGGCCAGGTCAATGCGCAAACCGTCATAAGCGAATTCGACCCGCGGCGGCAGTTCCGCCTGGGCGGCGTCGTGGTCGTAATCATGGGTCAAATGCGTGAAGCAGGTCCGGCCCGCTCCAATCCGCCGCGCCGCCGTCAGCGCCTCATCCAGGCACATGTGCGTCGGATGCGGCGCGCGGCGCAAAGCGTCCAGCACGGCCAGTTCCACCCCGCGAACCTGCTCCACCGCCGCCGGCGGCACTTCCTTGCAATCGCTCAAATAGGCCAGCCGCTTATGGCCGTCCTGCGTGAACAGGTAGCCGTTGGTCGAAAACCGGCCATGCGGCAGCAGCAGCGGCGTGATTTCCAGGTCGCCCAGCCGAAACGGCCCGTCGATCAGGTGCGGTTCCGGGCTGAAATACCCCTTGGGCGCCGGTATGGTCTCGAAGGCGTACTTAAACACCCGGCGCAAATCGGCCATCGTCGTCTCGCTGGCGTAAATCGGCAGCGCCGTTCCGCCGCGCAAATCGCAAAACCGCCGGCAATCGTCCAATCCCATGATGTGATCGGCGTGGGAATGCGTGAAGATCACCGCGTCGAGCCAGCGGATGTTCTCCCGCAGGATTTGCAGACGGAATTCCGGCGTCGTATCGATCACCAGTTTCACCTCCCCGGTCGCCACATAAACCGAAGGGCGCGTCCGGTGGTTCTTGGGGTTGGCCAGGAATTCCGCCGGATAATCCTGGCCGATGATCGGCACCCCCTGCGAAGTCCCCGATCCCAAAAATACAACGGAAAAAGACATGGCAACACCTACTGCCTCAACCAAAAATGTCGCTTGGCAGGTTAAAGCGGCGAATCAACGCTAGCAGTCCCTTCTGTAAATCCCGGTGCTTGTGGTACGGTATTGTGAAGGCGAGACGGCGCCCATTGCTGTCAATGTTCCCTATCATCCGATGAAACCCCTTGCCACGATTGATATAGAATTTGAATCGGGAATCGTGTTCCCGAAGAATACGAAAAACATCATCAGCCTTTTGCGGCTTAGGCACAAGCCAAGTCCATTACTTTAAACCGGGCTTTTGCGGCGCCGGGCGGAATCTCAAGTGTAACGCAAGTCGCTTTAATGGCAAAAGTTTCGCATTTATCCGGGAATACCAGATTTCTCAAAGCGGCGGCGTGCGCAGCGTCCCATCTGTCGAAGAATTCTTGCGGGGCTGGAAAGCGCAAAATGCTGTCATCGTTTTTTGTTTGAGCAAAGGAGATTTGGCATTGAATCGCTTCAAAAAGTTCGGCGACCGCTTGATCTTCCGTCTTGCCATATCCCAGCAAATCCAACTCCAAAGCGTGAGCACAAACTTCGCCTTCCTCTTGATAAAGCAAAACTCGTATAAACAGGCCGTAAATGTGCTTTGTGTTCATAATCAGTAGCTCCCCGCTCAAAAAGGGCGGCACTGCACCCCTTTTCCGCCCGCTGTCAACCCTCTCTCATTACTGCAATCTCTTCCCATTTGAACCTCGCGTCAACGGAAAAGTTCACTTTTCCCATTTTTACGCCCCTGGCGTATCCCCTTATTCATTCGCCGGTTTACCCGGTTGACGCTCGGATACGAGAATCTGAAAGTCCGGGTCGGCGCTTCAGCCGCCAGCGCCATCGGCCTCTCCATTCTCCGCGATAAATGCCCCCATTTCGGCCAATGGCTCACACGTCTGGAGAATCTCAAGCAGACGCTTTAACGTGGCGACCCCGGGTAGGTCCTCCCGGAATCGGACGCTGGCCTTGTCACCGGTCACTTCAAAACCAGCCAGCCGGGGTCGAATCAAAACCAGCCACTTTGAGCGGCATTATTCATATCAGCTTTCTTGATGTCGGCAAGTTTTGCGCGGCGCCTTATTCAAAGCACCACCAAACATAAACACCCGGCTTCCACTGAATCCACGACTCAACAGAGCTTTTGTCAGGCCTGTAGCTATCCGTACCTGCGCTGATACCGAAGTAGCCAATGAAATGCCCACCCCACTCCATAGAGTAATAAGCTGGCAACCCATCAGCGGGAGGAGATAAGTGAACCAGCCGTGGAGGTTTCCCCCAGAACATCTGTTTGGCAAATACAGGAACGAGGTTTGTCTCATGCCCCTCGCTGACGAATGGTACTAATCCTTGGGTATTCGTTTCAGCATTCAGAATCTGCAATGCTGCGGTTTGGAATGCAGTGGCGGTTGTGCGACTCTTGAGATGAGCGAGAAAACCGTGCAATGTTACACGTAACCGATCCTCGCGAAGGCCAAGCCATCCCACCGCAACCACAAGCCCCACTCCAACAAGAAGCCGAATTCGCGTTGGCGCACCAACGGCCCTGAGTAACACAGATCTCATCAGGAGAATGATTGCCGCGGGTATAAACGCAAAGTAAAGGCCCAAAACCAGCAACCCCACCGGTGGGAAAAACGACAGAAATATACCTGTGTACCCTTCGAGAAAATCGCTTATTAAACCGATCGGCGTGGCAAGCATACCAAGCCCAAAAACCCACCTATCGAAGTTGTGCCGTTGAAAAGGGGCCGAGGCAGCATTCATGATCACGCCGAGTTTTTATTATGCAACCGCTGGTTCGTATATTGAAACCAATCTCCCACCGAGATTTTCCATAATGCGTCAGAAGCAAAGTAAAACAAGCAATACCGGTAGCGAGTCATTCAGCTCGCCGGTTCTGCGGTCGAAGGTTCGTTGGACTTGGATTTGATCCTTGATATTTGCACTTTTTCTCTTTCCCTTTAGTAGTTGCGCGACGCGGCCCCAGCGGCCCATATCCAGTTCCTGCGCCACCCAGGCTGGCGTCATGGTCGAGGCGGGCAAGGCAATCGTGTCGGAAATGCGCGGTTTTTTCTTCGTGACCTTCGTTCCCTTTTGTTCAAAATCCTCTTGCCTTAGCGCGCCGGGTGGGCGGGAGGGGGCGGGGTGAGGTTGCGCATGGCGAGTCAGGGTCTCGCGGGAGCTCGCCCCTCCCGATTTTGGGTTTGATTTCTGCGTAATCTGCGTGTTCCGCGGGGAAAAATTCTTGCAACCTCCGTCTTCTGTGTTACATTTCGTATGCAGGCTTGTTCTTTGAAAGGCTGTTGGCGCG
>PLGF01000169.1 GCA_003138485.1 Verrucomicrobiales bacterium | reverse complement strand
TGCGGATACACCGCTAAGCATTGTGCCAAGGTTTCTCCGTGCATTTATCGCATTGGCAATGGGTTTGGCTGGCTGTGGCGGCGTTTTGTTCGGGGCTGTCCAAGACCGGGATCGCGGGATTGGGTATCCTGCCCGTGGTGATCTTCGCCAACCTGCTGCCGCCGCGGGAATCGACCGGCGCGCTCCTGCCGCTGCTCCTGTGCGGGGACGTCTTCGGGGTGATGTTTTTCCGCAAACACGCCAGTTGGCCGCACCTGTGGCGGCTTTTCCCCTGGGTGATTGCCGGAGTGCTCGCCGGCTGCTTCGCGCTCGACCGCGTCAACAGCGCGCAGATGCAGCGCATGATCGGGGTCATCCTGCTGCTCATGGTGGTCCTGCGCTGGCAGCATGGGCGGCGCCATGACGATCTCGCCGCCCGTGTGCCACACTCGATGTGGTTCACGGCCCTGATGGGCATCCTGGCGGGATTCACAACGATGGTCGCCAACGCGGCCGGCCCCGTGATGGTGCTTTATCTTCTGGCCATCGGCCTGCCGAAATTGGTTTTCATTGGAACCAGCGCGTGGTTTTTCATGCTCGTCAACGCCTTCAAAGTCCCCTTCAGCGTGAAGCTGGGGCTGATCACGCCCGATTCGCTGCTCATGGACGCCCTCCTGGTTCTGCCGATGGTCCCCGGCGCGTTGCTTGGCCCCCGTCTCCTGGGCCACATCAACCAACGCGAGTTCGAGAAAATGGTGCTGCTCCTGACCCTCGCCGGCACCATCCGCCTGCTGTGGCAAGCGCACTCGTAAAGCCTGCTCCTTACACGCATTTTTTTCGAATAGACCGCCAGCTTTTGAAATCCACAACGGGCGTGGTGTCTGACGAGGGTAGCGCAGACTTCCAAGTCTGCCGTCTCGCGGGCCCACGCGCCAGCGTCTTTCCGACAATTTGTTCACTTCTCCAAACCCGCTGGCCGCAAGGCAGCCACGCCGACTTGGAAGTCGGCGATACAGCAGGTTTGGAAACCTGCGCCACGCAGAATCGGCAGTTCCGTCCCCATCAGCGCGGGAAAATGCGTGCAAGGAGCAGCGTAAAGCGCCGCCCGCTGTTCTCGCGGCGCCTCATCGCCAAGGAGACAAGGAGGAGCAGGCCATTTCCCGCATTGACGGCGGGAGGGGGAAGAAACTAGTTTGGGCGCAGTGAGTTCGCGCAATGAACAATCCGGACATGGCCGGCCCAGGAGGGCTTCCGTCCCGCGCCACCTTGTTTTCGCCACGCTGCTGATGGTTTTGTTTTATGTCATTCAGGCGGCCGCGGCGGAACCCGGCGCGGAAGCGCTGCAGCCGTGGAAGGACCCGGCCCAGCCGCTGGAGTTGCGCGTGCGCGACCTTGTGGGACGAATGTCGCCGGGGGAAAAGGCGCGCCAGGTTTGCAACGTGGCGCCCGCCATTCCACGAATTGGCCTGCCCGCTTACGATTATTGGAACGAGTGCCTGCACGGGGTCGGGCGCGCCGGCACCGCCACGGTTTTCCCCCAAGCCATCGGCATGGCGGCCAGTTTTGACCCGGTATTGTTGCACACGGTGGCCGATGCCATCGCGACGGAGGCGCGGGCCAAGAACCGCGAATACACCGAGGCCCACAACGGCGACAGCGTCAACTACACGGGTCTGTCATTCTGGTCGCCGAACATCAACATCTTTCGCGACCCCCGCTGGGGACGCGGCCAGGAGACTTACGGGGAAGACCCGTTTTTGACGGGGAGAATGGCGGTGGCCTACATCCGGGGATTGCAGGGGGATGATCCGAAGTATGTCAAGGCCATGGCGTGCGCGAAACATTTCGCGGTGCATAGCGGGCCGGAGATCGAGCGGCATACGTTCAACTCCGAGCCTCCCGAGCGGGATTTTTACGAAATCTATCTGCCGCAATTCGAGGCGGCGGTGACGGAAGGGCGCGTGGGCGCGGTGATGGGCGCTTACAACCGGATTTATGGCATTCCCTGCTGCGCCAGCCCCCTGCTCTTGAGCAACTTGCTGCGCGGCCAGTGGGGTTTCAAGGGCCACGTCGTGTCGGATTGCGACGCAATCGCGGATTTCTTCTACGGCCACGGCTTTTCGCCGACAATTGAGGCCGCCTCCGCCACGGCGGTGAGGGCCGGATGCGATCTTTGTTGCGGGATGCAGTATCGGCAACTGGCGACGGCGGTGGAGGACGGTCTGCTCCAGGAAAGCGAACTGGACACCGCGGTGGGCCGCTTGCTGGAAGCGCGGTTCCGACTGGGGCTTTTCGATCCGCCCGCTTTGGTGCCTTACGCGAAAATCGCGGCCACGGAATACGACACCCCGGCCCATGACGCCCTGGCCTTGCGCATGGCGCGGGAGTCGGTGGTGCTGTTGAAGAATGACGGCTTGCTGCCGCTGGAGCGCGCCAAGATTCGGAAAATCGCGGTGATGGGCGTCAACGCCAGTTACACCAACACGCTCCTGGGCAATTACGAAGGTGAACCGTCGCATCCGGTCACGTTTGCAGCGGGCATCTCGAATCTCTTGGGGACAAACGTCAATTTTGTCTTCATGCCCGCCTGCCCCCTGGCGGTGCAACTGGGGGACGACAACGGCGCGATTTATGACGCGGCCCGCGCCAAGGCGGTGCAGTTGGCGAAAACGGTGGACGTTGTCATTTACGTGGGCGGCATTTGCGCGGACTTGGAGCGGGAGTTCATGAACGTGCCCTTCGAGGGCTTTAACCACGGGGACCGGACGCGCATTGAATTGCCTCCGGTGCAAACGGAATTCCTCAAGGCGATCCAGGCCACCGGAACGCCGCTGGTGTTTGTCAATTGCAGCGGGAGCGCGATGGCGATGCCCTGGGAAGCCGAGCATCTTTCAGCCATCGTCCAGGCGTGGTATCCGGGCCAGGAAGGCGGACGCGCGGTGGCGGAGGTTTTGTTCGGCGATGTCAACCCGGCCGGAAGGCTGCCCGTCACGTTTTATCGCGCGACGACCGATCTGCCCTCGTTCCTGGATTATTCCATGGCCAACCGCACCTACCGGTTTTTCCAGGGCAAGCCCCTCTTCGCCTTCGGGCACGGCTTGACCTACACCCGCTTCGCCTACTCCGCGGCCCAACTGGACAAATCCATAGTCAAATCGAATGAAACCTTCCATGTGCGGCTGGACTTGGGCAACACCGGGAGCCGGGACGGCGATGAAGTCGTGCAGGTTTATTTCCGGCACGTCAAATCGGCCCTCCCGCAGCCGCTGGAAGCGCTCTGCGGTTTTCAGCGCGTTCCGGTCGCGGTCAAACAGACCGCGCGCGTGGACATCCCGGTGCCCGTCAAGGAGCTTCGTTATTGGGACACGGTCAGGAAGCAATACGCCGTCGAGCCGGGCGACTATGAGATTCTGGTCGGGGCGGCCTCGGATGACATCCGGGTGAGACTGCCCTTGCGCGTGGACGGGAACTAAAGGGGTGGAAATCCGGGATTCAAGCCGCCCTGGCCGGCAATGACCTCCGGGCCGGACCGCCGGAGCGCCCAAAATTCTTTGCGACAAGGCCATTTTTTTCTTTTCAATTGCGGGCGTATATCATATTTATGCTTAAGAACGATTGGCGGGCAATCAAACGCACAGCGAGAAAATGGCCGTTGCGGCCCATGGACGGGCCCGCCAGACAGGAATCGCAGTTGACGGAAATTATATGAAAAAAGGACCGAAGAAAAAACCGGGCGCCTACACGCGCAAGAAAATCATCGACGAGTTCACAGACCTGGAGATTTCCCGCCAGCAGAAATGGCAGCTTCGCCGGGCCAAAGAGGGGCGCTGCGTCATCTGTGGCGAACCCAAGGTGACGGCCTGGCATTGTTTGAAGCACGCCATCGCCAACCGGGAATGGGCGCGAAAGTATTCAGGCTCCAAGCGCCGGAACAACACCCTGACCTATCGCCTGGCCAGCGAAGTCAAAGGCAAGGCGGCCAAGAAGCGCAAATAGCCTCATCCCATAGAACGCCGGCGCCGGCCGCGCGGCTTTATTGTCCCATCGCCTGGCGGCGGCCTTCTTCGGCGGCCCCGTCAAGGCGTTTGCGGAAAGAATCCATCGGACAGCCAGACCAGGGCGCCACTATGCTTTGGCGGGCTGTTTTTGGCTTTCGATCGAGGGTAAAAAAGCCGCAGGGCGCGTTTGGGGCGCGCCCTGCATCGTTGTCTTTGCTCCAGTATAAGCTCAGTAGATTTGAGCAATGGCGGGGACTGGATGTGTAGCCACCTCATATTGAGAGTTCTTAGGCGACCCTGGTTGCCAGACCGGTTCGTGTTGGTCCAGGACCACCGCACGGTTCTGCTCATCCAGCAGAGCCGATTCCCTGTCTAACTTTTGGGCCATTAGAAACAGCCCAAAAAATATCGCTCCCAGCGTCAGACCCGGAACAAACAGGGTCGTTGGCCGTACTACGCTGATCCCCATGAAAAACTCCGCCAGCGCGAGCGCCAGAAAAATGTGATTCCACTTTGGCACGGACATCTCCCGCCAAACCCGGTCTGAATTCTCCTGATTCATTACGAGGCCAACCTAAGTCCTCCTAATGAACGTCGCTCTCCTTTTCTTGCTGAAAACGCAACCGAAATTGCGCTGTTACCCCCTTGGGGCCTCTCCCGGAGCCATTTACGACCCAGCCGCAGGCGCGCTGACAAGGGGGTTAAAAGTGGTGGCAGGACCCGGAATTGAACCGGGGACACAAGGATTTTCAGTCCTCTGCTCTACCAACTGAGCTATCCTGCCAACACAAATTTATTGTGCTTGTAATATGTTCATTATCAAGCACTTACAATCGAGGCTCAACGAGTCTCGGAAAGAAATCAAGCGTTCTGTCTTTTTACCGTTGACATTTCGTAATAATTTCGTCAATAATTTCCACGGACTGAACGAAAACGCATCCATATGAACGCACTTGGAAAAAAGAAACCCGCCGACGCCTGGCACCAGGTCAACGACGAACACCGGCCACCCCGCAGAGTCCGCGGCCTCTGGCGAAGGTACGACATCCACTACGCAAACCTTTATGCCAACGATGGCAAGCAATATTTTTATCCATTGCATGGTGCAGCAACAGTGCCCGAAGCCATCTCAAAAAGGCAAGCCCTAAAAGTAATTCAGAGGGCCGGGCATCTCGCTCCCCCACGCCAAATGGCTGCGGACGAAGCCGAAACATTACGAATAAAATTACAGGAGGCCGAAACCGAAGAGGAGAGCCTGCCAGCTTTCACGCTGTCCGAAGCCGTGGATGGTTACCGGAAGGACCGGGATGCGCTCAGAAGCAAGGACCCCGACACATGCGC
>PLGF01000076.1 GCA_003138485.1 Verrucomicrobiales bacterium | reverse complement strand
TGGCGGCTGCACGTTTATGTTTTTCTATTGGGTGTGCGGTTCGTCGAACATCACCGTGGAGAACTGTACGTTGGGGTGGTGCGGGGGAAGCGCGATAGGGGCGGATGACGGGTTTGTGACCAATTTCAACATCATCAACAACGAAATCGGCTTCTGCGGCAATTATGGATTGGACGCCCGATGGGCCGGGCCGGTTCTGGTCAGCAACAACTACATCCACGACTGCGGCCTGATCACCTGGCAGGCCCCCGGCGTCCGCGTCAACACCAACGCCGCCGTCACTCAAAACAGCCTTTTCAACTTCCACGCCTCCGCCATCGCGGATGACTACTCGGCCATCCTTATCGCCGTCCGCCGGTTCGCCGCGGCCCACCTCGCGGGAACGGAGTAGCAGAAAGGCTCACGCAAAGTCGCAGCGCGGTTGGCCGCAGAAGGGTTTTGAACAAAAGGATGCGAAGGCAACGATGAGGCAAGGACGTTTCGGAAAATCCTCTCAGAAATGCGCGGTCTTTCTTATGTTGGCACGGATGGACACGGACTAAGGGGACAGGCAAGCCAATCCACAGTTGACGCGAGAAAACAGGGGGCCATAATGACCGGCAGATCTTTTATGCGGATACCTTTATTTGGCAAGCGAGACCGGCGCAAGGCCGGCCAGGGCGACCCGGCCGAGAACGCGTATGCGCGCCAGTTGAGCGAAACGGAGATTGCGTCGGGCGAGCATCGCCAGTTTGTGGGCGGGATGTGGGATGAAATCGGATTGCAGCAATTTGAGTTTCTGAAATCACACGGGCTGCTGCCGGGCCACCGGCTGATGGATATTGGCTGCGGATGCTTGCGGGGCGGCGTGCATTTTGTGCCATACCTGGAAAAGGGCCGCTATTACGGGATTGATATCAACGCGTCGCTCATCGAAGCGGGGAGAAAAGAACTGGCCAAGGACACGCGCAACAAGGAAAAGCGACCGGACCTTCGGGTGAGCGACCGATTCGATCTGGCGCAGTTCGGCGCGGAATTTGATTACGCGCTGGCCACGTCGGTTTTCACCCACATTAACATCAACCACATTGGCCGCTGTCTCGTGGAAGTCCGCAAGGCGCTTGCTCCAAAAGGCAAATTCTTTGTCACTTTTTTCCGGGCGCCGGCTCCGTTGCATTTGGAGCCGATACCCCGCGCGGGGACGGAAATTGTGACGCATTTTGACCGCGATCCATTTCATCAATCGCTGCGCGAGATGGAAATGCTGGGGGAATTGGCGGGATTCTCCGTGGAATTGATCGGCGCATGGGGACACCCGCGCGCTCAGGAGATGTTGTGTTTTACACCGGTGTGACGGCGGGACAGGGGAGCGATTGCTTAGGCATCGCGAAAAAATAGGATGCGCAACTCTGGCTGGTTCTTTTGGCCGCTGGCCGCGTTGCTCGCTCGTTACAGAGCCGTTGGCTATGCGCCTCGCTCGCGCCTTGCCAGCGGTCAGAATCCGTGCGCCATAGTTGGGCGTCAGAATCCGGAGGCGCCGGTCCTCCAGCTCAAATCGTTGAAGCAGAGAGTGCGGCTGGAGGAGGTCAAGATTTGGATGCGCGAAGCGCAACGGCGTCGCCATTGACGCGCGGCCGCCCAGTCTATTTCAAAGTTTGACTTTGAAGCAGACAATGACTTGTATTTGCCAGTTTATGAAATTCGCTGGCTCCGCTCTTGCCGGCGCCTTGGATGCCGCGCTGAATTTGATTTATCCGGCCGTCTGCCAGCTTTGCGGCAACGAACGCGCCGGAGCGGCCGAGGGATACGTCGGCCCCCAATGCTGGTCGGGTGTGCGCTTCATCACCGCGCCCTTTTGCGAGCGGTGCGGGCTGCCGCATGAGGGGCACATTACACAAGCGTTCCGTTGCGCCAATTGCGCGGAGGTCGAGCTGGGTTTTCGCTATGCCCGCTCGGCAGTCAGGGCCAATGCGCTGATTCTGGATGTCATCCATCGTTACAAGTATAACCGGGCGGTGTGGTTTGAGCCTTTCCTGGCGGATTTGCTGGTGCGCCAGGCCGCGCCGGCGCTGGCCGCCGAAAAGTGGGACTTGATTGTGCCTGTGCCGCTGCATCCGATCAAAGAGCGGGAGCGCGAATTCAACCAGGCCGATTTCCTGGCCCGCAGCCTGGGCCGCGCCTTGCGGCTCCCCGTCAACAAGGGCCTTCTCCGCCGCGTCCGATTCACCCAGACTCAGACCCGCCTGACCCGCCCGCAACGGGCCGCCAATATGGAGTCGGCCTTCGCGCCGCGGGCTGGAAGAGAATTGGATGGCGAAAATGTGATTTTGGTGGATGATGTTCTGACGACCGGCGCGACCACCCACGCCTGCGCGCAGGCGGCGCGAAAGGCCGGAGCGGGCGATGTGTGTGTCTGGACGGTCGCACGCGGGACTTGACGCGGGGCGCCGGGTCGGCTTTAATGGGGATGGTGCCAGCAATATACAGTCGGATGACGCGGTACGAACATGGCCACAACTTCATTTACGAAAAAGTCCTTCAACCTGGAAGCCGTTGAACCCGCCGTGACGCCGCCGTCGGCGGACGCCCAGACCACCAGCTTCGTCAAAAAATCCAAGCTGGGCTCCGCGCCCGCCCGCAAACGCGACATCCCGGAGGGCCTCTGGACCAAGTGCAAGAAATGCGCCGCCATGATTTATGACAAGGAGCTGGACGCGAACCTCAAGGTGTGCCCCAAGTGTCAGTATCATTTCCCCATCAGCGCCCGCGAACGCATCCACGCCCNNGTCGAAACCTGTTCCTTCGAGGAATACGACGCGTCAATGGAAAGCGTCGATGTCCTCAAATTCACCGGTGTTTCATCTTACACCGACAAACTCGAGCAATACCAGAAGGCCACCAACTTGAAGGACGCCGTTTGCACGGGCATCGGGCGGATCGGCAAAATGCGCGTTGCTTTGGGCGTGATGGATTTCGGATTCCTGGGCGGATCGATGGGGGCTGTCGTGGGCGANNCAGCGGCGGCGCGCGGATGTATGAAGGGATGTTCAGCTTGATGCAAATGGCCAAGACCTGCGGCGCGCTGGCCTACCACTCGCGCAACAAGCTTCCCTACATCAGCGTCCTGACCAACCCCACCATGGGCGGCGTGACCGCCAGTTTCGCTGTCGTGGGCGACTTGATCCTGGCCGAGCCGGGAGCGATGATCGGCTTTGCCGGGCCGCGGATCATCGAGAGCATCACCAAGGCGGAATTGCCGCCGGCATTCCAAACCGCCGAGTTTTTGCTCGATCACGGCCTGATCGACGCCATTGTTCCGCGTCTGGAAATGAAGGCCCGCCTCTGCTACTATCTCGAATTCCTCATGGAAGGCCGCGAACAAATGGCCGCCCTTGGAGTTTGACATGGAACAGGCTATTTTACGTCTGCTGGGCCGGCGCGATTACTCTCCCTCCGACTTCAATCAATTGCTCTCCCGCCTGGGCCTGGCTCCAGGCGACCAGCCCGCCCTCCAACAGACCCTCCGCCGCCTTGAACAAAACGGCCAGATCATTCGCACCAAGGGCAATCGCTACATCCAATCCCTTCAGGCCGACCTCATCCCGGGCATCCTGCGCGTCAACCGCCAGGGCAAGGGCTTTCTAGAAGCCGACGATCCAGCCGTCCCGGAAATCGTTGTCGCCGAAAGCGCCACCGGCACCGCGTTGAATGGGGATCACGTCCTGGTCCGGCGCGACATCACCCGCGGGCTTCGCCCATCGGGCCGCGAGCAAGCCACCGGCTCCGTTGTCCGCATCCTGGACCGGAAGCACGCCCAAATCGTGGGCACCTTGCAGCGCAGCCGCCAGTTTCTATTTGTCATCCCAGACGATCCGCGCATCCCGCACGACATCTACGTCCCGCCCGCCCGCGACACCGGCCGGCCCGCCAACATCGGCGACAAGGTGGTTGTCCAGCTCAAGGCCTGGGAATCGCGCCACACCAATCCCGAAGGCGAAATCATCGAAGTCCTCGGCCCGGCCGACAGCGAAGGGGTCGATATGCTTTCGATTCTGCGCCATTACAATCTGCCGGCGCATTTCCCCAAAAAGGTCCTCAATGAGGCTGGCGCCATTGCCAGGAACCATCTTCACGGCCAGCCGACCCCGGACGAATTGCGCGGCCGCGTCGATTGCCGCGGCCATTGCGTGGTCACTGTCGATCCCGACGACGCGAAGGATTTCGACGACGCCATCTGCCTGGGCCGCGACGCCCGCAACCAATGGAAATTGTGGGTCCACATCGCCGATGTCTCCCATTACGTCCGGCCCGGCGGCGCGCTGGATGAAGAGGCCCTCCATCGGGGCAATTCCACTTATCTGGTGGACCGGGTAATTCCAATGCTGCCCGAAGCGTTGAGCAACGAACTGTGCTCGCTCAATCCCGCCGTGGACCGCCTGACCAAATGCGTCGAGTTCGTTCTTTCCAACGAAGGCCGGGTCCTGGAGGCCAAATTCTATCCCGCCGTCATCCGGTCCCGCCGCCGGCTGACTTACAAGGAAACGCTCGCCATCCTGCAACGCCCGCCCGCGGGAGACGCGGTCGAGCAGATGCTCCACCAGGCCCACGCGCTGGCCCAGCGCATTCGCCGCGCCCGCTTCCAGGGCGGCTCCCTGGCGCTGGATTTTCCCGAAACAAAAATCCGCCTCGACCCGCGCGGACGCGTGCTGCGGATTGAAAGAAACGAGAACGACGTCTCGCACCAGTTGATTGAGGAATTCATGCTCCTGGCCAACGAAGCCGTCGCCACGCGCCTGATGTCCCTGCGCCGCCCGGCCCTCTACCGCGTCCACGAGCCGCCCGACGAGACGCGCCTGGCCGAATACCGAGACGACGTTGTCAGTCATAACATTCCGTGCGGCGACCTGGCCCGCCGGCCCGAAGTGCAGAAGCTCCTCCTGCGCCTGGATTCGCTGCCCATCGGCCCGGCGCTCAAGATCGGCTTTCTGAGGTCCCTCATGCGCGCCCGTTACGCCGTCGAGCCGCTGGGCCATTACGGGCTGAACAAACCCAAGTACACCCACTTCACCTCGCCGATCCGCCGCTACGCCGACCTGGTCGTCCACCGCGCTTTGTTTGACAGCGTGAAGATCTCCGCGCAGGGCCTGGCGCCCGTCGCCAAGCGCCTCTCGGAAACGGAGCGCAACTCCTCCGACGCCGAGCGCGACAGCAAAGACGTCAAACTCTTCGCCTATCTGCGCGCCCAGATCAAATCCGGCCAGCTCGAAACGTATCCCGGCCTGGTCATCGACGTGCGCAACTTCGGATTCTTCGTGGATGTGCCCGCCCTCGGCATGAGCGGCCTGGTCCATCTTTCCTCGGTTGAGGACGACTTCTACATCTTCGACGCCACGCGCAACCTGCTCGTCGGGCGCCGCACCCGGCGCGTGATCCGCCTGGGCGACAACGTCACCGTGCAAGTCGGCAAAGTCGATACCTTCAAGAAGCAAGTCGATTTCCAACTCACAGGCCAGCCGCCCAAAGCGCGGAAAAAAACGCCGCCGCCCTTTCCTCCCTCGCGCGGAGCCAAGCCGTGAGGCAGGAGTTTCCGCCGAAGCGTTGAATTACGAGACATTCTGCTCCTGGCCAGGGATACTTGTGTACTGCCTTGATATTGCGCGCGTTTTATTTCAAAGCTTTTGCCAGCACTTCTTTGACAAAATGCGGAATCTCCAACCCAGCCCTGGCCGCGTCAGTTTTCAGCCTGTCATATTGCGCGACTTCCTCACCCTGCCACACAAGATCAACGCGCCGGATTTGCCGCATCGCCACATGATTGTATTTTTCCGGGAATGCCCAATAGCACGACAGGCAGAAATTTTTGTCCTTCGCACTTTTCCAGTTCTCGCAATGTTCACACGACCACGATTTCGCGCGGTTCGCAGAACCGCACAACAGCATGAAGTCCTCGGTCCTGAGTTCGTCAGCCTCGCCGGCCACCTCGTAAGGCACGCGATGATCAATCTGCAAATTGGCCGCATCCATCTTTTCCAAACAGATGAAGCATTGGCAGCCATACTCCTTGATGAGCTGTTCTTTGATCTCCTTGGAAAGGCCGGTGCGCCCGCTGAACCGCCGGAACTGTTTCTTTGTCAGGTCGGCAAAACGGTAAGCGGCAATCTTCCGGCCATTGGCCGCCTCGACCCGAAATGTTTCCAGTTGTATGCCCAGTTCCCGGACATCCCGCGCCGCACGCGGTGGATGATCGTAGCCGTATTTGTTCTTCAACTCTTCCGTGGTGATGTGGCCGTGCTTGAGAATGTGATCAATCACGGTCCTGGGACGCTTGCCGGTGATGGACGCGCACAATTCAAGGAACTCTTTTGGATATTTTGGCTTTACCATAAGGAACAGGTTTTTCCATCAATTGCATCTGCTCGTCCCGCCGGTGCCGGCGCATCGTGGGAACGACTTCCAATTCCTCCGCCAGCCCACGCGAAAGATATAAGGATTCCACCGTCATTTCGTCCCGGCCCAGCAAGGTTGCCTGCGAAGAACGCCCGGCTTCAATCTCAACGAGCGTCAAATGCAACTTGGCCGGCAGCGGCTTGCCGTAGCTGCGATTGCCCAGCCGCCCGTCGTAGCTCACCAGATAGCGGACGTTTTTCAAGTTCAGCGCCGCGAGTTGCGCCACGAAATCATCGAATGCAATCCCGGCTAAATATCGAGAGTCGCGCTCCCCGCAGACGCCTTGATATGGAGGGTCCATATAGACCACGTCATCCTCGCGCACATTCGCCAGCACATTTTCGTAGCTCAATGAGGTGACGATGGTTTTGCCGCGCAGCAAGGCCGAAATGGCGTTGAGGTTGGCCTGCATGGTGTCTGGCTGCGTGCCTAGGCGGCGCTTGTCTGGGCTTTGATTGAACAATCCTTCCCCATTGTAGCGCACCGCACCCTTCACGCAGCGGGCCAGCAGATACAACAGCAACTGCGCATCCTGCGTGCGGTTGAACGACTCGCGCACCTGATAATAATGCTCCAGCGCATCCACATGGTCGGCCCGCCAGAGTTCGTGATAAAATTTTCCAAGCTCTTTCGGACTGTTGACGATCAAGGACAACAGCTTGGCCAGCGGCGCATTCAAATCATTCAGCCAGAATTCCTTGGCCCGGCAGCGGGCCGCCGTGGCGATGGACAACGCGGCGGAACCGCAGAATGGCTCCACCAGCCGTGTGGTGCTCACGGGCAGATATTGGAGAATCAGCGGCGCCAGCGCGCGCTTGCTGCCTTGATACTGGAATGGCTGGGGAACGGTCATGCGGCGAAGAATTTTTGAATTTCCAACAGGACTTCCGCCAGCCGGTCCACTTCCGCCGCGGTGTTGTAAAAGTAAAAACTGGCGCGCGCTGTCGATTCCACGCCCAGCCGTTTCATCAATGGCTGGTTGCAATGGTGCCCGCCGCGCAAGGCGACGCCAAATTGGTCGGCGACTGTCACGACATCGTGGGCGTGAATGTCTCGTAAAAGAAAACTGACCACGCCCGCATGACCCTGGCGCGGGCCGAAGAGGCGGATGCCCGGCAGGCGCGAGAGTTTTTCCAGCGCGAGCGCCGCCAACTCCTCGTCGTGCCGGGCAATGTTGTCGCAGCCGACGGCGCCGATGTAATCGAGCGCGGCGCGCAGGCCGGCGGCGGCGGCGATGTCGGGCGTGCCGGCCTCGAATTTGTGCGGGATTTCCTTCCACGAACTTTGGAAATAATCAACGTTGGAAATCATGTCGCCTCCGCCTTGGAAGGGAGGCATGTCATCGAGGCGTTCGCGCCGGCCGTAGAGGACGCCGCTGCCGGTCGGCCCGCAGAGTTTGTGGCCGGAAAAGGCCAGGAAATCGCAGCCGATCTCCGCCACATCGACTGGACGGTGCCCGGCGCTCTGCGCGGCATCGACCAGGGTGACGATGCCGCGGCGGCGGGCGCGGGCGCACAAATCGGCAACGGGATTGACCGTGCCGAGCGTGTTGGAAACGTGGGTGAACGCGAATATCTTGACGGTTGAGTCAAATAAATTGTCAAGCCCGCGCAAGTCCAGCAGGCCGTCGTCCCCGGTAATGGGCGCGTAGGCGAGCTTGGCGCCGGAGCGGGCGGCCAGCAACTGCCACGGCACGATGTTGCTGTGATGCTCCATCTCCGTGAGCAGAATGGTGTCGCCGGCGTGGACGTGCCGGGCGCCCCAGGCATAGGCCACCAGGTTGATGGCCTCGGTCGTGCCCCGCGTGAAAACGATCTCGGCCGGCTCGCGGGCGTTGAGGAAACTGGCGGTCCGTTCCCGGGCAGCCTCGAAAGCCTCCGTGGAACGCCGGCTCAATTCGTGGATGCCGCGATGAACATTGCTGTTGTCGCGCCGGTAAAATTGATCCATCGCCTCCAGCACCGCCCGCGGTTTTTGCGAGGTGGCGGCGTTGTCCAGATACACCAGCGGATGCCCGTGAACCTGTTGCGCCAGGATGGGGAAGTCCGCCCGCAACGTGTCCCAGTTTGGAGGTTGGACGCTCACATCAGTCCCAGTTCGAGCCGGGCGGCTTCGGTGAGCATCTCGCGGCTCCAGGGCGGGTCCCAGACCAGGGAGACGACCGCCTCCTTGACACCCGGGATGCTGGAGACTTTTGATTCGACGTCCTGCTGGAGCACAGGCCCCATGCCGCAACCGGGGGCGGTGAGGGTCATCTTGATTTCGACGCGCGCCCCGCCGGCGGGAAGCGGCTGAATTTGCAGATCATAGATGAGGCCCAAATCAACAATGTTGACGGGAATCTCCGGGTCGTAGCAGGTGCGAAGTTGTGCCATCACCTGGTCCTCCGCCACAACGGCGCCGGCCGGGGCGGCGGCGGTTTCGGCGGACGGCGCGGCCGGGGGCGCCTGGCCCAGGGCGTCGGCATCGCGGGCCTCGACGCGGGCCATGTTGCCGCGAATGATAACGGTGAAACTACCGCCCAGCGCCTGGGTGATGACCACCGGCTCGCCGGCTTGCAGGGTGATTTTGGTCCCCGCCGGAATCAACACCGCCTCGCAATCGCGTTTTAGGATGATCTCATCATTCATGGCTTCTGTTCCGTCGTCACGCTGTTTTCGCCTTTCAATCCCGCCAGCATGGCATGCCAGGGCAGTATGGCGCATTTGACGCGCATGGGGAAGTGGTGAACGCCGGCAAAGGCGCAAAGCTTCCCCATCGCCTCCTCATCCATTGCTCCGGTGGTGACCAGTGTTTGGAATTGGCTGAAGTACTGTTGGGCTTGGGCGGCGGTCTTGCCCTTGAGCAGGTCAGTCATCATGGAGGCGGAGGCCTTGGAAATGCAGCAGCCCGATCCCTGGAAACTGATGTCGTGGAGCACGTCGCCTTCAAGTTGCAGATAGAGGGTGAAACTGTCGCCGCAGAGCGGGTTGCGGCCCTCGGCCGTGCGATAAGCGCCGGCCGGAACGCGAAAATTGCGCGGTTTGCGGCAGTGATCGAGAATCACCTGCTGATAAAGCTCATTCAAGTCGTCGGCCATGCGCGAGTCTCCCCCTCAGATGGCGGCGCCATCGAAGCGTCCGGCCAGCAGCTCTTCCAGGCGTTCGCGGGCCGGCGCCATTGTGATGCGCTCGACGACGTCGCTGGCGAAAGCCCGGATGAGCATCCGCCGGGCC
Source organism: Verrucomicrobiales bacterium (assembly GCA_003138485.1). Lineage (GTDB taxonomy): Bacteria > Verrucomicrobiota > Verrucomicrobiia > Limisphaerales > Palsa-1400 > PLGF01. The sequence goes on along the minus strand of PLGF01000076.1, from coordinate 12,696 downwards.
TGATCCGCTCCAATGCCGCGGGCGCGCAGATAAAAGAGGGCCTCCTGGTCCAATTGCCCGACGGTCGCCCCATGCGTGCATTTGACATCGTCGGCGAAAATTTCCAACTGCGGCTTGGTGTCAATGCTGGCGCTGTCGGAGAGGACGAGGTTGCGATTGGTTTGTTTGGCGTTGGTCTTTTGAGCGTCCTGGCGGACGAAGATTTTCCCGTTGAAAACGCCGTGCGAGCGCCCGGACAAAATGCCGTGGAAGAACTCGTGGCTTTCGCAGCGCGGCCCGGCGTGGTCCACGACCGTGTGGTGATCGATCAACTGCTCGTCCCGGCCCAGAAAAAGGCCGTTGAGGACGGCCTCGGCGCCCTCGGCGGTGAGCAGGGTCTGGACCTGATTGCGGGCGATGCGCGCCCCGGTGGCGATGGAATGGGAAATCCAATGGCTGCCCCCGGCCTGCACCGCCTGGACGGTTGAGACGTGGAAGGCGCGCCCGTTTTCGTTTTGCAGCCGGCAATGTTCCACGCGCGCCTCCGGGCCGAGGACCAACTCTGTCACCGCGTTGGTGACGTGCGCGGCGTCAGTCAGGCTGGCGTAGGACTCCACGACTTTGAGGCCGCTGCGTTTGCCGGCCAGAATCAAGTTGCGCGGATGCGCCGTGGCCCCGGGCCGCCCGGAGGAGGCGAGGAAAAGCAACTGCACCGGCTCCTCCGCCGTCGCATCCGCCGGGACGTAAATGAAGGCGCCATCTTGAAAGAACGCCGTGTTGAGCGCCGTGAAAAAATTCCCGTCGCAGGCGGCGTGGCGGGCGAGGTCGGTTTCCAATTCGCGCGGGTTGGCGGCCAATTGGTCGCGCAGGCCGCCTATTTTCAACGCTCCGCCGTTGCCCGGCAGCGCGGACAAATCCTTGCGAAACATGCCATCGACAAACACCAGGCAAGGGCCGTCGGCGAACAGGCGGAAGGGCGCAATGTCCCGCGCGGACAAGCCGCGCCCGTTGGCGGCGGCGGCGTGCAAGGGCAATTGCAGGAGCGGCGCCATATTGGTGAAGCGCCACTCTTCCTGGCGGGTATTGGGAAAGCCGAGCTGGCTGGCGCGCGCCCGCGCCTGTTCACGAATGGACTTGAGCCACGGCGGGTTGGCACCCGCCGGCGCGGAGTCAAAAGCGCCCAGCGCCGCGGCCAGAAGTTCAACGTTGGCGGTGGTTTGAGGCGGCTTGTCTGTGTGAGTTTGCATCACGCCTTCCCGCTTGCGGCCACGCCTTCGAGAATCCAATCGTATCCGCGTTTTTCCAGTTCCAGGGCCAGTTCCTTGCCGCCGGACTTGACGATGCGGCCGTTGACCAGGACATGCACAAAGTCCGGCACGATGTAATTCAACAGCCGCTGATAATGGGTGATGACCAGCGCGGCGTTGTCGGGGCGGCGCAATTTGTTGACGCCGCCGGCGACGATGCGCAGGGCGTCGATGTCCAGGCCGGAATCGGTTTCATCGAGAATGGCGAGTTTGGGTTCCAGGACGGCCATCTGGAAAATCTCGTTGCGCTTCTTTTCGCCGCCGGAGAAGCCCTCGTTGACGGGGCGGTTGAGCAGGGCGGGGTCCAGTTCGAGCAGCTTGGTCTTGCTCTTGACCAGCGCCAGGAACTCAACGGCGTCCAACTCCTCCTCGTGGCGGGCCTTGCGGCATTCGTTGAGCGCCGCCTTCAGGAAGTAAGTGCTGTTGACACCGGGGATTTCGACCGGGTACTGGAACGCCAGAAAGACGCCGGCGCGCGCGCGCTCTTCGGGCTTCATTTCCAGCAGGTCGGCGCCGTTGAAGGTCACGCCGCCGCCGGTGACGACGTATTCGCTGCGCCCGGCCAGCACACCCGCAAGGGTGCTTTTGCCGCTGCCGTTAGGCCCCATCAGGGCGTGGACTTCGCCGGCTTTGATGGACAGGCTCAGTCCCTTGAGGATTTCCTTGCCGTCCACTCCGGCGGAGAGGTCGCGAATATCAAGCATGTGGTTTGTCACTTTGTTCTTTTCGTTGTCCGGGGGCGGCGGCCTCAGCCGACGCTGCCTTCGAGGCTGACGCCGAGGAGTTTTTGAGCTTCGACGGCGAATTCCATGGGAAGATGGTTGAAGACTTCCTTGCAGTAACCGTTGACGATCATGTTGATGGCGTCCTGGGTGGAAATGCCGCGCTGATTGCAGTAAAAAATCTGGTCCTCGCCAATTTTGGAGGTGGAAGCCTCGTGCTCGACGGTGGCGGTGCTGTTGAGGACTTCCAGGTAAGGAAAGGTGTGCGCGCCGCAACGGTCGCCCAGCAAGAGCGAATCGCACTGCGAATAATTGCGCGCGTTGGCCGCGCTCCGGGCGACCTTCACCTGCCCCCGATAGCTGTTCTGGCCGCGTCCGGCGGAGATGCCCTTGGAGACGATGGTGCTGGTGGTGTTGCGGCCAACATGCACCATCTTGGTGCCGGTGTCCGCCTGCTGGCGGTGGTTGGTCAGGGCCACGGAATAAAACTCGCCCACCGAGTTGTCCCCCAGCAACAACACGCTGGGATATTTCCAGGTGATGGCCGAACCGGTCTCCACCTGCGTCCAGGAAATCTTCGAGCCGCGCCCGGCGCACTTGCCGCGTTTGGTCACAAAATTGTAGATGCCGCCCCGCCCTTCCTCGTCGCCGGGATACCAGTTCTGCACGGTCGAGTACTTGATTTCCGCGCTGCCCAGGGCAATCAACTCCACGACCGCCGCGTGCAACTGGTTCTCGTCCCGCATCGGCGCGGTGCAACCTTCCAGGTAACTGACGTAGCTGCCCTCGTCGGCGATGAGCAGCGTGCGCTCGAATTGGCCCGCCCCGGCGGTGTTCATGCGAAAATAGGTCGAAAGCTCCATCGGGCAGCGGACGCCCTTGGGGATGTAGCAAAACGAACCGTCGCTGAAAACGGCCGAGTTCAACGCCGCGAAAAAATTGTCATTCGCCGGCACGACCGTGCCGAGGTACTTCTTGACGAGGTCGGGATGGTGTTTGACCGCCTCGTTGAACGAGCAAAAAATGATGCCTTGCCGCGCCAGCTCCTCCCTGAAGGTCGTCGCCACCGAGGCGCTGTCCAGGACGGCATCGACGGCCACGTTGGAGAGGCGTTTCTGTTCATCGAGGGAGATGCCCAGCTTGTCGAAAAGCTCACGCGTCTTGGGGTCCACCTCGTCGAGGCTGCCGAGTTTTTTCTTCGGCTTGGGAGCGGAATAATAGATGCAGGCCTGATAATCGATGGGGGGATAGGTGACGTTGGACCAATGCGGCTCGGTCATGGTCAGCCAATGGCGGTAGGCTTTGAGGCGCCACTCCAGCATGAACGCCGGCTCGCCCTTTTTCTCCCAAATACGGCGCACAACCTCTTCGCTCAGGCCGGGTGGAAAGACGTCGGATTCAATGTCGCTGACAAATCCGTATTTGTACTCGGACTTTACAAAACTCTCAATTGTGTCGGTCGTGGCATCCATATCGGACAAATTTAGTCCGCTTCCAGCATAGACCAGAGGCGCAAGAAGTCAACGGCTGTCGATGTTTTTTCGGGGTTGCGTCATCGGAGGGCGCATCCTGGCAACGTTTTACCTTGACTGACCTTGACCAGGTGAACCAGACCAGCGCTTTTCAGCCATTTCCGCCGCGAGTCGATGGAATATATGGACGGACATAAGTAAAGGGACATGGCTCCGCTGGAGCGTCGCCCTACCGGCGTCGTGGTAGGGCGACGCTCCAGCGGAGCCGCCACAAGAAATTCGTTGCGAAATGTCCCTTTATTTATGTCCGTGTATACAGCACAGCGCTCACGAAATCCGCCCTTTCGCCGACGCCGGACTGCCTGCCTGGCCAAAGCGTTGGCAAGCGATCTTGGCTCCTCGGCGGGTCGCAACATGCTCCGTGTGGCCAAATCAATGCGAGCGCCGTCCGGGCCGGCGCGGCGGAGTGAAGCGAGATCCAACGGCGCTGGCCTGGCCAGCTTGGATGTCTGGACGCGGTATGAAACGAAGACGGTCTCCCGGAGGGGGCGGGGCAGGGCGTACGGAGCGCGTCCTGCCCGGCCCCGCGGGGTTGCTTGAAGTTGAACGCTGACCGGATGGATTTGAAGGATGGACAGTCCAAGACGCATCCCCCTATAGTATTTGCACTTTTCGGGTTGGCGTCATCGGGCTTGACAGGCGGTTCACTTTGCGCTACAAAGTAAGCATGGATATGATCAAACGCGCCACCGCCATCTTGGAATTATTGCTCGTCTTCCCTGGTGCGCTGTTCATGGCCACCCTCTTCGCGCGGAACCTTCAGCCCGCGCCCTTTGAACCGGCGCAATCCGTCCGGCGTCTGGTCGATTGATACAGCGCCCGCCCGGTCCTTTGCCTTGACGTTTTCCTTATTGCGCTGCCGTTCGCGGCGTTCATCATCGGCGGCAGTGCATTCCTGCGTATCTGGCGCGGCGATGCCGCACTTCGGCGGACGGCCATGAGAACGCTCGCCGCTGTCCGCGCTCACACGGCGGCCCTGCTCATCGCCGGGGCCGCTCTGACAGCCGGCGGCATTCTGGCCATCGTGGCCCTGCATTTGATCACGGACTCACGCTTGGTGAACCAATGAGGGACTTGTCTTCTGACCTTGCCGATATGGCAGCCAAGTCAGATGCAAAAGGCATGAGGCGCAAAGACGCCAAGGAAAGGCCAAGCGGAAGTCAGAGCCTGGCTTTGTTCATTTAGCCGCGCCCGGCGATGCCCGAATGATCTTGCCGGAAACCGCGGCCCGGCATAATAGGTTGAGTACCAACCATGCGCGAGTGGTGGAATGGCAGACACGCCAGACTTAGGATCTGGTCCCGCAAGGGGTGGAGGTTCGAGTCCTCTCTCGCGCACCACTCCCGCGGCATTCCAGTCCGCCGCCGTTACGCCGGGGGAAGGGAGAATTGCCGGGCCATGGCGACGGCTTTGAGCATGGCTTTGGATTTGTTGACGGTTTCCTGGTACTCGGCTTCGGGAGTCGAATCGTTGACCCAGCCGCCGCCCGCTTGAACGTAGGCGGCGCCATCCTTGAGCAGGGCGGTGCGGATGGTGATGCAGCAGTCCAGGTTGCCGTTGAAGGAGAAGTATCCGACGCATCCGCCGTAGGGGCCGCGCGCGGTTTGTTCCAGTTCGGAAATGATCTGCATGGCCCGGATTTTGGGAGCGCCGCTCAAGGTGCCGGCGGGGAAGGTCGCGCGCATCAGATCGTAAGGGGTGCGCCCGGCGGAGAGGAGTCCTTCGACGTGCGAGACAATATGCATGACGTGGCTGTAACGCTCGATCACCATCAGGTCCCGCACCCGCACGGTGCCATATTCGCAGACGCGTCCGAGGTCGTTGCGGGCCAGGTCAACGAGCATGACGTGTTCAGCGCGCTCCTTGGGGTCGGCCAGCAATTCCTTTTCCAGCGCCTGGTCTTCTTCCGCAGTCAGTCCGCGCCCGCGCGTGCCGGCGATGGGGCGGATTTGGACATGGCGATCTTCGCAGCGGACGTGGACTTCCGGGGAGGCGCCGACGAGCGAAAAGCCGTCCAATTCGAGCAGGAACATGTAGGGCGACGGGTTGACCGAGCGCGCCGCCCGATAGAGGTCCACCGGCGCGCCTGTAAAGGGCGTCGAAAATCGCTGCGAACCGACGACTTGGATGATGTCGCCCGCGGTGATGTATTGCTTGGCGCGCTCCACATTGGCCAGGAACGCTTCCTTCGTCAGGTTGGAAGAGACGGGGATTTCCGGCGTTTGCAGCGGGACATCGACGGCGAGATTCTGGGAAGGTTGTTCAAGGAGCGAGACCAGCCGCTCAATTTCGCCAACCGCCTCCTCGTAGGCGTCCCCTGGCGTCTGGCCGTCCAGGAGGGCGTTGACGACGACGGTGATGGTTTGGGCGACGCGGTCGAAGACCAGCAATTGGTCCGCGATGAGGAAATAGAGGGTGGGGGTGTGCAAGTCATCCCGCGGAGGCCGGGGCACGACCGGCTCGATGTCGTGGATGAATTCGTAGCCGATGAAGCCGACCGCGCCGCCGCTGAAGCGGGGCAAGCCGGGAAGGGGGACGGGCCGGTAGCGGCGCATGACCTCTTCAACGACCGCCAGGCCGTCCCTCACGCCGCCGGGGCCGCCGACCGTGAACCTTTGGACGACGCGGCCATTTTCGATCAGATCGACCTGGGGGCCGGACTGCCGGATGACGGCGCGGGGATTGCAGCCGACAAACGAGTAGCGCCCGATATGCTCGCCGCCCTCGACGGATTCGAAGAGGAAGGACTCGCCCTGGCCGCGGATCTTTTGATAGGCCGAGAGGGGCGTTTCCAGGTCGGCCAGAATGCGGCGGCAGACCGGGACCAGGTTTCCCTGGCAGGCCCGCTGCAAGAAGTCGTCCAGGCTCGGATAATACATAAGCTCTCTCTTACTCTATTCGACGGCGCAAGCGCCACACTGAAAGTGAGGTATAAAACAGGACGATGCCGCCGTAGGCCACGACGCCGAAGCCGATGGAGAACGCAACGGACTCCTCCGGGCTGAACGCCACCAGCGCCGCGCCGACCAAACCTATCAACACTGTTTCTCCAAGGAGGCAGGCGAAATAGAAGGGGAGGCGGGTGCGGGCCAGTCGCTCGATGAACCACTGGCGGTAGGCCTCCTCGCCCATCGTGCGCATGAGCCAGGCGGAATGGAAGTTGTGCGCCGCCACCAACAGCCCCGCCGTGATCACGATAATGGCCGTCATCGGCCAGAAAGCGAACACGAAGCAAAGCGCCAGATTGACGAACGCGCCGATTTTCCACCCCATTTTTTTGGCCAGCGGATTGCCTTCCAGGACGAGATTGGGCGTCGCCACCCAGGTGCTCAACATATCCATGCCGCGGGCCAGGAGCAGCAGCCCGAGCATGGTGAAGTAAGCGCGACTGGCGAAGGGAAGTATGTCGCCAGTCATTTCTTGCCGTAAATTTCCCCGGGCGTTTGCAACTGCGGCTCCGTCACGCGTACCTCGCCGCTGGCGGCTAGCGAGCGGAAGAAGCAGGAACGATAGCCTTCGTGACAGGCCGCGCCCGTTTGCTCGACCTGGATCAAAAGCGTGTCGCCGTCGCAGTCAAAAGCGATGTCCTTGACCTCTTGGATGTGGCCGCTGGATTCGCCTTTCATCCAGAATTTCTGGCGGGACCGGCTCCAGAAATGGGTTTTGCCGGTGGCGACGGTGGTCTCCAGCGAGGCCCGGTTCATCCACGCCATCATCAGCACCCGCCCGTTGGCGGCATCCTGGATGATGGCGGGAATAAGTCCGTCCGCATTGAATTTCAAATTGTCGTACGCGCTCATAATTATTGTATTTGGCCGCATGAAGGTAGCAAGAATTCCCCGCCTGGGAAGGAAGGAATTTCGCAAAATCCGGTCGTCAACGGCTGACACATGGAGCTTTGTGAATCAGCCGCCGCTGTCCCGCTCCAGCGCGGCGAGGGTTTGCGGGTCGCGCACATCCACCCAGCGGCCTTGGATTTCCAGGCCGGCCAGGCGATGGCTGGCCTGGACCATCGCGCTGATGGCGTCGGTCAATTCGTATTCGCCGCGCGGGGATTTTTGCAGCCGGGCGGTGAACTCGAACAAAACCGGCTTGAAAATGTAGATGCCGGCGTTGTACCAGGCGACGCTTCCCGGCGGGAGTTCGCCCTCGCGCCGCAGGTCCTCCAATTGCGCCAGACTCGGCTTCTCGACCAGCCGCCGCAGGCAAAAATCCTTGTCAAAGAAAACAAGGCCCCCTTTGGTCACATCCTGGCTGCCCGTGCAAGTGACCAGCCCGGAAAAGGCCTCCCGCCCGTAGCGCGCCAGCATGTCCCCGTAGGTTTGGGGACGGACCAGGATGTCGCCGTAGGTCAGGACAAAATCATCTTCGCCAACGAATTCCCTGGCCGCTTCGGGCGCCTTGCCGGTTCCGTCCTGGGTCATTTGCCGTCCGTAATGGATGGCGGCGTTCCATTTTTGGCCGGCACCGAAATGATCCTCAATGACCTCGGCGCGGAAGCCGGTGACGATGAAGAAGTCCCGCACGCCGGCCTGGAGCAAGCCGTCGAGGATGTGTTCCAGGATGGGTTTGCCTTGGACACAGAGCATCGGTTTGGGCAGTTCCCGGGTCAACTGCCCCATGCGCGTGCCCTTGCCCGCGGCCAGAATCACAGCTTTCATATCAATCTTCCTTTGGTTCGAGCCGCGTGATTTCCACCATGATTTCGTCCGCGACCTGTTGGTAAATCTCCTTGAGCCGCCGTTTGCCGCAGGAAGCGGCCTCGGCCCGGAGGGCCGCGAAGGCCAGCGGATGGCCATACTTGACAGTCAGGCGGCGCGGCCGGGGCAGCCACATGTGCGGGCCATAGGCCTCACGTGTGCCAAAGACGCGCGCCGGCACGACCGGGGCGTTGGATTTTATGACCGCCAAGCCGATGCCTGATCGGGCCGGGTTCAACTCGCCATGTCGGGTGCGGGTGCCTTCGGGAAAGAGTATGATCGCGCCTCCTTCGCCGAGCCGGCGCAAAATGAGTTTCAGTCCCCGCCCGGTGCCGCCATCGCGGTCCACCGGCACCACCTTCCAGGAGCGCAGGATGGCGGAAAGGACGGGCACGCGGAAAATGGAGTCGCGCGCCAGGAAATTGATGTGCCGGGTGACGCCCGCGCCGACGAGCGGCGGGTCGATGTAGCTGGCGTGGTTGGAGGCGAGGATGACCGGCCCGCGCGACGGCACCCGATCGGGATTGAAGACGCGCCAGCGAAAATAGAAACGAAAGATCAGCCGGAAGCACCGCCACCCCATCCGGTAGCTAAGGTTCATCCCGCTTCGATCCGCTGGCACAGGCGTGTTTGGGTCCATTTGACGTCTTCAGGCAGCCGCTGCTGATTATCTTGCCGATCCCACTCCCAATCGTCATCTCAAAAAAAAGCCCGCGCGTTATTCGATGCGCCTCCAGGAACGGCCGTCCCGCGCCAGCAAATCGTCCGCTTCCTTCGGTCCCCAGGAGCCGGACCTGTAGTTGGGGAAGCTGCGCGGCGGCAGCGCCTTCCACACGTCCAGGATCGGGGTGATGACGCTCCAGCCCGCCTCGACCATGTCCGCCCGCTGGAAGAGGGTGGCGTCGCCCGTCATGCAATCATAAATCAGGCGTTCGTAGCCGGTGCTGGGGGTGCGCCCGAAATAATCGACGTAGTTGAATTTCATCTCGACAGCGCCCATGTGCATGATCGGGCCGGGAATCTTGGCGCCAAAGCGCAGGGAGACTCCCTCCTCGGGCTGGATGGACAGCACCAGGCGGTTGGTTTCGAGGTCCTCCACCGGCGTGTCGCGGAACAATTGAAAGGGCGCCCGCTTGAATTGAATGGCGATTTCCGTCGCCCGGCTCGCAATCCGCTTGCCGGTGCGCAAGTAAAAGGGAACGTCCGCCCAGCGCCAGTTGTCGATTCGCAGTTTGAGTCCGGCGAACGTTTCGGTCGTGGAATCCGGCGCGACGCCCGGCTCGCCGCGATAGGCCGCCACATGCTCGTCTCCGACCTGGCCGTCGCCGTACTGGCCGCGGACGGCCATGGTCAGGACCTCTTCCGGCGAGGGGATTTGGACGGCGTGCAGGGCCTTGGCCTGTTCGTCGCGCACGGCGTCGGCCTGGAAGGAAATGGGCGGTTCCATCGCGGTCAGCGACACCAACTGGAAGAGATGATTGGGCACCATGTCGCGCAAGGCCCCGGCCGTTTCATAATAACCGCCGCGTTTTTCGACCCCGACCGTTTCGCCCGCCGTGATCTGGACGTGGTCGATGTAGCGCCGGTTCCAGATTGGTTCGAAGATGCCGTTGCCAAAGCGGAAGATGATGATGTTCTGCACCGTCTCTTTTCCCAGATAATGGTCGATCCGGTAAATCTGGCGTTCTTCCAGGATTTGTTTGATCTGGATGTTGAGCGCGCGGGCGGAATCCAGATCGCGTCCAAAGGGCTTCTCGATGACCACCCGCGCCCAGTGGCCGTTGGTTTCGGACGCCAGGCCGGCCGCTCCCAACTGGCGGACCACTTCGCCAAAAAAGCGCGGCGCCACCGCCAGGTAATAGAAGCGGTTACCGGCGACATTGTGGGTCTTCTCGACCTCGGCGATTTGCGTCTTGAGTTGCTCGAAGGCTTTCGGGTCCTGAAAATCGCCGCGGATGTAATAGACCCGCTTGAGAATCCAATTCCACATTTCGGGCGTGACGGGGCAACTGGCGTAGCGATTGATCTCGTCGGTGAGGTATCGGCGGAACGTATCGGTGGTCTGGTCGATATTGGCCAGGCCGATGATGGCGAATTGTTCAGGCAGCAATTTGGCGGCGGCCAGGTTGAGAAGAGCGGGGATCAGCTTGCGCTTGGTCAGATCGCCGCTGGCGCCAAAAATGACCATCACGCACGGGTCTGCTATCCGCGCAGGAGGGTCCGCCGAACCGTTTGCCGCAACTTTATTGCTCATGGCCATGACAAAAGACGCCTATCCGGGCGCTTCTGTCAACTGCCATCGTCCCCCTGCGCGGGGCATTTCACGGGATCGCCGCGGCAAGAACATCGTGACGGGCGGGGTCGTGCGCACGGAACGCGCGCTGGTGGCCTGGGCCATCGAAGCTGGGGCGCGTTGGGAACGCCAACGCGCCCGAATGAAGACCGGAACCGCGGATTAACTCTTGTAAATGTCGATGATCCTGCCCAGGAATTGCAGCGCGGCCTCTTTCTTCCGCTGGAAGGAGTTGCGCCCGATGATCGAACCAAAACCGCCGCCCTGGCGGATGGCCGTGACTTCGGCGAAAACCGTATCGTCGCTGCTGGCCGGGCCGCCGGAGAAAATCACGATGCGGCGCCCGTTGAAGGTGCATTGCACGACGTGTTTGACCCGCTCGGCAAGGGTGGCGATGGGCACTTTTTCCTTTTCATAGACCTTGCGCGCCGCTTCCTGCTCCAGCGCCGCGGCGGGCAGTTTGACTTTGATGATGTGCGCGCCCATTTCCGCCGCGATGTGCGCCGCGTATCCGCAGACGTCCATCGCCGTCTCGCCTTGTTTGCTCAAGGAAGAGCCGCGCGGATAGGACCAGACCACGACGGCCAGGCCGTTTTTCTTGGCCAGCGCCGCCGCCTCGCGCAATTGCTCGTACATGATCACCCGCTCCGAGGAGCCGGGATAAATGGTGAACCCAATGGCCGCGCAACCCAGGCGAAGGGCGTCCTCCACGCCGCTGGTCAGGGCGGGCAGGGGGTCCTTCTCGTCCAGCAACACGTCGTGGTTGTTGATCTTGAGGATGAGGGGAACGTCGCCCGCGAAATCCCGCGCGGCCGCCTCGATGAAGCCCAAAGGCGCGGCATAGGCGTTGCACCCGGATTCGATGGCCAGTTCAAAATGGTAGCGCGGATCGTATCCGGGCGGGTTGACGGCGAAACTGCGTGCCGGGCCGTGTTCGAAGCCCTGGTCCACAGGGAGGATCACAAGGCGGCCCGTGCCGGCCAGTTTGCCGTGGTTGAGGAGCCGGGCCAGATTGGTCAGGGTCCCGGGGTTATCACTGCCATACCAACTTAGTATTTCTTTGACTCGAGTTGTGTTCATAAATTGTGTTTTCGATTTGCCCTAATCCCATTAGTCCGCGTGATGATACGGCTGGCCCCGTGCGGGGCAAGAGAATTCACCGGAAGAATTCTTAGAGATACTTTCCCAGAATCACTCTGAGTTGCGCCCGGGTCCTGGCCGGCCACAGTTTTTTGTCGGTCATAATCGCGTGCTGGAGGGCGCTGTGGCAGGGCCAATTTGGCAGGGCGGGGATTTGCGGAATGGCGCGCGTGATGATGGCCTTGGCCTGGCTGGCGTTCTTGTTCAGGTTGGCGATGATCATTTCCACGGTGACGTGCTCCTCGCCCGCCTTCCAGCAATCGTAGTCGGTGATCATGGCCAGTGTGGCGTAGGCGATCTCCGCTTCGCGGGCGCATTTGGCCTCGCCCAGATTGGTCATGCCGATAACGTCGTAACCGGATTGGTGATTGGCCAGCGATTCGGCCCGAGTGCTGAAGGCCGGCCCTTCCATGTTCACATACATGCCGCCGTTGTGGACCCGCACGCCTTCGGCCTTCGCGCTGGCGAAGAGCAACTGCCGCAGCTCCGGGCAAATCGGATCGGCAAAAGCGATGTGCGCCACGATCCCCCGCCCGAAGTACGTGTGCTCCGACGACCGCTTCGTCCGGTCCACGAATTGGTCGGGCAGCACGATGTCGCATGGCCGGTACTTTTCCTGGAGGGACCCGACGGCGCTAACGCTGATGATCCAATCCACCCCCAGCTTCTTGAATCCGTAGATATTGGCCCGATGGTTCAATTCACTGGGAAGAATGCGGTGCCCGCGCGCGTGCCTGGGAAGAAAAACGACGTCGCGTCCGGCCAGTTGGCCGGTCAGGTAGGCGTCGGAAGCCGGGCCGAAGGGAGTCTTCATCTTCACCCATTTTTGGCCGGTGAACCCTTCGATGTGATAGAGGCCGCTGCCGCCAATCAAACCAATGCGATGTTGCGTCATGGCGTTGACATTATACGGGCGGCCCGACGTGTTCAAGTTTGCGCCTGCTGTTCTTGCGGGTGCATTTCACTTTTTTGAGTTCCCCTCTTAATCTTGCTCCTAATCTTAATCTTAATCTTAATCTTGCT
>PLGF01000188.1:153-12780 GCA_003138485.1 Verrucomicrobiales bacterium | reverse complement strand
GCCGACCGCGCGGTGCGCGAATACACCGAGCAACACTACCTTCCGGCCGCCGCCGCCGTGCGTTCGCGCGCTGCCGATAAAGGCGCGGGCGGCAGGCAATTGGTGGATTGGCGGCGGAGTCTGGAACAGAAATGGGGCGCCCTGCGCTTCGGCGAAATAAAGGCGGAGACCAAAGACGGGCAGATCATGTTTGACGTTCAAGTTTATCTCAACGACCTCGATCCCGGCGCGGTGAAAGTCGAGCTTTACGCCGACGGACTCAACGGCGCCGGCCCAGTGCGGCAGGAGATGAAGAACACTTACCCGCTGGCCGGCGCGACGGGCGGCTATAATTTCAGCGCGGCCGTTCCCGCGTCACGCCCGCCAGGGGATTACACCGCGCGAGTGATACCCCGCCGCGACGGCGTCTCGGTCCCGCTGGAATCCGCTCAAATCCTATGGCAGCGCGGGTGAAGGGAATTGCCGCGCCGTTGAATTTGATGTTTTTGGCTGGCCATCCGGGGGCGGCTGTGGCAGTTTGGAGTGTGGAATGAGCGATCTGGAAGCCATTCAATCGGTTCTGACACGCGCGGCGCGACGCCGACGCTGGGAACGGGCTTGGAACGGCCTCTGGCAGGGGCTGTTTGCCGGGGCTTCCTTCTGGCTGGTGGCGCTCGCCACATTTAAACTTGCCCCCATTCCGTCCTTTGTTCTCAGTGCCGCCGCGATTTTGGCCGGCCTCTGCCTGCTGGGCGGGTTTCTTTCCGGCTGGATTCGCCAGCCCACCTTGCAACAGACAGCGCGATGCCTGGACCAGCGCCAGAATCTCCAGGAACGAATCAGCACGGCCCTGGAAATCGGGGCGGGCGGACCCGAGACGGGCTGGCGATCTTTGCTCGTTTTGGACGCGGCGCGATTTGCCGCCAAACTCGACCCGCGGAAGATTTTCCCCTACCGATTGCCCCGGAGCAGCCGGTGGGCCTTGGTGGCGCTGACGCTGGGAGCGGGGCTGGGCTTCGTGCCCGAATATCGGACCAAAGATTATCTGGACAAGAAACAGGAGGCCCAGGCGATCCGGGAGACGGGCAAGAAGCTGGTCGAAATCACCCACCAGGCCCTGGAACATCGTCCGCCCGCGCTGGAGCCGACGCGCCAGGCGATGGAGATGGTCGAGCAGACCGGATTGCGCATGGACAAAGTGGCCATGACCCGCGGGGACGCGCTCAAGGACCTGGCCAACGTGACGGAGAAACTCAAGGGGCAATTGGAAGATTTGGGCAAAAAGAACCCGGCTCTCAAGGCGATGGAGAAGGCGGCCCGCGAACAGCTTTCCAATCCCGCCAGCGGCGCCGCCGCGCAGAAGCAATTGGACGACCAGCAGAAATCGCAGGACAAGTCAGGCCCGGACCCAGCCGCCCTGGACAAGCTGGCCGAGCAGATGCAGAAGCTTGAAAAAGCCGCCGCCGGAATCCCAAAAGACAATTCGCCGGAAGCCGCCGCGCAGCGCCAGAAGATGGCCCAGAGCCTGTCGGACCTTGCCGAAAAGGCGCGCGCAATGGGCCAGCCGCTGCCCAACCTCGACGACGCCATCGCCGCCCTGCAAGCCAATCAAACGGACAGCTTCCAGAAAGACATGGACCTGGCCACGACCGACCTGGAGAAAGTGCGGCAGATGTCCAAGGATATGCAGCGGATGCAACAGCAGTCGGACCGGGAAGGAAAAGACCTGCCGGAGCAATTGAAATTCGGGCAGGCGGACCGGGCGCAACAGTCGCTGGAGAAGATGGTTGATCAATTGAAGTCGGGCAAGTTGTCCAAGGAGCAGGCGGCGGCGATGCTGGATGAAGTCTCGCGCGCGGTGAGGCCGGCGGCGCCCTACGGCGACGCGGCGCGCTATCTGCACCAGGCGGCGCAGCAGTTGCGCAACGGGGACAAGCCGGGTTCGTCGGAGTCGCTGGCGGCGGCGGCCAGGGAGCTGGAGAAAATCCAGGCGCAAATGGCTGACGCGAAAGCGTTGCAAGGTTCGCTGGATGCCTTGAACAAGGCCGAGACGTGTCTGGCCACGCACCGATGCTGGGGCGAATGTCCAAACTGCGGGGATTGCAGCGGGCGTTGTTTGGCGGCGGGACATTGTTTGGGGCTGGGCAAACATCCGGGCAATCGCGGCGTCGGCACCTGGACGGATGACGATTCGCAGTTGTATCCGAAAATGAGCGGTTTATGGGACAACACGGGCGTTGACCGCCCGGACAGCGATCCGCGCGGTTTGACCGACCGCGGGGACGCGCATTTGGCGGATAATCTGGCGCCGACGAAATTGCATGGGCAGATCACGCCCGGGGCGCCGATGCCGAGCATCACGTTGAAAGGCGTCAGCATCAAAGGCCAGAGCGGCGTCGCATACACCGAAGCCGTGCAGTCCGCGCAGAGCGACGCGCAAAGCGCGCTGAACCAGGACCAGGTGCCGCGCGCCTACCAGGGAGCGGTGCGGGATTATTTTGACGA
Organism: Verrucomicrobiales bacterium; assembly: GCA_003138485.1. GTDB lineage: Bacteria > Verrucomicrobiota > Verrucomicrobiia > Limisphaerales > Palsa-1400 > PLGF01. The sequence continues at coordinate 10,296 of PLGF01000188.1, read as the reverse complement.
TCTGAAACAATAGTTTCAAACCGAGTCGGGCGCGGATCGCGCGGATCGCGCGAACACAAGGCGCAGGAGTTCGCGCGCGGAGCCAACTTTCATCCACAAACTCAGCGCGAAGTAGAGCGCGGCGGCGGCGAGCATGGGCAGGAACACTTCGCCCAGCCGGGCCATGAGGCCCGCATGGCCAAAGTGATTTTGCCAGAAGAGCCGGCCGGTCCAGGCGGCCAAACCCGCCGCCAATCCGATGGCGCCCATCGCCGGCCATTGCGCGGCGCTTTGCCTCATTTCCAGGCGCCGCAGTTTCTTGCGCAAACCCAGCGCCAGCAGGCCCAGGTTGAACGCCGAACTAATCGTGTTGGCCAGCCCCATCGCTCCCGGTCCGAGATTGAACACATACAGAAAAACCACCGTGAATATCAAGTTGATCCCCAGGCAGAAAATGCTGATGCGCATCGGCGTCAGAATGTCGCCCAAGGCGTAAAACGCCCTTGCGAATATGTTGACGAGGGAAAAGGACACCAGCCCCGGCACCAGGCAGACCAGGGCGAAACTCACCCGCTCCGTCGAGTGCGCGTCAAAAAGCCCGCGCTGAAAGAGGAGCCGCACGATTGGCTCGGCCAGAGTGAAAAGCAACACCGAGGCCAGGAGATTGACATAAATCAGGTGGTCCGTCGCCTGGCGCAACGTCACGCGGAACTGATCAAATTTCTTCTCAAGCGCCAGCCCGGAAAGCGTCGGCAGGAGAAATGTGGCCAGGGACAGCCCGAAAACTCCCTGCGGCAGTTCCATGAGCCGGACCGCGTAAAAAAACTCCCCCACCACCTTCGCGCTCTGCCCGAAAGCCAGGCTTTGGGTGAGCAATACGTTGATTTGGAATGCCGCCACGCCGATGGCGCTGGGCACCATCTTCGACACCACCTCCCGCACCGTCGGGTCCCGCCAAGGTGACACCCACCTGAAGCGGAAGCCCTCGCCCAACAAGGTGGGCACTTGAAAAAACGCCTGCACCACCCCCGCGACCAGCACTCCAACGGCCAGCGCGAATATCTGCGTCTCCAGCCGCCGCCCTGTATGGGGCGCCAAAAACAAAACCGAAGCGATCATCACGACGTTGAGAATGGCTGCCCCCAAAGCCGGCACAAAAAAATGCCCGCGCGCGTTGAGCATGCCGATGAGGACCGCCGCGATGCAGGCCAGGATCGTGTAAGGAAACATCAGCCGCATGAGTTCCAGCATCAGGCGCGTTTCCGGCCGCCAGTTTCCAGTCATTATCAGCACTGAAATCACCCCCATCGCCACCGCCACGATGCCCGCCGACGCGGCCGTCAGCCCGGACAGCACCGCGTTGCTCGCCTGCCACATGGCCTTTTCCCCCTCCCTCTTCTCCTTCGCCTTGAAAATCGGGATGAAGGCCGCCGTCAGCGCCCCCTCGCCCAAAAGGCGCCGGAATAGATTGGGAACCATGAACGCGTAAGTAAAGGCGCCATAGACGGAGGTCGTCCCCATGAAAGCGGCATAAACCTGCTCGCGCACCAATCCCAGCACGCGGCTCGTCAGCGTGGCGGCCCCGATTCCCCCGGATGATTTCAACATTTGCGACACAATGCAGCGAGCCTTGTAGCCGCCGCCGGGGCGGGTGCAAAGCATTTTCGCTCGATCTCCCTTCAGATCTTCGTACACTAAAACCGGGGCCTCCGGTGTTGTATCTGTAACGATTGATTATCCGATCGTGTTTGAAGCGGCTGTGTGAATGTTGAAGACAAGGTGCTGATCTGGAAGTTTAACCGCGGCGACTGCGAAGCGGTGCGGACGATCTATGATAAGCACAAATGCGAGCTTCTGGCTCTGGCAGTCTCGCTCTTGAATAACACGACCGCCGCGGAAGATGTTGTGCATGATGTCTTTTTAGCATTTCTCCGATTGCCTCATTTTCGCCTGACGGGAAGTTTGAAGGGCTATCTGGCGACCTGCGTGGCAAATGGCGCCCGAAACGTCCTCCGGGCCAACAGCAGACGCCGCCAGGATTCGCTCGATGAACAAATCCCTGTCGCGTCGGGCGATTTGCAGCCGGACGGCGTGGCCGTGTTCAGCGAGGATTGCCGCCTCCTGACGCGCGCGATTGGTGAATTGCCCTACGAACAAAGAGAAGTCGTGCTGCTGCACCATCACGGCGGATTGAAATTCGCCCAAATCGCGAAGTCACAGGAGGTCTCCATCAACACGGTCCTGGGCCGGTACCGCTACGGAATGGAAAAACTCAAGTCCCGGATGAACTCCGAGTTTTCAAATGCAACCTGACGATCAAAACGGCAAGTGGTTCGAGGATTTAAAAGTGAAGCCCAGCGCTGAACTTGACGCCCGGGTGTACCGGGCCATCGACGCCGCGCTCGCGGAAAGAAAACAAAACTCTGCCGGCGATTTGCTCCTGCCGGCTCTGTGGAAAATGATTATGAAAACCCCAATGACAAGATGGACTGCCGCCGCGGTGGCAGTGGCAACGCTGGCGGCCGGCGTTCTAGTGTTTGATAAGACGGCCCCGACCGCATTCGCGCTCGACCAGGTGATTGCGGCTTCCAAAGGCGTTCGCTTCTTGCACGTCAAAATGTATCAGGCAAAGGACCAGGAGCCGATTGAGTTCTGGGTTGCGTCCGACGAATCCGGCCACGTCGCGAAAATCAGAAATTACCAGCCGGTAACCGAAGACGGCGCGAAGCTGATTACCTGGACGCCCGAGAGAACGGAAGTCTGGTTCCAGACCAAACATGGCTTCTTGACCCTCCATGACGACAAGCTCGTAAAAATGATGCAAGACATGGTTGAGCAATGCCAACCCCAAACCGTCACCGAACAACTCAAGCAAGCTCAGAAGGCGGGCAAAGCTGACCTGGATATTCAACAACCGACTGATAAGGAACAGCCGATCAGGATGGTGGTGACGCCCAAGACCATGCCCGGCGTCAAGAGAATCTACTTGATAGACCAAAAAACAGACCTGATCTCCAGCATCGAGACTTATGTCACCAGAGACGGCAAGGAAGTCTTGCAGTTAAAGACGGAGTTCCTGGATTACAATGTGCCCATTGACGACAAGATGTTTTCCTTGCGGGACCAACTGCCGGCGGACGTCCAAATCGCCGATCAACTCGATCAGGTGACCGGGGTCGCCCAGGGAAACCTGAACGATGAGCAAGCCGCCGTGCAAACCGCCCGCGCGTTCTTCCAGGCCCTTATTGACAAGGACTACAAAACAGCGGGTTTGGTCATGGGCGGGTTAGCGGAGAAAGACATCAAAGCCGGATTTGAAAAGATCAACGTCACTGCCATCGTTTCGACCGGTCCCGCCGTCCTCCAGACCAATTGGGTCAAACGCGGCTACAGGGTTCCCTGCGAGTTGGAAATCACGGGGCCGGACGGCAAAAAGTCGGTTTGGAAGTCCGGTCCATACATGCGGCCGGGTGATGACGCAAGGCATACCAACAATTGGAACATCACCGGCGGCGTCAACGGCCCGCAGGCCGAAGCCAGATAATTCGTTCACGGTCCTGCGCCGTTGCCCGCCGGCTTCCGGCGCAGAACCGTCGCGCCTTTCATCTCCGTGCCGGAAAACGGCCGGCCCCAAGAGGCCGTCGGAATATAATTCTGATTGACCCATTCCACCAGCAGATTCCCCGGATTTCCCGGCGCGCCATATTGGCTGATGCCGTGCTCGCTGACGTTCATCGAAATCAACGCCACATACTCGGGCGGCGCCGCGCGCAAATGGGCCAACAGCGATTCCTCCGTCCCGGCCATCCACACATCCGGTAATGGCGAGACGTGCCGGGTCAGGTAATTGACCGAAAGCCCGTCGGGAAGCACCAGCAGCGTCGCCGAAGGCGGCGCCCCCGCCAAACGTTGCACGACCCAATCGACCAGCGTGCCCGTGGGATCAATCTGCCGGTCAAAGGCATAAAACCGGTCCCCCCCCGATCCAACGGGCTGGGTTTGGCCGGCGCGAATGGCGATGGACTTGGCGGCAATCGACCCGCAGCCAAGTGTCAAAACCAATAACCCCCCGGCCGCCGCCGCCGCCCTCCCTGCCCTGCCCTGCCCTGCCCAACGCGGAATCTCAGCCACCATCATGGCGGCGGCCACCATCGCCGCGACCGCCGCCTGAAAGAAGCCGAAATGATAGACACGCGCGAACAGAACCATGCGCGCCAGCAGCGCCGCCGCCAGCACCGCCAGCAACCATCGCATGACAGCCTCCGGCTCCAGCCGGCCCGCCCGCCGCCACTGGCGCCGCAGACAGACGCCGTAAAAAACCAGCGCAACCGCTGTCAATAACGGCAGGCATCGCCCAACGTGAAACCAGCCGCCCTCCAGGCGCACGCTCGCCGCCAGCCCGCCCAGCACAACCGCCGCCAGAATACGGATAAGGGCGGACGGCCGGTTGACAAACCAGCCGGCGCCCCACGTCGCACCAACAACCAGCAGCGCGCACAGTCCGTCTTTGAACTCCAGCCAGGCATTGCGCCAGGGATGATCGAAGCCGGCGAACAGCCGCTGGCCCGCCGCGAAACCAGAGACCTCGATGGGGTGGACCAGCACCCGCCACCAGGCGTTGCAGGCGTGCTCCCATGCCAGGCCAAACGATTCGCTGGCGGCAAAGCCCAGGGCAAACGCGAGCGTCGGCCAGGCCGCGCCCGCGGCCAGCAGCGCCCATTCCCGCCACGCAACGGGCTGCCCCTGCAGAGCGCGCAACGCAAGCGCGGCCAGGCCAAGCGCCCCGGCCGCAAGCATAAACTCAGGCTTCAGCACGGCCGACAGCCCCCCGCACGTTCCCAGAACAAACGCCAGAGGCGCCGACCGGGCGCGCTGCCACGCCGCCGCCGCCAGTAATGTCAAGAACATCAATACCATTCCGTGCGTCGTCTCGTGCGCGTAGGGCGCGGCGTAATTGTAATTGCCGACGGCGGTCAGGTGCGAGAAGGAGAACACGGAAATGAACACCGCGCAGGCGGCAAACGCCCCCAGCCGTCCCCAGGCCCGCCGGAAGACGCCGTAAGCCAGCGCCAGGATGCCGCCGTAAACAATCAGGTTGAAAGCGAACAGGACCGTCAGGCTCGCGCCGAACACCTTGAACAACAGCCCGTTGGCGTAAACGGACAGCGGCCCGTAAGTCCAGGCCGTCTCGTGAAAAAGCATCCCCCCGCGGGCAATGCGCCAGGCGGCGTACCATTGCGGCCCGGAGTCAATAACAGGGTCCGGCCACTTCCGCCACGACGCGCTCAAAAAATACTCCAGCAGCGCGGCCAGCAAAGCGATGCCGGCGGCTTCCCCCAGCCAGGGCGGCCAGGGACGCGCCGCCGGGGGGCCGTCCGCTTTTTGTTCCGGGGAGGATGGCATGCCGTCGTTGTCCGCCAGCATAAGCGCAACCCGCCCCGCCGCTCAAGCCTCCTATTCTTCCCGCCCCGCGCGCGGAAAAGATGCGGAAAAGATGTTGAAATGCCGGCGCGGCCGGGCCACAATGGGCCGGTCTGCTGGTCGGGGCGTAGCGTAGCTTGGTAGCGCGTCTGAATGGGGTTCAGAAGGTCGTGAGTTCAAATCTCACCGCCCCGACCATTTTCATCCTGGAAACCAAAATGCCATCTCCAAGTCCGGCTGTTGTGCCCCCCGGCTTCCGCCATTCGCCGTTTCTGGATTATCAAAACCGAGCTCGTCCAAAAGGAGTTTGACAAACTCAAGTTGGATGACACAATAAATCAACTGGGAACGCTAATTCTTTCCTGACTCGATGGTTCAGCCGTGAGCATCGCCCCGCCAAATCTCGAACGCTTCCGCCAACTCGTCCTGGCGGACCGCAGCCTTCACCGACAGCTTCTACAGACTCCCGACCTGCCTGGTTTTGTCGCGCTGGCGGTGCGGCTGGGGGCGGAACGGGATTGCAACTTCACGGAGCAGGAAGTGCGCGCCGCCTTGCGGGAGTGCCGCCGCTCCTGGCTGGAAAGGTGGATTTAGGATGAAGGACTTCGCCGGTTGGGTGCCCATTCGCATTCATTGGAAGCCGGACGGCCTCAAAGTCGATTGGGCATTCCTGGACGATCTCCGGTTCACGGATCCGTTTTTCGAGCAAACCGTGGGGCACTGCCTGCGGCACCCAGCCAATCTGCTGTTCCGGCATGAGACATCAATGGCGACGCTGGCCGAACTCAACGAATCCAGCCCTGGACTGCCGCCGGCGGGATTCATCTTTCACGGTTCGCGTTGCGGCTCGACCCTGATTTCCCGAATGCTCGCGGCGCTGCCGGAAAATGTGGTCATTTCCGAGGCCAGCCCCATCGATGCCGTTCTGCGCTCGCATTTGCGCGACCCCGCCATCACGGAGGAGCAACGCATCCTCTGGCTGCGCGGGCTGTTGAATGCCTTGGGCCAGCGGCGGCACGCGGAGGAAAAATCAATGTTCGTTAAATTCGACTCCTGGCACACCCTGTTCCTGCCCGTTATCCAGCGCGCCTTTCCATCCGTGCCGTGGATTTTTGTCTATCGCGAACCGGTGGAAGTACTCATGTCGCAAAGCCGCCAGCGGGGAGGACAGATGATTCCCGGGGTGCTGGAACCCGCCATTTTTGGCTGGGACGAGCCATCTCTCAGACGCATGAGCCTGAGTGAATACGGAGGCCGTGTCCTGGCCCGGATTGGCGAGGCAGCCTTGGAGGAGGCGCGGGCGGGAAGGGGCAGGCTGGTTAATTACCGGCAATTGCCCGGGGTGGTCTGGCCCTCGCTCATGCGCCATTGGGGCGCGGACTGCGCGGAACAAATGCCCGAGACGGTGGCGCGCGTTTGCCGGTTTCATGCCAAGAATCCCGCTTTGATTTTTGAGGATGACGCACAGGCCAAGAATCGCGCCGCTCCGGAAGGCATGCGGCTATTCGCCCGCCAATGGCTCGACGGGGTTTACCAACAACTGGAAACGGTGCGGTTGGCGCAGGCCCAGTCATCCGGTCACGCCGCCGCGTCCGTCGAAAACAAAAGCTCGCCCAATCCGCCGTTGATGCCGCAATCCTGAACCAGATCAACGCGCTGGTCATGCCGGCCTCGTTCGGAATTTTGTCTTGCTCATTCTCTCTCAACTTCTGCCGGGCCTGATTTCCATCTGCAACGTTCCAGTTAAGCTGGCTCACATGGTTTGATGTCCTTTGGCGAAAGCCGGTCGCCGCGCCATTCCATTTGGTCGCGCAGGCTGTCCTGGCCTGTTTTTTCAAACCCCAGACGTTGGTACAACCGGAAGGCTCTCTGCCCCTTGAGGACGCTCAACCGGACAGGCTTTCTGGCGGCAGCGGCTTCCCGCAAGATCTCTTTAAGGAGTCCGGTTCCAATGCCTCGGCCCCGGTGCGCTGGCAGCAGGGCGATATCGACCAGTCGAAACTCGTTCTCGGCCCGGTTGAGAACCAGGCGCCCAACCGCTTGCCCGCACGATAAGATGATGGCGAATTGCGCGCGCGGAAAGGCGGCGCGATAGCCTTGTTGTTGGGCGTTGAATTGCATCCTCACGAAGGACTCCCGCAGCGCGGCGGGCCAGCCCAAGGCCTCCAATTCCTCCTGGCGCGTGCCCGCATGAACTTCCTCCAGGAACGGCCCATCTCCCGGCCCCTCGGGCCGCAACGCGGTGGCTGGAAGATCGGCTGGCATAAGAAAAATCACTGTTGAATACTTGCGAATTACGCCTCAGTCCATCCAGTAATTTGTGAATAACCGTGAAAACAATTGACCTTTGACGCGCGATTTGCATCATAACCCTGTTGTTTGCCTGTTGTGCCAACGCGCCGTAAATTCTTATTAAATTGCTCTGCCGTAACGGCGGCGGCTTTGGCGTCTCCGGCCGTGGTCCTGGCCCAATCATCCGCTCCCTTTTGGAAAATGCGATCTTTGCATGAGATTCCTTGTTCCGCCCTGGCCAGCCAGGTGAACACCCGCTTTCGCATTCAGGCCGAGTCCGGCAGTCTTATTGAAGTCACTTTGGCAGAGGTGAAAATGCGCCGGGAGAAACCTCTCAAAGCCGGCTGCCGGCCGCCTCCGGATGCCGGAAATGAAAAATTCTCGCTTTTCTTTTCAGGCTCCCGCGCCGAGTTGCTGCCGCAGAATACTTATACGGTGGCGCATGAGGCGCTGGGGCAATTCAGCGTTTTCCTTGTGCCCATCTACACGAGGAGCTCCGACAAAATAGACTACCAGGTGGTGGTTAACCGCCCCAGGAACCACAGTTTAAATGGAAATCAGACCAAAGGATGAATTATGTCAGAACCTTTTATTGGTGAAATAAGGATGTTCACGGGCAATTTTCCGCCCAAGGGATGGGCCTTGTGCAATGGCCAGACGCTGCCCATCGATCAGAACGCGGCCCTCTTCGCCATCCTGGGCACCACCTATGGCGGCAACGGCACCACAATCTTCAATTTGCCGAACATGCAAAGCCGCGTGCCGATGCATTGGGGCCAGGGAACCGGTCTCTCCTCGTACGTCATCGGCCAGGAACAGGGAACCGAAACCACGCCCGTGTTGATTAGCAACATGCCCGTTCACAACCATCTGGTTAAATGCAACACGGGCGGCGGCAACCAAGCCGGTCCGTCGGGCAATTTGCCGGCCGTGGAATCGACCGGCACCTCCCTGGACTACAGCAACGCCGCCGGAAACTCCACCATGAATTCAACGATGATTGAGAACAACGGCGGCGGCACACCCATCAGTGTCATTCAGCCGTACCTGTGCGTGACCTTTATCATCGCGTTGGTGGGGATATTCCCTTCGCGGAGTTGACCGCGCCGGCGCCCTGAGCCTGATGAACAAACTATTGTCAAATAGATTGCTATGGCGGCGCCTGCTTCTCACGGCGCTCTGCCTTGCCCCCCAGTGCGGCCGGAGCCAGGTGCTCTTCTATGCCGCCACCAGCGCCGCGCAGACTAATAACACGGTGGATTACGTCTCGCCCGGCACCGGGGCCTTCGGTTCGATTCTCACTGCCGGCGGAACAGGCGGCAACACCGTTTTTCGTTGCACGGCCATTGCCCTGGATTCCTCCGCCCAAATGGTCTTCCTTCTGGACGCGTCGGGCCAGGAGATCTGGAGCATGAACCTGTACGGCAGCGGCCTGTCCCCCGTTGCGGCCATTGCGCCCGGAACACCGACCGACCTCGCGCTGGACACCGTCCATCAGAACATATACTTGACCACCAGCAGCGCCACCCAGGCCAATAATACCATCAAAAGGGTGAGTTACTCCGGAGCCGGCGCAACAACCCTCTTCACCGCGACGGGACCGTCCGGCAACGGCGTCAGCCGCTGCACCGCCCTGGCGCTGGACCTTCTTCATTCCCAGATCATGTTCTCGGATGCCGGAGCCAACGCTCTCTGGAGCATCCCTTTGGCAGGGGGCGGCGTGGCAACATCCGTCCAGAACAACCTGCTGGCCGCGCCTCTGGACCTGGCGCTGGATGTCACGAATGAATACATTTATTATGTCACCAGCAGCACGATTCAAAATAACAACACCGTGCAGCGGGTCGATTTTAGTGGAGCGGAGAATACGCTTCTCTATGCGGCCACGGGCGGCGGCAGCGTCCAGCGTTGCACCGCCATCGAATTCGATCCGGCCGCCTCGAAACTTTACCTTGCTGACGCGGGCGCGAGCGCTCTTTGGAGCCTTGGCACGAACGGCGCCGGCCTTGCCACCGTCCAAGCCGATGTTCTTGCCACCCCCCGGCGCGCGCGGTTGCTGCCTTCCTTGCCGTTCACAGTGGTCAACCTCAACGACAGCGGTCCCGGTTCGCTCCGCCAGGCGGTGCTTGACAGCGGAATCTTCTCCTCCATTCTTTTCAGCAACGGCCTTTTCTCCACCAATTCCGGCGTGGTTCAACTCGCCACGGTGGGCGCTACGACTTTTGGCCCTTCCGCGTTGATCATCACCAACCAGGTTTCCATCATTGGACCCGCTGGCGCCGGCGGTGTCGTCATCGCCCGTTCCAACGGAGCGCCTCCAATGCGTTTGTTTTATATCGCTCCGGGCGGCTCGCTGACCTTGAGCAACGTCACCCTCACCAACGGCCTTTCCCAAGGCGGCGCGGGTGGTTCCGCCACTCAGCGCGGCGGCAGCGGCGGCGGCGGCGGCGG
>PLGF01000188.1:0-145 GCA_003138485.1 Verrucomicrobiales bacterium | reverse complement strand
GGCGGCATGGGCGGCAGTGGCGGAAGCGGGGGCCAAAGCTCCGTCGGCGGGACTGGTGGCGGTCCGACAGGGGGAATCGGAGGGACAGGAAGCGGAACCGGTGAGCAAGGGGAAATCGCTGGGGGCGGCGGCGGCGGCGGCAGCA
>PLGF01000152.1:30892-110878 GCA_003138485.1 Verrucomicrobiales bacterium | reverse complement strand
ATGATAAAAAGCGCGGGGGCTGGAGTCCTCCCGAAGGTCAATTGAAATTGAAATCGTTGATAGTCAAGTACATGCAACTCGGAACTTGGATGTTTTTGAGCGATTCCAGGAAAATGGCCCTTCAGGAGCGGTTTTTCTCGGGAAAAGGGAGCGGCACGCGCCGAGCGTCGCCCAGCTACCGAAATTGTGGCATGGCGAGGTTTCTGCCGGGCCGGACGTGTTTAAAAACTGAGGTGCGGCAATTCATTTGAAAATGTCTTTATTTGCTTGATGGCATTTGTTATGGAGAATGACGGAATGCGAAGGTTTGGAATCATCCTGGCTTTTTGGTTGAGCACAGCCGCCGGTGTCGCGACGGCCAGTGTGTTCTCCTTGACCGATGGAACAACGATTTCCGGCCATCCTGTTTCCATTACTGAGGATGGCGTTCAGTTCAAACAGGATGACGAGATAATTCTGCCTCGGACTGGCTGGGACAAGTTGACGCCCGCCGCGTTGCGCGAATTGATGGCCGGCGCAAAAACCCCGCACGACAAAGAGTTGATCCAGCCCTTCCTGGACTATCAGCCGCAAGCCGAGCCTCTGCGGAAGCAGATCGTCGTTAAGCCGATTGCTCCGCCGTCGCGGCCCGCGCACAGTCTGGGCGTCTTCGCTTTGTTCGCCAGTCCGCTGGGGCTGTGCATATTGCTGGTTTTGTATGGCGCGAACTTGTTGGCGGCCTACGAAGTGGCCCGCTATCGTCACCAACCACTTGCCACCGTTTGTGGTTTGGCCGCCATCCCGGTCTTCGGAGTCATAAGCCCCATTGCTTTTTTGGCAATGCCGGGCAAGCCCAGGTCGGAAGAGCCTGCCGATGCCCCGCAGGCAGCGCCCCAAGAGGAAGCCCCCGCTCCGGCGGCGCCGGAACCGGGCGACGCGCCGCAGGCCCCGCCTCCCAGCCGACCGTCGGCAGCGGAAGAGCGTAAGCCCATTTCCATGCCGGGAGCGCGAGCCGAGGCCGCGCCGGACGCCGCCGCCCAGACGGCTGCGGATTTCCCGGAGCCTATTGTTTTCGCGCGCGGCGAGTACTTGTTTAACCGCCGCTTTTTTGAGACGAAATTCGCGGGATTCTTCCGCATCATTCCCTCCGAAGCAGAGAAGAATCTTGTCCTGGTGATCAAGTCGGCTCGGGGCCAATTCGTCGGACGCCGCATTACACGCGCGACTCAGAGCGAACTCTACCTCCAGGTTTTCAAAAACGAGGCGACTGCGGACGAAATGATTCCGTTCACCGACATCCTTGAAGTGCAAATCCGGCATAAAGACACGGTATAGGACGCCTTTCACTTTTGGGGTGGCGCCCTCCTGTCCTTAATTTTAATCCTAATCGAATGCCAATTTCCCTCGTCTTCATGGGCACCGCTGAGTTGGCCTGCGCCAGTCTCCAGGCTCTCCTTCAATCCAATCAATTCATCGTCCGGGCCGCGGTCACGCAACCAGACCGGCCAAAGGGCCGCGACCTCAAGCCGCAGCCTTCGCCTGTAAAAAAGCTGGGCGCGGAAGCGGGCCTTCCAATCTTGCAGCCGGAAAAGGCCCGGGATTCCGCTTTTATTGATCGCTTGGCGGAGTTCAACGCGGAGGTCATCGTCGTCGCCGCTTACGGGCAGATTCTTCCCCAGTCAATTCTGGATTTACCCAAGTTCGGCTGCGTCAACGTCCATCCGTCCTTGCTTCCCAAGCTGCGCGGCGCCGCTCCGATTCAGTGGGCCATCCTCAACAACGACGCCGAAACAGGCGTCACCATCATGAAAATGGCCGCGGGACTGGACACGGGCGGCATTCTAAGCCAGCGCTCCACACCCATCGGTCCGGACGAAACCGGAGCGGGCCTGCATGACCGCCTGGCAGTGCTGGGAGCGGAGTTGCTCGTGGCGACGCTGCCTCCCTATATCGCGGGCGCTGTGGCGGCCCGGGCGCAGGATGAGGCAGGCGCGAGTTATGCCCGGAAAATCACGAAGGAAGACGGGCGCCTGGATTGGTCGCAATCGGCTCAGGCCTTGCGAAACCGATTGCGCGCCTTCACTCCCTGGCCCGGCGCGTATGTTTTTTGGACGGACAAGGGGGAGCGCCGCTTGCTGAAAATCTGGCGGGCGCAAATCGAGCCGCGCCAAGGGCCTCCGGGCCTGGTATTGCAAGCCGACCGCGCCGGGTTGCTCATTGGCTGCGGATCGGACGCGTTGCGGGTTGAGCAACTGCAATTGCAAGGCGGCCGAAGTATGAGCGCGCCGGAATTCCTGGCCGGGCACTCACTCCAGGCCGGCGCGCGCCTGGAGTAGAAGCCCCTCAACGCACCGTCGTGCGCGACGACGGCGGATCGGGCGGCATAAAAATATGGGGGGCCAGCGCCTTGGAAATAGCCGGCTCCTTCGTTATCAGCGCAACGTAGTCACGCAGAATATTCCGGGTTTCGTCCAGCGTGGGATCCAGCGCCTCGTCACTAGGAGAGTCGGAGCCGGGAAAATCCGAATCATCATCGAAGTCCGGTGCTTTTGGAGCCGCGACAGAATTAGTTTTGACTTCCAGCGGATGCAGCCCCGGCGCATCCACATTCTTGGACGTGATTTCATAGACTTTCTCGTCCGATCTCTTCCGGGAAAGGCGTTCCTTCTTTCTTGTCTCCGCGCGGTCTGTCCTCTCCTTTTGCTCGGCCAGGCGTTGCGTCATGCTCAAGGAAATGCTTTTGTCGGCTCGCTGCTTGAGATATTCGTCAATGTCCTGGTGGATGTAGGCGAAATCTTTGTTCGTGGCCAGCCGTTCGGCGGAGAGTTGCCGCAATTCCGCAAGGTAAGGCTTGACCAAGTTAAAGTTCTTCAGTCTATCGGCGCCGGCCACCTCGTCGTACCGCAACGCATTGGATGACGCGCTCTCGACGATCTCGTCGCTGGCGAAATCCCACACGGAGGGTAATTGGATGTCGGAAGCCACCCCCTTCAACTGGGTGGAAGCCCCGCTGGCGCGATAGAACTTCTTGGTCGTCACTTTAATCATTCCCGGATCAAACGAAGGCGTCAGGTGCGCCATCTCAAAGTAGCGCTTCAAGAGCCGCGGTTCTTGCACTGTCCCCTTGCCGAATGTAGAGCGATCACCGATGATCAATGCGCGATCGTAATCTTGCAACGCTCCGGCCAAAATCTCCGAGGCCGACGCGCTCAGGCGGCTGGTCAGCACCACCAGCGGACCATCATATTGGACAGGAGGAGAGTAAGCCGAGAAGGTGAAACTTTCACCCTCTGGACTCTTGGTTTGCACTACCGGACCTTGTTGGATGAACAAGCCCGTCAATTGCACCGCCTCGTCCAGGTAACCCCCGCCGTTGCGGCGCAAATCCAGGACAATTCCGGCGACATTTTCCTTCTTCAGGCGCGCGACAAGCCGCGCCACATCCGACGTCGCGGTTTTGAAAACCGGTCTTCCAAACCTGTTCGTGCTAATAGTTTCGTCGTTGTTGGCGTAGAACGAAGGCAAATCGATCACCCCCACCCGCAAAGGCGGGCCGTCCTCGCGCGGGGTTTCGTAAAGGCGCGCTTTGGCCGCTGAATCTTCCAACTTGATTTCGTCCCGAGTCAGTGTGACTGGCCTCTGCACCGTCGAATCTGCTGCTCCCGCCGGAATGATTGTCAGGACCACTTTCGTGCCTTTTGCCCCCCGGATTTTTTCCACCACCTTGTCCAACGGCATGCCAACCACATCAACCGCTTCCGCGTTCTCTTGCGCGACCTTGACAATGCGGTCGCCCACATGGACTTGGCCGCTGGTTTGCGCCGGCCCTTCCTTCAATTCAAGTATCTTGCAGTAACCATCCTCGCTACCCAGAAGAGCGCCGATGCCAAAGAGCGAGAGCTTCATCTGGATTCCGAAATTCTCGGTTTGCATGTGGCCCATGTAATCGGAGTGCGGATCGTAGGCGCGCGCGAGCGAATTGAGGTAAATCTCGAACACCCGGTCGCTGTCCAGCTCCTTGTAGTTCCTCAGCAGTTGCGAATAGTTCTTGATGAGCGTCTTGCTAATCTCCGAAAGGTTCTTCTGATTCAAGCGGATCACCGCCTCGAAGTTCGTCGCGCCAGGATTGGGTTCCGCGGCAGCCTTCAAGGCCGGCGCGGCATCGTTTGTTTCAATTTTTTCGCGATGAAAGCTCACTTCACCCAACTTCTCCCCGGTCTTGGAAACAAAAACGTTCGTTAGCTTCCGGAGATTTGCCTCGGAGGGAAGGTCCAGTCGCAAGGTGGCGTTGGATGAATCGGCGGTCACGGTGAGAAAACCGAACGCATGACCCTCCTTGTCCACGAACGATGCCGGCAGGAAGCCGAAACCCATTGGATGCATCTTGTCCCGCGTCAAGGAAACCAGAACAGGGCCATGGCTGTTGGTGTCGCGGCTGAGCGGGCCGGAGAACTGAATATCGGGCGCCGAAAGCAGGTGATCGAGGTATTCGCATCGCACCTCCTGGCGCCAAAACTCCCTGGCCTGTGCCATGTCCTGCGGGTACGGCAATGCGTGCCGGTTGGCAATAAAGCGTTCCTGTCCGCTGAAGTCGAACGTCTCCGCCGCCAGCAAGTTGGTGACGAAGCTGACGCGCTCATTGGCCCGCTGCATAAATCGCGCGAAAATCACCCAACAAGGGCTGATATCGTGGTTCTCGAGCGTGAGCGTGTTAAGATTGGTGCGATACTTTTCAAATTCCTCAACGTCACTCTTGAGGAAATACATGTGGGAATAGTCCAGCGTGTCCAGGTAGTGATCCAGAAATCTGCCCGCGATTTCCTGGTCAAAGGGATGCTGCGCATAATCGGATTTCTGCAGCACGTCCGCCGTAATCTCCGCGATGTTGGCGTCTGTCTTGGCGTCAATCGGGTCGCTTGGCGCCAGACTCTGAATCTGGACCGGGCTTTCGCTGTTGGTCGGCAGCGCCCCTTGGGCGTTCAGGAGGGACAAGCCGCAGCCCAGAGCCAATGCCACGCGGCCCGGAACGAACATAAATCGAAGTCTCATTAACTTTATTTGATATTTCTCCAGTACGTTCGGGCCTTCAGCGCTCCCGAATCGCCACAAGGTAACAAACATCCTGCGATTTGCCAGCGGAGTTTTTGATTTTGCTGTTGTTTCATCCTACAATGCGCCACTCTGTGATGTCTGGATTTATGCGCCTGATTGGTCATTTGCAAAACGAAGCCAGCGCCAGGACCTTTGCCGGTTACTTGCTCTCGCTCGACATCCGCAACGAAGTTGAACCCGACTCCGACGGATGGGCCGTGTGGATTCATTCCGAAGACCATATTGAAGCCGGGCGGCAGGCCCTGGCAGTCTTCACCCAAAACCCCTCCGACCCCAAATATCTCCGCGCCGCCGAAGCGGCCGCCAGCCTCGCTCAAACCCGCCGCCGCGAAAATGCCGCCACCGCCCGGCGGGTCCGCACCAGCGATCAAATCTGGAGCAGCTCCGGCAGGACGCCGCTGACGCTTTCCCTCATCGGAGTGTGTGTTTTGGTGACGCTCTTTGTGGGATTCAATCCCACCCTGCGAGACGTTCGCGGGCTTCTGATCAGCGAATGGACCAGAGGCTGGCTGCCAGAGGTGCGGTCGGGACAAATCTGGCGCTTGATCACGCCCATATTCATTCATTTCAGTCCCTCGCACTTGATATTCAACATGCTGGTTTTGCGGGACTTGGGTGCAATTGTCGAATCGCGCCAGGGAACCCGGAAACTTGCGCTGCTGATTCCAGTTCTCGCCCTGGGTTCCAACTTGGGCCAGTATATCCTGGCCGGCCCCGCTTTTGGCGGCATGTCCGGTGTTCTTTATGGCCTTTTTGGCTACATCTGGGTCCGCGGCCAATGTGACCCCGCGTCGGGCTTGTCCCTTTCCTCCATGACAGTCGTCATCATGCTGGTTTGGTTCTTCCTCTGCCTGTTCGGCTTTCTGGGCGACGTGGCCAACGGGACCCATGCCGTCGGTCTCGCTATTGGGATACTCTGGGGCGCGGCGCCGCTGGCTAGGAAGTTTGTTTGATTTCGGTCCCATTTCCGCTTGAGCAACGCCTCCCCTCTGGCGCATTCTTGCCCTCGTGGACACTCAATTTCGCACCGAATCCGATTCAATGGGGGCCATGCAAGTGCCCGCCTCCGCCTACTACGGCGCCCAAACCGCTCGCGCCGTCGAGAATTTCCCCATCAGCAATCTGCGCTTCCCGCGTGGCTTTATTCGCGCGCTTGGCCTGATCAAGAAGCACGCCGCCCTCACCAACCAGGAATTGGGCGCCCTCAAACCCGAATTGGCCGCCGCCATCGTTCAAGCCGCCCAGGAGGTCATCGACGGCAAATGGGACGGCGAATTTGTCCTGGATATTTTCCAGACCGGCTCCGGCACTTCGACCAACATGAATGCCAACGAGGTCATCGCCAATCGCTCCATGGAATTGCTCGGCAGCCATCGCGGCGGCAAGCTCGTCCATCCCAATGACCACGTCAATTGCGGCCAATCCAGCAATGACGCCATTCCCACCGCCATCCATCTGGCCGCCCTCGACGCCATCGAACACTCGCTTCTTCCTTTGCTGGCCCGACTCCATGAGGCTCTCGATAACAAAGCCCGCGAATTCCACGACATCCTCAAAATCGGACGCACCCATTTGCAGGACGCCACACCCATCCGGCTAGGCCAGGAGTTCAGCGGCTATGCCAGCCAGGTCCAACATGGATTGGCCCGTCTTCGGACTGCCCAAAAGAATCTCGGCGAATTGGCCCTCGGTGGCACCGCCGTCGGAACCGGCATCAACACCGACCCTCAATTCGCCCGCCGCACCATCCAGCGCATTGCCGCCGAAACCGGTTTGAGCGTTCACGAGGCCGAAAATCACTTCGAAGCCCAAGGCGGCCGCGACGCGCTCGTGGAAACTTCCGCCGCGCTCAAGACCGTCGCTGTCAGCCTTATCAAGATCGCCAATGATATACGCTTTCTCGGCTCCGGTCCGCGCCTGGGTCTGGGCGAATTGCGCCTGCCCGCCACTCAGCCCGGCTCCTCCATCATGCCCGGCAAGGTCAACCCCGTCATGTGCGAGATGCTCCTCCAAGTCTGCGCTCAAGTCCTGGGCAACGACGCCGCCATCACGTTCAGCGGCAGCTTCGGCAACTTTGAACTCAACGTCATGATGCCCGTCATGGCCCACAATCTCCTGCAATCCATCGAATTGCTCGCCAAAGGCTCCGATGTCTTCGCCCGCCGCTGCGTCGCCGGCCTGGAAGTCAACGCGGACAAATGCCGCGACAATCTCGAATTGAGCCTTTCCAACTGCACCATCCTTGCCCCGGTCATCGGCTACGACAAAGCTGCCAAAATCGCCAAGGTCGCCTTCGATTCCAATCGCACGATCCGCCAGGTCGCCCTCGAAATCTCCGGCCTCGACAAGGCCCGCTTGGACGAACTTCTCGATCCGGCCAAGCAGACCTGATCCTCCATCCTCACCGGCCGGTGATCTTGAGCGTCGCGTCTTTCAAACCCTCCGACTCGGCCGTCAGACGCATCGTTCCCGTCTCCCCGGCCTTGGAGCGCACGATCACCAGCGCCAACCCGTTGAATGCATTCCGCTCCGGCGCCTGAAACGACTCAAAGCTCGTTGCGTCCCCGTTGTCCGTCCCCACGATTTCTCCAGGGCCTTCCAACTTGAATTTCAGATGGTTCTTCGCCCGTGGCGCCATCCGGCCCGCCGCGTCCGCAATGGTTACAGTAACATAGCAAAGGTCGCTGCCATCGGCCTTAATCTTCTCCCGGTCGGCCTGCATGAGCACCTTCGACGGCTCCCCGGCTGTCTCTACCGTCTGGCTTGCCCACTTCTTGCCGCCTTTGTACGCGACCGCCATGAGCTTGCCCGGCTCATAAACCACATCGTCCCAATGCAGCCGGTATTCCAACGCCCCTTTCTTCTGGCGCCCAAGCGATTTCCCGTTCAGGAACAACTCCGCCTCGTCCCCGGACGTATAGACATGCACGGGCGTCACCTGCCCCACCCGCTCCGGCCAAGTCCAGTGCGGCAGTATGTGCGCCATCGCCAACTCCGGCCGCCAGCGCGCCTGGTAAAGATAAAAACGGTCTTTCTTGAATCCCGCCAGATCGATGATCCCAAAATACGAACTCCGCGAGGGCGTCCGTATCCGTCCCGACTCCGCCAACTGCTGCTGCATTTTCGCCCGCTCTGCCGGATCGGTGAAGTTGAGCAGGTTGCTCAGGTCGCTGCCATAAGGCGTCGGCTCGCCCAGGTAATCGAACCCCGTCCACACAAATTCCCCAAACACGGTCGGATTCTGGTCCTGCCCTTTGAATTCCGTATCCGGCGTCGTCGCCCACGGCGGCGCGTAAAGATCGTAGGAACTCATCTGAAAATCCGCTTTTCCTCCGCCCTTGCTAAGGGTCACAGGGAAAAAGTACTCCCCGCGCGAGCTGACGCACGAGGCCGTTTCGCTCCCGAACAACGGCTGGCTCGGATTGGCCTTCCGGAACCTTCCATACACCGTCGGTTTGTAATTGTAGCCGAAGACATCGACGTTCTTTTGGAGTCCCCTGTAGGCCGCCTCCGTATCGCTGCAGGCTTCCGTGGTGGGACGGGTTGGGTCTTCCTGGTGCGCTATGGCCGTCATCTCACCGGCGATCTTCCACCCCGCCTCTGAATTCTGCTCCACGATTTCGTTGCCAATGCTCCACAAAACGACGCACGGATGATTTCGATCCCGGCGCAACTCCGCGCGCCAATCCTTTTCGTGCCACGCGTTGAATACCAAATGATAATCGTTGGGCGACTTGCTTCTCGCCCAGCAATCGAATGACTCGTCCATCACCACCACCCCCAGCCGGTCGCACACATCCAGCAACTCGGGCGCAGGCGGATTGTGGCTCGTCCGAATCGCGTTGCAGCCCATCTCCTTCAATATCTCAACCTGCCGCTCCAACGCCCTTGTATTGATCGCCGCTCCCAGCGCCCCCAGGTCGTGATGGTCGCATACGCCGTTCAACTGCACCCGCTTCCCGTTCAGCGTAAATCCGTTCTCCACCGTGAACTCAATCGTCCGAATCCCGAACGGCGTCTCGTACCTGTCAACGACCTTCCCACCCTCTTCAACCGACGTCACCACAACGTAACGGTCTGGCTTCTCGATGCTCCAAAGGCGCGGATGTCCAAACGTGAGCGTCTGTTCCGTTGTTCCCGTTTGATGCGCCCCAATCTTCACATTGCCCGTTGCCATCGCCCCAATCGAACGCCCTTTCGCGCCGTTGGCCCCCAACTCGTAAATCTCATCCTTGACCGCCACAGTGCTCTCCGCGTCCGAATCGTTTTCCACACTCACCCGCGCCTTCACCGTCGCTTCCGCGGCCCCGGCCTGCGGCGTCGTCACGTAAGTGCCCCATTGCACCACATGGATCGGCGCCGTCTTCACCAGCCAGACATTCCGGTAAATCCCGCCGCCCGGATACCACCGCGACGAGCTTTGCGGGTTGTCCAGACGAATGGCGATTACGTTGTCCCCGCCGTACTTGATCCCGGGCGTCAAATCCACCCGCCACGAAGCGTAACCATAAGGCCAGCCGCCCATGAAATGCCCATTCAGCCAAACCGTCGCGTAAGCCATCGCTCCATCGACATCCAAGAAAATTCGCCGCCCCTGGTCCGACGCCGGAACAGCCAGGTGCTTCCGATACCATCCGACGCCCCACCACGGCAGCTTGCCAGTATCGCCGGGATACTCCTGCTTGAACGGCCCTTCAATTCCCCAGTCATGCGGCAGGTTGAGCAATCGCCACTGCCCGTCATCAAAGCCGCTCTGCGCGAACGATACGCCCCCGCCCGGATCGCCCTCCGGCTTGGTCTTGAACTCGGCTTCCACATTCGTGGTGAAGGCGGCGCCGGAGGCATCCACCCACTCCTTGATTGCCGTATAACTCAATTTCCCCGCCGCGTCAGAAGGGTCCCCTTTCTCGAAGCGCCACCCCGCGTTCAGCGAGAAACGCTCTGCCGGCGCAACCGCCTGCGCGCCCGCCCTCAGAGACGGCACACACACCGCCACCAGCGCCGGCAACCGCCACAAAAACGACACATAGTTGGAAAGGAAGTTTTTAGTCATGCGCTCCTTGTATCGCGCTCCCCGGCCAATTGTCCACTCCGAATTTTTCCCCGGCACATCACACCGTCCGAGAAGTCCACAATGCCCACAGGGTCCACCACGTCCACTTGAACGCTTGCGCATGCAGCGGGAAAACGGAAAGTGAAATCGGTTCCGTCAGTCGGCGCTTCTCGTCGAAGCTGGCGCGGGCGCGGCTGTCGCGGAAACAGACGTGGAACTTGCCGCCGGTCCCGGTTGCGCTGTTGCAGCCGATGCCGGGGCAGCCTCAGCGGCTGCCGCTTTCGGAGCAGGCGTCTTGAGTTTCTGCCCCACTCGAATGGACGTGGTCTTGAGATCGTTCAATGCCATGAGCCGTTTATAGGAAATGCCGCACTGATGGGCGATTTTGGCCAACGTATCGCCCGCTTTCACAACATAGACCGAGCCGCCGGCTTCGGCGGATTCCGCCACAGGCGACGACGCCACAGATGCGGCCGCCCCAGGAATCTGCAGCTTCTGCCCGATTTGCAGCCGCTTCGCGTTCACCCCCGGATTGGCGTCCATCAACGCCTTCAACGAAATGTGTTGCGCCTTTGCAATGGCGGCCAGGGTGTCTCCGCGAACGATGGCGTAATCACCCGATGGGGACGCCGGGGCGGCAACGGCCACCGGGGGCGGCAGTGGATTTGTCGCCACGAACTGCGGCGGCGCCGACGTCTGAGCGGCCGGCAGTCCAACGGTCAATTGGTTGTTCGAGAGGGTCGCCATGCTGACTGGCGAATTGGTGTCCGCGTTGGTCGCCACGGCGTAGCCCGCTTCGGCGGAATTCGTCGTGCTGTCCTTGGATTGCTTCTCCGCAGTGTCCTTGCAGCCTTGCAAAAGCATCCCGCTGATGACGCCAACGTGAATCGCCGCGATCAGCAAGACTTTGAAATAAAGACCGGATTTATCACGAGGAGGTGTCGTGCCCTGAGGAACAAATGGACTGTGCGTATTCATAATATACCCGTTCAGTATGGCATGAGGCGTGCCAGAGACGCAAGTCTGCGCAACCCATTGAATCCAAAGCATTTTGGAAAAGCAGAAGGATTCCGATTTCATCCAAACTGACGAAATCTCGCAAGCGATTTACGAAATATCGCCGCTTTCCACCGTTATCAGTTGCTCTGCCACTTACGGTTTGGCGGCTGGCGCAGTTCCGGCGGCTTGGGCCGGTTTCTTCTTGAACGCGGAGCGCAGGAACCATTCCCGTTTCAATCCCTCAATCAGATCGTCCGCATGCGTGATCGTTGTCGAAATCTCGCCCACAAGGTTCGTGTTGATTTGCACTTGCCACGCCAGGTTGCTGGTCAAATCTGACAGATGAACCAATGTGTGATCGAGGTCCGTCGCCAGCAGGGTCACGTTCGTGTCGGCGCTGTCCACTGTCGTGTGGACCGATTGCAGCGTTTCATGCGCGTCGCGCAACGTCACTTCCAATTGCGATGCCACGTTGGTCGGCAGCAGCCAATCGCCCAGCGAACCTTTCGGATCGCGCAGGTTCCCGGTTATCACCGCCAGATTGGTCAACGTCGGATGCGTCGCAGCCAGCGTCGCGTTCACCTGTTCCACCGCGGTATGGGCGCTGGTCAGGACCGCCGCGATTTGATTGGTCAGGCTCAAGATGCCGGGCAGCGCCCGTTCCACCGTCGCCACCACTGCGTCCAAACGATCTGACAAACCCGGCTCGTCGATAGGCGGAATCCAGAAATAGTTGCCGGCCTTCAAATCCACCGGCTGGTTGTATCTGGCTCGAAAGGCGTTCGTATAATACACCCCCGGCTGCGACTTGATCAGCGCCATAAGGTTGCTGGTGGCGATATTGGTGATGGCTTCTTCCGGCAAACCCGCGTTCTCCGGCAAGGCCCGGCTTTCCTTGTACAATTCCTTGAACTTTCCCCAAGCCAAACGGCGGTTCATGACCAGCAACTCCCCCGTCTTCGCGTCATTGAACACCGTCGGAGCACCGGACTTGCCTTTTTCCACCTCCAGAAAACGATGGCCCAGAAAATCAGAACCAACCCGCACCTTGGAGTCCCACCAAATGTAGCCGTAGTAATCCACGCCGTCGTAAGACTGCCGGATGTTGAAAAAAATCGTGACCCCGCGCGTCGCCGTGGGGTCGTTGGGCACTATCTTGGTCACTTCGCCTATGTTGAAGCCCATCAGACGAACGGGGTCCCCAGGATTGAACCCCGATGCGTCATTGAGGCCCGTCGCGTAATTGAGTTTGGTGATGAACCAGCCCCGGCTTTGCGCCGTGGAATAAAGGTAAAAACCAAATCCGCATAGCAGAATGAAAATGGCGATGGTGACGAACAAGCCGACGATTCTTTCCGCACGGCCCAGCCGTGTTCGCAATTGGGGAGTCAAGTCTTGAAGTGGCATGGTGTGATTAGATGTTTCTTCTTAATGCGGTTTAGTTCATTTCCGGTATCTCACTGCGCTCGCCCAGGCAATCCCAGCGCCCGTCTTTGAGGTGGCCGAAATGACGCCGCGCTCCGCCCCAAAGCGAATAATCGCTCGTCGCGACGATCAGCGTCATCTTGCGGCCCCGCGCCCACCCGGCGCCTTGGGACAATTGTTCCAGGAAATCGCGCCACCACATCCGATGGCTCGCTTCCAATCCCGCCACCGGCTCGTCCAAAAACAATACCTCCGGCTCCAGCGCCAGCGCCCGGGCCAGCCCCACCCGCTGCTGCCAGCCTGTCGTCAACGATTGCGCCGTCCCGTCGGCAAGCCCAGTCAACACCGTCGCTTCGAGCAGGCCTTGGATCGCGTCGATTGCCTCCCCTCCAGCCCAATCGCGATGGTAACGCAAGGGAAGCGCGACATTCTCAGCCACAGTCAAATCCGGGAACATGCGTCCGCCCCCTTTGAAGACGAAGCCCACGCGCTTGCGCAGTGCGATGGATTCCGGCTCCGAAAGCCCCGCAAGCTCCCGGCCAAAATGCCGGATCACCCCGGCCCCGGGCCGTTGCAACCCCGCCATCGTGGCAAGAAACGCGCTCTTGCCCGATCCGTGCCGTCCCCCAACCACCCAGTACTCGCCCGCGCCAACCTGCCAATTTACGTCCTCAATGACGACCCGGTGCGAGGATGTTCGTTGGACGCTGGCGCCGACGGCCTCGATTAAAGTCGCGGAAGATTGAGAAATTTCTTGCGCCATGAGATTATCAGACGACCAGATACACCACGATGAACACCGCATCGAGCAGGACCATCCCGACCACACACTTCGCTATGGCTTTGGTGGTCGCGCGGCTGACCTCGTCCAAGCGCAAGGGCGCAGCCAACCCTTGGTAACAGGTGATGATGGCGATCAACATCCCGTAGCAAACCGTCTTGAGCGCCAAAAGGACAAAATCCTGCCACAGCAACGCGTCGGCCAACTGCGCGAAATACTTCCCCGGCTCCAGCGGCACTTGTTCAATAAAGGCAAAGAGATAACCGCTGACCAACGCGATAAAAATCAAATAGATGGTCAGCGAGAATATCGCCAGCGCCAGCCCGATCACCCTCGGCACCACCAGATAATGAATCGGATCAATGCCCAAGGCATCGAGCGCCTCGACCGCCCCCAACGCGCGGGCGGTGCCCAGTTCCACGACGTTGGCGGCGCCCACGCGCGCCATGACCAGCAGCGCGGCCACGATCGGCCCCAGCTCGCGCACCACCACCGTCACCATCACCATCCCGGCGTAATTCTCCGCCCCGAAACGGTTGAGGAGAAACACCGTCTGCCCAATCACCGCCAGTCCCAGGGCGCACGCCAGAAACGCGACCATCGGCAGCAGATCGACGCCCGCCCTGACAACCTGCGCGCGGATCGCCGGACGGATGACTGCCCGGGCCGTGTTGGATTTCGAGAGCGCAACCCCCAGCGTGATGAGCAGAAACGCCCCCATGCCCCGAACGTCCTCAGTCCACCGTATTATCACGCGGCCCGCGCGCCGCATCGCCTCCGGGCGCGCCGGCGCTTCCGCTACTTCCCTTGTGGACAAACTGTTCACCATGCCCGCCACGGTAGAGCATTCCGGCGCCGGAGTAAAGAAGCCGGCACGGTCACGGAGCGCAGCCAACGGGCGAAACCCCGCTTTTTATCATGCACAAGNNAAACCGGCCTATGTCAATGAACATCCGCCCTTGACCGGCCACCATGGCAACATACAATACCAATTGCGTAAAGCAACACTTTCTCAATATCAGAGGGGGGGGGCGGGACTGACATCTGCATCCGCGGTCGTCGCAGACTGAAACGAAACTAATTCAGAGAGGCGGATTCCCCGGACTGGAAAAGGCGGCGTGAATGCGCTATTGATTAGTCGATAATGATCATGCGGAAAATCGCGCTGGCTTACGTGCTGGCTCTCCTGGTCTTCGGGGCCGGCATCTGCGCCGCCATCTGGACGGGAAGACAAGCGGAACCGCCCCGGAAATCCGCTCCGGCGCGGATGACAGGTCAGCCGTCCGGCATGGTCCAGGCGGCCTTGCTCGTGCGCGACAACCTGCGGCAACCGCTCAGTCTGCTGCTCCTTCAACTCATTCTCATCGTCCTGCTGGCCCGGATTCTTGGGGCCGCGGCGGCCCGCGCCGGGCAACCGGCAGTCATCGGCGAGATGGTCGCGGGCGTTGTCTTGGGACCGTCCGTCCTGGGCGGGTTGTTTCCGCATTTTTTTGCGTTCGTCTTTCCCGCCGACTCGCTGGGCGCATTGAGAATTTTGAGCCAAGTGGGGGTCATCCTTTTCATGTTCCTGGTGGGCATGGAACTGGATTTGCATCAAGCCCGCCGCCAGGCCGACACCGCCCTTATGGTCAGTCATGTCGGCATTATACTCCCATGCTTTCTGGGGGTGGTCTTTGCCCTGTTTATCCACCGGTTCCACCGGCCGTTGGCGCCGCCCGAAGTTTCCTTTCTTCCCTTCGGCCTATTCATGGGAATCGCCATGAGCCTCACCGCCTTTCCGGTGCTCGCCCGCATCCTCCAGGAGCGCGGCCTGACCACGACGCCGCTGGGCAGCCTGGCCCTGACGTGCGCCGCCATCGGCGATCTGACGGCCTGGTGCGGTCTCGCCCTGGTGGTGGCCGTTGTGAAAGCCGGCGGCCTGGAAGCCTCCGTCGTAACGATCCTCTTGACTCTGGCCTTTATCGCGGCCCTGAGCTTCCTGGTCAAACCGTGGTTGAATCATTTCATCCAGGCCCGCCCCTATCATGCAACGGCTCCGGGACCCGGCATCGTCGTGGCCATGTTGATCCTGGTTTTTTCTTCGGCGCTGTTCACTGAGATCATCGGCATCCACGCGCTCTTCGGCGCGTTTCTCGCCGGGGTTATCATGCCGGCCAATGCGGAGTTTCGTTTCCATCTCCGGGGGAAACTTGAAAATTTCACTTCCGCGCTTCTCCTTCCGCTGTTCTTCGCATTCACCGGCTTGCGCACCCAACTCGGCCTGCTGCACGATTGGAATGCCTGGAGCATCTGTGCCGGGATCATTTTTGCGGCGACACTCGGCAAATTGGGCGGCACGATGATCACCGCGCGTTTCACCGGACTGAACTGGCACGACTCCTTTGTGCTGGGCGCATTGATGAACACGCGCGGCCTGGTGGAATTGATCGTCCTCAACCTCGGCCTGGACCTGGGCGTATTCACGCCGCCCCTTTTCACCATGCTCGTCATCATGGCCCTGTTCACCACAGCCATGACCGGCCCCCTGCTCTCCCGCGCCAAAGTCCTTCCTCGAACAGATTCTCGAGTTTAGCTCAAGACCGGAGGTTGCTCGCAGGTTTCATGTCAGCGGGTATAGGATCTCCGAGTTTCCAAAGCGTCTGTGTTTTCCCTTCGGCCACAACATCCATATTCGAGGCCACGCCGGATGGCAGCAATATTTCCGCTCGTGCCGACCGGCCGCCGTGAATCCCCCCAAATACACCCAAGAATTTCAACGCGTCAGAGACTGCGGAACCAGGCACCGAACCCACCATTAAACCGCTGCGAAATCGAATCAATTTTCCCCGTCCCTTTCGGTACTTCCGCTTCGCCATAACATCAACCAAGACCTTCTTCCCCTGGAGTTCCACCGGCAATGGCCAGTTGGAAATCGTTTTGCCAAACGCGCCAGGTTCGCATGTCAGCGAAACCGTCGCGTCGGGAAGATTTCGTTGCGGCGCCAGGAAACGCTCGGAGGTCCGAAGCATGACCGTTGCATCACAACCTCGCTCGTAGCGATTCTGGAAGTAAACACAAAGCTGGCAAGTGTTCGCACTCACTTCCGTTCCTACGACGAACGCGAAACCATCCTTCTCAAAAAACTGCTGATACCGTTGGAAGAAATCCGGTGCGAGGTCCTTGCGTCGAGAAGCCCACAGGTAGTAAGCGATTATCAAGACCAAAGCGACAGCTCCGCCAACGCGGAACCACCAAACGCCCGGTTCTTTCGACGCCGGGATAAGCCAGGCGGCCCCCCCAAACATCACTGCCGCGACCGTGCATACCATCAAGTTTTGTCGTGTGTTTTGTTTCATGTTCCAAACTGATTTCTTTAAAGTGCCCTCAGCCGCCCTGCATCCTCTTGGGGTGTCGCAAAGCTTCCAACTCCCGGCGCAAGGGGTGCCAGTAAGAACGGTCGCGCTCGCGCTCCATCGCTTCCTCCTGGTTCAAGGCCGCCGCCAGCGCCTCGGCGTCTCCTGCGGCCGCTTTGGCCAGCAACGTCCGTCCAGCCGCCAGCCGCCGGCACAACGGGCCGTTGGCGCGGGCCAGTGTCAAGAGAAGCTCCGGCGTGCGCAGTTCCCGCAGCCAGAAAGAGACGCGCGCGGGCGTGGCACGGTCCTGGTTCTGAAAATAATGCGCCTCCACCAGGCGGCGAATCATTGGCCAATCCTTGTCGCGCTGGGTTTTCTTGGCTTGGACAAGATCGGGCAGGGAAAGCAAATCGCACTTCGTTCCATCCGGCAACTCGATCACCGTGCGCCGCCGCCACGGCGCCGAGAACGGATCGACGCCGCGCATTTTGGCCATCACATCCACTCGCATCCGCAGAGCCTCCGGATGCCGGCAACGGAAACGAAGGGCATGGCCGCGCCGGAGGAATTTGTGGGCAAAGGGCGGAACCGCAATCAACTCGGCGTCCAAGTCGGCCAGCGCCTGGCGCAGGCGCGCCAAGTTGGCAACGTCCGCTACAATGGCGAAATCGATGTCCCGGCTAAACTCGGCCGCGCCGTAAAACACGCACGCTTGTCCGCCCATGAGCAGGGCGCGGACGCGGCGCGCGCGCATCGAAGAAAGGACTTTGCGTATCGGGTTCAGGATCAAGGGAGCCTCCCAGCGCAAGATAAGTCTGCCAGAGCTTCTCGCTTTCCAGCCAGCGTTCCACGGGCGTAAGCCGATACCACTCGGCCCACTCCTGGCCCACCAATTCTTCCGCCCGCATCGTGCAAAAGCCCGCCCAAGCGCTATTTGGCGGCCGGCTCAACGACACGTTTAGCGACGACTTCCTCCGTGGCGAATTCGCCGACTTTGCGGGTCAGCTTCATTTCGTCACCTGTGACTTTGCCGGAATAGGCGATGTCGATTGCCTGGTCTCCCATCTGCAATGGTTCGTTAAAAGCAATGTCGCTCCCGGTCAGCTTGCCTTTGATGTTGCTGGAGATCTTTTCGCCGTCCAAATCACGGATCGCGGTGCCGGTGATCTTGTCGCCGTCCAGCTTGAATTCGTAGAGGTATTTCTGGAGTCCGATTTGGGTGTCAAATTCCGAGCGCCACTTGCCCGCGATGGAGGCGGCAGCCGGCGCGGCTTTTTCCCGTTTGACCACGATTTCAGTGGTTCCAAAATCGCCCACTTTGCGGGTCAATTTCATTTCGTCGCCGGTGATTTTACCGGAGTATTCGATGCGAATATCCTGGTCCTGGATTTTGGCCTGCTCGACGAAAGAAACGGCGTCGTCCTTGATGGTCCCCTCGGTCACGAGGTTGGTGGCGGTTTCGCCGTCGCGGTCACGGATGGCCTGGCCGGTGATTTTGCCGGCGTCGGTCTTGAATTCGTAGGAGTATTTCATCTGGCCGTACTGCGTCGTAAACTCGGATTTCCATTTGCCAGAGACGTCGGCGGCATGGAGAGGGCTGATGAAGCCGGCGAGCAGGATGGTGGTGATGAGGAATATTTTGGGTTGGTTCGATGATTTCATAGATATCATGGATTTCATAGCGACGGCGGTCATCGTAATCGGCGGGACCGAGAATTGTCAAGATATCCTTCGTATGACCAGGAAGGCGCTGGGGTGTGCATCGAAACGCACATTGCATTTCAGGCCGGGGAAGGGTAGTTTTTCAAAAAGCATGAAATCAACGATAAAGGCGCAGGCATCGAAAACGACAATGTTCTCACCAAGGAGTACGCTTGAAAAGCCATGAGATCGAAGATAGATGCCCAATCCCGAAAGGATGGATTCACATTGAAGTCAATAATGTCCATGCACTGGCCAATTTTAGCCATTCCAAAGGCATGGGCCGGACGGTACTTTGCCTCCTGAATCACATATTGCTGTATGAAAATATCATTAGCGAAGTCTGAAAAGCGGGCTTTTACCCTGATTGAGCTGCTGGTTGTCATCGCCATCATCGCCATTCTGGCGGCGATGCTCCTGCCAGCACTGGCGAAATCCAAGGCCCAGGCTCTAGGCAGCCAATGCATCAGCAACCTCCGACAACTGACGCTGGGTTGGATCGCTTACGCTGGCGACAGCAGGGATTACTTCGTCCTCAACGGAAACAACGGCGACACGCCGGGGGGCACCGCAAACGCGCCTACTCCCGGTGTGAATCTGCAATGGTGTCCAAACGACGTGTCGCAGGGCGCGGACATTGCGGGCGAACAAACCAACAGCGGCTGGATCAAGGCGGGCTTGTTATATCCTTATGTCGGCAGTCCCGGCGTTTACCGCTGTCCCGCCGACAAAAGCACCTATAACAATGGCACAGTTTATCCCATGGGCGGCCCTGGCACAGACCGCAGCCGCAGCATGTCCATGAACGCTTGGATCAACCCCTCCGCCAACGCCCTCAGCGCTTACCAATCGGGCTACGGGTATCGCGTTTACATCAAGACCGGCGACCTCACGGTGCCGGGTCCCGCTAATATCTGGCTCTTCATAGATGAGAATCCTTACAGCATCAACGACGGATACTTTCTCAATGTTCCCAGCAATGACGGGTGGGTCGATTGCCCCGCCTGCTATCACGTCAACTCTTGCGGCGTATCTTTTTGTGACGGCCACTCCCAAATCAGGAGATGGACAGATCCCACCGTCCTGCATTGCACCACCGGCCAGAGCCCTTCCTCTCCTATTGGAACGCGGACTCCTGACCTGATTTGGCTTTTTGATCGAACCAGCGCCCTGCTAACAGACCGGGTCGAATCGAGTCCTTAGCGAAGCTCGGCGAGGCTCCTGCCGATTTCTGACGCTTTTGACTTTAAACTTTAGGCGTTAGTCTTAAGACTTGGCGCATACGTGAGGTTCCTCGCGCCAGGAGCGTTTTGGTTCGCCGCCATTTTGCCGGTGGTGGTGGTTTTTTACCTGCTCAAGCGGCGGCGGTTGGTCAAATTGGTTTCCAGCACTGTCTTGTGGCAGAAGTTTCTGGCCGACACCCAGGCCAACGCCCCCTTTCAAAGGCTCCGCCACAACTGGCTCCTGCTCCTGCAACTGCTCCTGCTGGTCCTGGCCATCCTGGCCTTGAGCCGCCCCTACTTCGCCGGGCACGCCGCCGCCAGCGGCCTGCGCGTGATCATTCTTGACGCCTCCGCTTCCATGCAAAGCACCGATGAGAAACCCTCCCGGTTCGAGAAATCGCGCGCCGAGGCGCTTGAATTGGTGGACAGCCTCAAGGACCAGGACCAAATGCTCGTCTTGCTCGCCGCCGGCAATACCGTCGTCAAACAATCCGCCACCGCCGACAAGGCCGCCCTGCGCCGCGCCCTCCGCGATTGCCAGGTGACCGACTCGCCCACGCGCCTGACCGAGGCGCTCAAGCTGGCCGACACCCTGGTTCGCGACAAACAATCGCCGGAAATCCATCTCTTCAGCGACGGCGCGGCGGGGGACCTCAGTGAATTCGAAAGCAAAGGCTTGCGCGTCACCTACCATCGCTCCGGGGTGCGCTGTGACAACGTGGGAATCACCACGCTGGACATCCGCGAAAACCCGGAGAACCGCCAGGAGCGCGCCATCTACACCAGCGTCGTCAACTTCTCCACCAACGCCCGCCAAACCGTTCTGGAACTCCTCTTCGATCAGCAGGTTGTTGACACCCGGCCCCTCAATCTGGGTCCCGGCGAAACCTCGCCCCAGGTCTTCACCGCCACACAGGAGCGCGACGGCATCTTCACCGTGCGCATCGACGCCCAGGATGACCTCGCCGCCGACAACCAGGCCTCCATCGTCAGCCTCCTGCCGCAGCCGGTCAAAATCCTGCTGCTCTCCCACGGCAACCGCTTCCTGGAAAAGGCCCTGCGCGCCTCCGGCCGCGTCGAGGTGACCGCCGCCACCGCGCTGCCCGATGACACCGGGAAATTCGACATCGTGGCGCTGGACGACCTCACGCCGCCGGTCTGGCCCAAGGCGTCCGTGCTCGCCATCCATGTGGTCAATACAAATTTATTCGACTCCGGCTGGACCAATCTCGACGCGCCGGCGGTGGTGGATTGGAAAAACACGCATCCCTTGCTGCGTTACATCAACCTGGACAACGTGCAAATCAGCCAGACCCTCGCGGTCAAGACGCCGGGCTGGGCGGTGCCGCTGGTCGATGCGCCCCAGACGCCGCTCATCCTGGCGGGGGAGTTGTCCCGCCAGAAGATCATCTGGATAGGCTTCGACACCCTGCAAAGCACCTGGCCCCTGCGGATTTCCTTCCCGATGTTCATCGCCAACGCCGTCGAGTGGCTCAACCCCGCCGCGGCAAAATCACAGCAGTTGATGCTGCACGCCGGGGAGCCTTTCCGCTACGCCACGGCCCAACCCATCGCTTCCGCCGAAATCATCCTGCCCGGCGGCGCCAGTGAAACCATCGCGCCGGGCGGCAAGGAAATTGTTTTTGGCCACACCGCGAAACAGGGAATCTACCACTTGCGGGCCGGCGCGGCGGACGTGGCGTTTTGCGTCAACGTGCTCGACGCGGCGGAAAGCAACACAAAACCGCGCGAGGAATTGCGCATGGGCAAGTTCAACACCGTGGGCGCCACCGAAATCAGACCGGCCAGCGTGGAAATGTGGCATTGGATTGCCGCCGGCGCGCTGGCGGTCTTGTTGTTTGAGTGGTGGTATTACCATCGGAGGACCGTTTGAATTGGCCGCTGCTTTGGAACAGCCTCCTGGTCAGCGGCGGCGCGACCGTCTGCGCCGTGGCCGGCGGATTGCTGGCCGCTCTCTGGTTCGCCTGTCTGGAAGGCCGGGCGCGCGCGATCTTTTTGGCCGCGGCCGTCGCCGCCCTGGTCCTGCCTCCGTTCCTGGTCGTCAATTGCTGGATGGAACTGCTGGGCGAAAAAGGCCTCTGGCGCCATTGGCTGCCAGTCAACATTTACTCGCTGGGCGGCGCGATCTGGATTTTGGCGCTGCTCAATTGGCCCCTTTCATTTCTCTTTGTCTCCGCGGCATGGCGGCGCGTTCAGGCGGCCCAATTGGAAGTCGATCCCCTCCTTGAAGGCCGCTTCCTCCTGCGCTGGCTTCTGCTGCCCCTGGCCCGGACAGCCCTGGCGCAGTCAACCATCCTCACGCTGGTTCTGACGCTCAACAATTTCGCCGTCCCGGCGCTGTTGCAGGTCAAGGTGTTTCCGGCGGAAGTGTGGGTGCGCTTCAACACCACCTTCGACTATGGCGCCGCCCTGGCCCTGAGTTGGCCGCTGATCCTGGCGCCACTGCTTCTGATGCTCTGCTTTCGCGGCGGCGAAACCTCCTGGTCCTGGCAATCCAATCCCCCGGCCGCCCGCGCCCTCCGCCGGCAACTGGGCGCGGCGTGGCATCGGGCCGGGGGCGGGGCCGCCTGTGTGCTGGCGGGCTTTTCCCTGGGCGTTCCGCTCTGGCAATTGGCGGGAAACCGCAAGACGTGGCAGGAATTCCTTCCGGCCCTGGCCGCGGGGCGCTCGGCCCTTTATCATTCGTTCCTGTTTGCGGCCGTGTCGGCGACCGTCGTCTTGATATTCGCATTGTTGACATGGCGGCGGCGATTGGACTCGGCGCTGTGGCTGCCGTTCTTCGTGCCGGGCGTCTTGCTGGGCATCGCATTGATTTGGATATTCAACCGGCGCGGCCTGGGCGCGATATATCAAAGCGCGGCCATCGTCATCCTGGCCTTCGCCCTGCGCTACGCCGCGCTGGGTTGGAACACGGCGGCGCGCGCCATCCGGTCGGCGGACCCCACCCTGTTGGCGATGGCGCGGCTGGAGGGAGCCGGCGCGTGGCAGACCTTGCGGCACATCCATTGGCCGCAAGCCTCAGCGCAATTGGCCGCCGCCTGGTACGTGACCTACCTGCTTTGTCTATGGGACGTGGAAACACTGGTGCTCATCGTGCCGCCGGGCGGCGAGAGCCTGTCCCTGCGCATCTTCAACCTGCTCCACTACGGCCACAACTCCCAAGTCAACGCCCTTTGCCTCTTACTGCTGGGCCTGGCGCTGCTGCCGCTCCTGGCGGCGATGGTTGTCCACTCTTGCAAAATATCACCTTGCTCCAATCCGCATCTCGTCAATCGGCATCAGCAGGACCGATCTCTTTGAACGCGTTGAGGAATTCGACCAGCTCATGGATGTTGGTCGAAGGGTTCGCGTCTTCCGGGGGCCATCGCCTCCCCACCTCGACCCAGTGCATCTTCAACCGTCGGGAGCTCTTCATGGCCGTCGGCTGAAGGGATTCCAACCTGGCGTAAATTTGATCGTCCGCTTTATCGTATTTGCACTTCAAGAGCTTGGAGAGACGCCCTCCATAATCAGCCTTGAATCCTTCAAAGTACAGCCGCGCGCTTTTTGAGTCCTCGCAAAGAATCAAGACGCGCCGGCGGTTGCGAACCGCCGTGATTCGACCGTTGGCCTGCCGTCGTTCCCAAGGTTTTGGCAGATTATTTGACATTGGTCAGCGCTCCCTGCGGATCGCGCAAATGCGGCACGGCCCCGAATTGCCCAAGCAGATACTCCTTCCCGAATTTCGCCTCTTTGCGCACTTTGAATTCGGCGAGACTGAAAAGCCGGGATGCGCCAATCTCGTCCTTCTCAACAAACCAAACTTGATCCCGACGGATGCGGGCAGAATCCAGCAACCCTTCGTCGTGCGTGGCGTAAATGAGTTGCGCGGTCTTTTGGTTTTCGGGGTCGTTGAAAAGCCCAACCAGCGCTTTCGTCAGCAATGGGTGCAACCGCGCCTCCAATTCGTCCACAAACAGAACGGAACCATCTTCCAGCGTACGAAGAAACGGCCCGCTCATCGCTACTAACTTTTGCGTGCCGGCTGACTCCTCGTTCTTGAAATTAAACTCAACGTTTTCACACACCTGGTTCTTTTCACTGAACCTTTTGTGCAAGGTTTTTATCATGAAGGCGCCCGGCGATGCCAGAACCTCCTTGCGCAAATGCTCTGGAAAGTCCTTTGGCAACAACTTGAGGCGCTCACTTACGGAAAGTTCAATGGTTTGCAAGTCTTCAATTCCCACATCAAGGCGGCGGATCAAGCCCCGGATCTTCGGGCCGAGTCGCGCATCTTGGAGCAGTTGCGAAGTGAACGCTAAATAGTTGACATCATCCAAACCCGAGATGCCTCTGAATCGTTCCATCCACCGCATGATTTCGCCCGCGATGCCGCCATTGAACTGAGAAACAACCGAGAGAAACAACGCATTTGGCCGGGTGCGGGCCTCAAGCCCTTTGCCCTCTCTGAACTCCACCGACGCCTCGATAGTTGATCCTTCGCGAGTGAAAAGCCGGGTCTCTCGAATGGAATCTTTCTGGCTGAAGAGCCACTCCGCCTGAATCATCTCAGCGGTCGCCTCGAAGCCGTAGCGATAACGCGCGCCGTTCTGAAGAAACACAATCTCGAAATGGGTGGGCGCCGACTCCGTCGCCGTATTCAATCGAAACGGAATCACTGGAATCTTCTCGCCCGCTTGTGATTCTTTTGATGAATTCTGGACGAACTGGCGAAAGATTTCCATGCCTGCGAGAAAATTGGATTTGCCGCTCGCATTTGCGCCATAAATGGCGGCTGATTTCAGGAGACGCTGGTCCGCCACCATGGCAACGTTACTTTCTTCGAGCCAATCGTCAGATGATGCTTCCATCGACAGAGTGACCTTCTCTTTGAAAGAGCGAAAGTTAGCTATTGAAAACTCGATCAGCATCTATTTACAATCCTGCCAAGAGCGTATCCGAAAATTGAAGTTTTGCAAGTTTTTTACGCGGCTTTATGTTTCGGCTCAAAAAATGAACTCCAAAGTCAATATTCTGAGGCATTTTGAATGCTCCGACTCACGTCCCGGATTGAACAACACGAAGGAAGGCGGGAATTGTCAAAAGAATCGGAATATGATCGATTCGACGGTAATCGCGGGAGGAAACCGACTTGAGTCAGACATCAAATCGCGCTTTGCCGGGAAACCGCCAGAGCGGGCGGACGGATTCACTTTGGTTGAACTGCTCACGGTCATTGCCGTCATTGCCGTTCTCGCGGCCCTGTTGCTTCCGGCGCTGTCGAAAGCCAGGGAAGACGCGCAAAGCGCCTCTTGCAAGAACCTGCTCAAACAGATTGGCCTTGGATTAAAGATGTACGCGTCGGATTACGGCTGGTATCCGCCGCTGGCGGAAAGGGGCGATCCTTCCGTGTGCTTCGACAGGTTATTTCCGTACTATCCGGTGCATTGGACAAACGCATCGTGGAATTGTCCGGTGTACATCGCTCACAACGGCATCCTCTCACGCGAGATGGTCGCAACGAACTCCATTGGCATCAGCTACTCGTATAACTGGCTGGGCATTGGCGCCGGCGGGCGCGGCACAACTCCACTGGGATTGGGTCATTTGCCAAAAAACAGCGCCAAAGAACTGGCCATTGCCGCGCCGTCCGAAATGTACGCGGTGGCCGATGCCCGGTGCGAAGTCGGGCAAGGCTTCGCCGGCATGGCCGGGTGCATCAAGATGTCGCCTTACCAACTGGACAACGAAACGCCCCCGCCGCACGGCAATGGCCTCAACACGCTGTTTGTTGACGGCCATGTGGCATGGGTGAAACGAAATGATTTCTTGTATCCGCCGCGAACGGCTTGCCATTGGAACCGGGACAACCAACCGCACCCGGAGCAGTGGGCCTCCATGAGCCAGTGGGTGATCACGAATTAGCCAGATCACCCCCCGGAACGCGCTCCCCTCCGTTTTCGATTTGCCTTTCGCTCCGTTTCCGCAAAAACTTGGCGGATGGAAGCGCTCCCCCGCCCCGCGCTCTGCGCTTTGGCGCTCTGCCTCCTGGCAGGGTGCCCGGCGGATGACCAGCGTAGCGCGCCCGTGCGAAGCAAGTTCTTCAGCCGCGTGGAAGTCATCGGCGCGCGCGGCGCGGGCGTCGGGGAATTTAACAAACCCCGCTCCGTCGCCCTCGATGCCCACGACAATCTTTACGTCGTCGATATGACCGGCCGCGTGCAGAAATTCTCGCCCGACGGACACTTCCTCCTTGACTGGCAAATGCCCCAAACCGAAAAAGGCAAGCCCAAGGGAATGTGCCGCGACAACGCGGGCAACATCGTCCTGGTGGAACCGCATTACTCGCGGGTCAATTATTTTTCGCCCGAAGGCAGGCTGGCGGCGCAATTTGGCGCGCACGGCACCAACGCGGGCCAGTTTGGCATGCCGCGCGCGGCAACCCTCAACTCGCGGGGGGAGATTTACGTCTGCGAATACACCGACTCGGAGCGCGTGCAGCGTTTCAGCGCGCGCGGGGAGAAATTCCTGGGAGGCTGGGGACGCCTGGGCAATGGCCCCGGAGAATTCAGCCGCGCGGAAGGTTTGGGCATCGACGCCCAGGATCGGGTCTATGTGGCCGATTCCTGCAATCACCGCGTCCAGGTCTTCAGCCGCGAGGGGAAGTACCTGCGCCAACACGGCAAGGCCGGAACCGGCTTCGGAGAATTCAGCTACCCGTACGACGTGCAAATCGATTCCGCCGGCTTGCAATTCGTGTGCGAGTTCGGCAACAGCCGCGTCCAGATACTCGACGCCCAGGACCGGCCCCAGGAAATCCTGGGCGGCCCGGGCGGGGCGCCGGGGCAATTCAGCAACCCGTGGGGTCTGGCGCTGGATTCCAAAGGCAACCTTTACGTGGCCGACTCTTTGAACCACCGCGTGCAGAAGTTCATCCGCAAAACGCAAAGCGCCCGGCCTTGAATGAACTTCCAATTCTCCAATCCCATCTGGTTGTTGACTCTGGCGGCCGCCGTGCCGTGGGTGTTATGGCTGTCCTGGAAATCCGACGTGCGCATCGGGGCGTGGCGCCATTGGACGGCCATGACCCTTCGTCTGCTGGTAGTCATGGCCCTCTGCCTGAGCCTGGCTGGTTTGCAATGGAAGAAGCCCCTCGAAGGCATGACCGTTTTCTTCATGCTCGACCGCTCCCAAAGCATCCCTTCACCCCAACAAGATGCCGCCCGCGCCTACGTCAACAAGGCCGCCGCCGCCAAAAAAAACACCGACTCCGCCGGCGTTCTGGTTTTCGGCTCCGAAGCCGCCATTGAGTCCCGTCCCAACGTCCAGGTCGATCTGCGCCAAATCCAGGCCGTCGTCGGCGTTGACCGCACCGACATCGCCAGCGCCATTCGCCTGGGCTCGGCCGCCATGCCCGAAACGGGCCAGAAACGCCTCGTCTTGCTCTCCGACGGAAACGAAAACATGGGCGACGCCATGTCCGCCATCGCCGCCGCCCTCCCTTTGGGCGTGACGCTCGATGTTCTGCCTTTGGGCGCCAGCCGCGGCAATGACGTCTCGGTCCGAAAACTCGCCGTGCCCTCCACTGTCAAGAAGGGGCAAACCTTCGACGTGAAAATATTCGCGCAGGCCGACCAGGCCCAGCAAGCCTCCGTCCGCTTCTATCTCAACGAATCCCTCATGGGCGAGCAGAAGGTTCAATTGAACGCCGGCAAGAACCTGCTCACCCTTCCCCAAACTCTCTCCGAGCCGGGCTTCTACAAGTACGACGTCCAACTCGACGCCCCCGGCGACACCATCCCGCAGAACAACCGCGCCATCGCCTTCGCGACCGTGCGCGGCAATCCCCGCGTGCTCATCGTTTCCAGCGATCCCGCCAAGGACGCCCCGCTGGCCGCCGCCCTCCGCGGCGGCAGCCTGGATGTCAAGTTGACGGACAAATTCCCCGACACCCTGGCGGAGTTGCAAAGTTACGACGCGGTCTTTCTCAGCAACATGGCCGCCGGCGATCTGGGCCTGGATGCCATGCGCCTTCTGGAGAGCGCCGTCCGGGATTTCGGCGTGGGCCTGGTGTGTGTCGGCGGCGATCAAACCTACGCCGCCGGCGGGTATCGCGGCACGCCCCTGGAAGCCATGCTGCCGGTGGAAATGGAACTGAACAGCAAGAAAGTCCTCCCCAATGGCGCCCTGGCCATCGTCTGCCACGCCACCGAGTTTCCCGGCGGCAACGGCTGGGCGCGCGACATCGCCTTTGCCGCGCTGGACGCCCTGGGGCCGCAGGATGAAATGGGGATCGTCCTCTGGGACGGCAACAACCATTGGCTCTTTCCCCTCGCCAAAGTCGGCAACAAGAGCGAGATGGGCCGCATGATTTCCGGCATGAACCCCGGCGACATGCCCGGCTTCGAAGGCCCGATGCAGTCGGCCTTCCAGGCGCTCACCAATTCCACCGCCAGCCTCAAGCACCTCATCGTCTTCAGCGACGGCGACCCCACCGCGCCGTCCAAATCGCTCGTCCAGGATATTGTCAATCATAGGATTTCCATCAGCACCGTCATGATCGGCGGCCACGTCGCTCCCGACACCATGTCCTGGCTCGCCGACGCGGGGCATGGGCGTTTTTGGGCCGTCGATTCCGCCTCCGATCTCCCTCAGATTTTCATCAAGGAAGCCTCCGTCATTTTGAAATCGGCCATCTT
The DNA here is from genome assembly GCA_003138485.1 of Verrucomicrobiales bacterium. Classification (GTDB taxonomy): domain Bacteria; phylum Verrucomicrobiota; class Verrucomicrobiia; order Limisphaerales; family Palsa-1400; genus PLGF01. The sequence continues at coordinate 82,574 of PLGF01000152.1, read as the reverse complement.
CGAGGAGCCTTTCCAACCGCAGCAGAGGACGTTGAGCGAGGTGGTCAAGGGCTTCAGCCCGGGAGACTTTCCGCAGTTGCTGGGTTATGTCTGCACCACTCCCAAGGCGCGGGCCGAGGTGCCCTTGGTGACCCAGAAGGGCGACCCCCTGCTGGCCGACTGGCAATATGGCCTGGGCCGCGCTGTCGCCTTCACTTCCGATGCCCGCGCCAAATGGGCCGCCCAGTGGATGACTTGGGACAAATTCCGCCAGTTCTGGCTCCAAGTCGCCCAATGGAGTCTGCGCCGCGTCGATTCGGCCAGTTTCAACACCGAAGTCGCGGTGGATAAAGGCGAGGGCCACGTCAGCATCGAGGCCATCGATCCCGACGGCCATTACCGCAATTTCCTCAACCTCCAACTCCTGGTCGTCAGTCCCAAGGGCGACAAACAAGTGCTGCCCCTCCAACAAACCGGGCCGGGCCGCTATGACGCTGTCTTTCCCACCAGGGAAATCGGCGCCTACCTGATGAACCTCACCGACCTCGCCACCGGCCAATCCCAAGCCCTCGGATTGAGCGTCAACTATTCCCCCGAATTTGACGACACGGGCCCCAATCTCAACCTCCTCGGGCGCCTGGCCGAACTGGGCGGCGGGAAAATCCTCGATCCGCTCGCCGACAACCCGTTTACCCATGACCGCAAAAAAACTTTCCGCCCGCTCGACCTCCGCGATTGGCTGCTTCAATTCGCCATCCTCCTCTTTCCCCTGGACGTCGCCGTGCGGCGCATTCAGATAGACCGCCAGGAATGGCTCCGCGCCACGCGCACGCTCCGCCGCTGGCTTTTCTTCTGGCAAGGCTCGCCGCGCACCAAGGAGGCCGACGAATCGCTCTCCGCCCTCCTCGCCCGCCGCGGCCAGGTCCGCTCCCAACGCACCGCCCCGGCCACTCCCGCGGACCCCTCCTTATTCGAGCCGCGCTCCCCCGCCCCCGCGCCCGCGCCGGACACCGCGCCCTCCGAATCGCCCCCGGCGTCCCCGCCCGCCGCCCCCGGCGAAAAACCGCCCCCCAAACCTCCCGCATCGACCACCAGCCGTTTGCTCGATGCCAAACGCCGCGCCCAAAAACGAACCGGCCGCGAGTGAGGTGGGGTAAAGGAGACTAATTCTCTCTCACACCCCCTGAAAATCCACTGGCCGCGCCGCAGCTGGCGTTTTTCACCGTGGATCGGGCATACTGGCAAATCAGGGAAGATGCTGACGGGTCGCAAACCGACAAAACTATGGATCTGAACGACTTTTTTGGTCCGAAGCCAATCGTCATTGACTTGCATGCGGAGAGCCGCTGGGAGGCCATTGACGAGTTGATCAACCGCCTCGCGGCTAATCACAAGATCAAGACCGAGCACAGGGACGCAATCGCGGCGAGCGTCAGAAAGCGCGAATCCTCAATGAGCACGGGAATCGGGTTTGGCATCGCATTGCCGCACGCTTCGACCGACCTGATATCCGAGGTGGTCGGAGCGGTTGGCCGTTCGCGCAAGGGGCTTCAATTTGACGCGGTGGACGGCAAGCCGGTCAACCTGGTAATGTTATTCCTTGTGCCGCAAGACGAATTCCAAAAGCATCTGCACACGCTGGCCAATATAGCCAAGTTGCTGCATAACGATGATTTCCGCGATGGGCTGCGGCGCCGTTTCGAGTAGAAGCAAAGGCCGCTTTAATGCGTGAGCCGCACATCTTTTGTTTCGGCGAATGTCAAGAATGGGCGGCGATTTCGCGAGCGGGCGCGTTTTTGAAACGGCGCGAACGCCAGATGTAATAGATCGCCGGATAAACCATCAGCTCCATCACCGTCGATGTGCCGACGCCGCCGATCATGGGCGTGGCGATGCGCTTCATCACGTCGGCGCCGGCGCCGTGACTCCACAGAATGGGCGCCAGTCCTCCGATAATCACGCAGGCCGTCATGGCTTTCGGGCGGACGCGCTTGACCGCGCCGTGATAAATGGCGTCGCGCAGGTCGGCGACATTGCGCATCTGGCCGTTTTTTACCCACTGCTCGTAGGCGAGGTCGAGGTAAAGCAGCATGACCACACCGGTCTCGGCGTCCAGTCCCGCCAGGGCGATGATGCCAACCCACACCGCGACACTCATATTGTAGCCGAGCCACCAGACCGCCGCGAACGCGCCCACCAGCGAAAAGGGAACGGCCAGCATCACGATTGCGGTCTTGATGGCCGAGCGGGTGTTGAGGTAAATGATCATGACGATGATGAGCAGCGTCAGCGGCACGACGATCATCAACCGCGCCTGCGCGCGCTGCATGTATTCGTATTGACCGCTCCAAAAAATGCTGTAGCCCGCAGGCCGATGGATTTGCCCGATGGCGACGGCGTCGTTGACGGCGCGCATGGCCGTTTGCACGTAACTGCCGATGTCAACGCCTTTAACATCGACGTATATCCAGGCGTTGGGCACGGCGCCTTCGCTTTTGATGCCCATCGGGGCGTGGACGGTTTCGATTTTCGCCAACTGCCCCAACGGCACTTGCGCCCCGCCGGGCGTTGGCACGATGATGTCGCGCAACGCCCCGAGATTCTCGCGGAAGTCGCGGCTGTAGCGAAGATTGATTTGATAGCGCTCCAGACCCTCGACTGTGGTCGCCAGCGGCAGCCCGCCCAACGCCACTTCCAGCACGTCCTGCACGTCGCCCACACGCAGGCCGTAACGGGCGATGGCGTCGCGGTCAATCGTAAACTCGATGTAGTTCCCCCCCATCGTCCGTTCGGCGAACGCGCTCAAGGTGCCGGGCACTGCTTTTACCACCGCCTCGACTTCGGCGGCGATGCGCTCCAACTCCGCCAAATCCGGCCCGGCGATCTTGATGCCCACGGGCGTCTTGATGCCGGTCGCCAGCATGTCGATGCGCGTCCTGATCGGCATCGTCCACGCGTTGTTGAGGCCGGGGATTTGCACCGCGGCGTTCATCGCGTCCGCCAATTCATCAGGCGTCCGGCGGCGATGGGCGATGATTTTGCCGCTGTCGTCCCGGATGTCCGTCTCCGGCCAATCTTCCTCCGGTTTGAGCATGATGGTGGTTTCGATCATGTCGAAGGGAGCCGGATCGGTGGCCGTCTCGGCGCGGCCCGCCTTGCCGAAAACGTTCTCAACTTCGGGGAACCTGCGAATGATCCGGTCGGTGGTTTGCAGGATCTGGCGCGCCTTGGTGGGGGAAATGCCGGGGAAGGTCGTCGGCATGTAAAGCATATCGCCTTCGTAAAGCGGCGGCATGAATTCCGACCCCATATTCTGCGCTGGGAAAAATTTCCCGGCTTTGAAGGCCTCCTCCTTGAGCCTGCCGTCGGGCAAAAAGCGCGCCACAAGTGCGTTGGATGGAAAGAATACCCAGAGGACCAGCAACGCCGCCGTGGTGATGACGGCCCGGCGCCATTTAATGACAAAATCAATCGCCGGATGATAGAGCCACACCAGCAAGAGGTTCAGCGGGTTCTTCTCCTCGGCCGGGATTTTGCCCCGGATGAAAAACCCCATCAGAACGGGGGCCAGCGTGATGGAGAGCAACGCCGCCGCCGCCATCGAATAGGTCTTGGTGAACGCCAGCGGCCTGAAGAGCCTCCCTTCCTGCGATTGTAATGTGAACACCGGCAGGAACGAGACCGCGATCACCAGCAGCGAGTAGAACAACGTCGGCCCGACTTCGACCGCCGCGTCGCGGATGATGTCCCAATGCGCCTTCTTCCCCTGATCGCGTTCAATATGCTTGTGCGCGTTCTCAATCATGATGATGACCGCATCGACCATCGCGCCGATGGCGATGGCGATGCCGCCCAAGGACATGATGTTCGCGCTGATTCCCTGCCCGTGCATGACCAGGAACGAAACCAGCACGGCGATGGGCAGGATGACGATGGCCACCAGCGAACTGCGCAGGTGCATGAGAAATGCCAGGCACACCAGCGCGACGACAAGCATTTCCTCAAGGAGTTTCTCCTCGAGCGTGTTGACGGCGCGATTGATGAGGGCGCTGCGGTCGTAGGCGATGGTATATTTCACGTCCGGCGGCAATCCCTTCATCGCCGCTTCGAGCTTTTTCTTCACGTCGATAATAACCTGCCGCGCGTTTGCGCCGTAACGGACTATGACGATGCCGCCAACAGTCTCTCCTTCGCCGTTCAACTCGGCGATGCCCCGCCGCATGTCGGGACCGAGTTCGACGTTGGCGATCTCACTGAGGAGGATCGGGACTCCTTTGTCACCCACGCCCACCGCCACTTTGCGCAGATCGTCCAGGCTTTGGATGTAACCCTTGACCCGCAGGATGAACTCCTTTTCCGACAATTCGATGGAACGGCCGCCGACCTCGCCATTGCTGCGCTTGACGGCTATTGCCACATCGGAAATGGAGAGGTTGAAAGCGCGGAGTTTGGCGGGGTCCACCGTGACCTGGTATTGCTTGACAAAGCCGCCGATGGAGGCGACTTCCGAAACTCCCTCAACGGAGGCCAGTTGGTAGCGCAAATACCAGTCCTGCATCGAACGCAGTTGGGCCAGGTCGCGGTTGGTGGAATTGATCGAATACATGAAGGCCCACCCTACGCCGGTGGCGTCCGGGCCGAGGCTGGGCGAAACGCCTTGCGGCAATTGTCCGCCCATGCCGTTCAAATACTCGAGCACGCGACTCCGCGCCCAATACGGATCCGTGCCATCCCTAAAAATCACATACACGAAGGAAAAGCCGTAGAAGGAATAGCCGCGCACGACCGTCGCATTGGGCACGGAGAGCATCTTGGTGGTGATGGGATAGGTGAGCTGGTCTTGGACGATTTGCGGCGCCTGGCCGGGCCATTCGGTGTAGATGATCACCTGCACGTCCGACAAGTCTGGGATGGCGTCGAGCGGAATGTTGCGCACAGCAAAGAGGCCGCCGAGAAGGAGCGCGATTGTGCCGAGAAGAACAATGAATTTGTTCTTGAGCGAAAAATCTATGATGCCTCGGAGCATGATCGGCGTTTAGTTCGTTTGACTGGGCATGGTCATGCCGCCGGAGGGAGTGTCCGCGCCGGAAGGGTTGTCGCCGGGCGCGGCCCGGACCGGCGGGAGCGGCGGCGATTCCAGCACCGGAATCAGTGTCATGCCGCATTTGGGGCACTGGCCCGGCTTGTCGGAATGCACGTCGCTGTGCTCCGGCATGGGGCAGGTGTAGTAGAGAATCTTCCCGCCGGGCTGGAGTTTTTTCAGCGTCGCTTGCGAAACCGGCACGAGCGTCATGCCGCAGATCGAACACTTGCCGGGATGATCGTATTCGATGGAGACATGCTCGGGCATCGGGCAGATGTATTTGACGGCCGCTTCGCCCGCCGGGAGCGGAGTGTTGCCGGCGTTGGTCGCGGACACCGAGGCGACGGTCTCGCGCGCCGACGCCCTGCTTGGCTCGCTCATTTTCTCAATCGCCTCGCGCAACTGGCTTTCGGAGTCGAGCATGAACTGGCCCGACACCACAATGCGCTCGCCTTCGCGCAATCCGCTCAGAACCTGATACTCGTCGTTCTCAGCTTGGGGACCGAGCGTGACGGCGCGCGGGTCAAACTTCCCGCCTTCCAACGCCACAAAGACCGTGGTCTTTTCGCCGCTGCGCAGAATGGCCATGTCGGGAATCAGCAANNCCGCTGCGCAGAATGGCCATGTCAGGAATGAGCAGCGCCGACGGCTCCAGTTCGGAAACGATTTTGACGGTGGCGAACATGCCGGGCTTGAGGAAGTAACCCGGATTGTGGAACTCCATGCGGACGCGCGCCGTGCGAGTCTTCTCGTCCACGTTCGGATAGATGTAGGTGACCCGCCCGCGAAACTCGCGGTCTGACAGGTAAGAGAGCGTCACCGTCGCCTCCTGGCCCAGCTTGATGTAGGGCAAATCCTGTTCATAAACGTCCGCCTGCACCCAGACCAAGCCCAGGTCCCCCAGCCTGTAAATCTTCATCCCCGCGTCCACCATCTGGCCTTCCGTGACGTTCTTTTCAACCACAAACCCGTCCTGCGGCGCCAGGATGCGCATGGTTTTCTGTGGCCGGCGCGTTTTCTCAAGTTCTGCGATCTGCCCATCTGAAATGTCATAAAACTTGAGCTTGGTCAGGGCGCTGATTCGGATCCCTTCCGCGCCGGGTGTTGCGTTGCTGGGGGAACTGGTCGCCAACAGATATTCGACCTGGGCGCTGTAAAGATCAGGCGAATAAATCTCAAACAACGGATCGCCGCGCATCACTAACTGCCCCGTGGCATTCACATGAAGTTTCTCGATCCAACCTTTGAATTTGGTCGTTACATCGCCCAGGGTCGTTTCGTTGTATTCAACGACTCCAACGGTGCGAACGGTTCGGCGCAACGGCCCCCGCGTGACCACGGCGGTGCGGATATCCATGTTCTGAATCGTCACGGGGTCAATGGCAATGGACTGCGATTCGCCGCCGGCGGCTTGGTCTTCATACGCCGGAACCATGTCCATTCCCATGCTGTCCTTTCCCGGCGTCTGGCGCACCTCGCCCGCCATCATTGTGGATTTGTAGTATTTGATTTTGTGTTCGCCGGCGTGCGCGCTTGCGGCGTTGTTGGTGTTTTCGCCGCCGGCTTGTTTGCGAACCGGCGTCAACTTCATGCCGCAGATGGGGCAATTGCCAGGATGATCCTGAATCACCTGCGGGTGCATCCCGCAGGTGTAGAGTGTCTTGGCCGCTTGGGCCGTGCCGCCATTCTCCTCGCCTTTGGAGCAGCTTGAGATGAACACCGTGGCGCCAATACTCGAAATTAGGAACAAGAGAAAGAGGGTCTTTGTCATAACAATATCAGTGTTTGGAGTTCCTCAACGTGGCTGATGAGGAAATATCGTTCGACGAGGGCCGGAGAATCGGCGCATCTTCCGGCGCTATCCCAGCGATGGAGAGCGACAAGTCAGCCAGGATGATCTCGCGGCGGCTGCGCGCCTCCACTTCCTCAAGTTTGAATTCCAGCAACGCGCGTTCCGCGTCAATCAAGTTGAAAAAATCCGTCTGCCCGGACATATAACCAGCGCGGGCGATTTCGAGCGACGTGCCAGCCTTCGGAATCAGCTTGTCCTGCAAAAGGGTTAGATTGCGGGTAATTTCCCGGTAATCGTAAGTCTTGGCCGCGAAATCCACTGTGAGACCGATTTGTTCGGAGGTGAGCCGGGCTTCCGCGGAGCGCTTGCCGGCCTGGGCTGCGGCAATTTGCGCCGCGATCTTATCGCGCCAAATCGGCAGGCTCATGCTCGCCTGCGGCCAGTAAAACGGGGGCGTGTAAACCTCGGCCTGTAAACCGGCGGAAAAATCCGGGTTTCTGGATTTGCCGGCCAACCCGATCAAAGCCCCGGCCAGGCGCACCTCCGAATCCATCGCTTTGAGACGCGGACTGCGCGCAAATGCAGTGTCCAGCAATTTGTCACCATCCAAGTCAAGCGCAGTGTATTCAATTTGCGCCGGCGCGGGCGGGTCCGGTTGCCCGCGTGTCAGCCCCAGCGCGCCTTTGAGTTGTACCATCAGCGGCTGGCGCGAATCCTCGAGGTTGGAAATCCCGGTCGTAATCTTGTCCTGCTCGATTTGCGCGCGATATACGTCTTGCAGCGTGGACTGCCCGACTTCGTTCCGGGCGCGCGCGCTCCTTTCGAGGTCGGCCAGCAGGCCGAGGGTCTGGCGGTTGATGCGGATTTTTTCTTCGAGAAACCAAAGCTGATAATAGGCCTGTTTCACTGAAAATGCTGTTCGCAGGACGGAAGTTTCAAAGGCGAAATACTTTGCGTTGCTCTCGGCCGTCGCCATGTTGGCGGCGGCGTTGAGTTTTCCCCGGCCGGGTATGTCCTGCATTAAACCGGGCATCAGAGAAGTGAGGGTGTTTTGGATGTAGGCCTGGAACGTTAGTTTTGGATCGGGCAACGACCGCTCGACGGTGATCTTCTCCACCGAACCCGCCCAATCGAAATAGGCGGCCTCAATTTGGGGCTGATTGAGCATGGCATACGTCAGGAATTCGCCCAGCGCCGCGTTCGTGGTCAGCGAAGGCAATGCCGGCTGCTGGCCCCGTGGTCGATACAGGCTGGCGATTGACGCCAGACTGCCGCGCGCCTGGCGCTCGCCGGGCTGTTGAAAGCCTTTGCAGCCGCCGAGCAACAAGCCAAGAACAGCCAAGCCGGCGGTCGCCAACGCGGCGGTTAATGCAGATGTGCTTCTGTTCATTGATGCCACTTGTCCATAATGAGCATAAAGCGGCCCTATTGCCCATGTTTTCCGTTGTCGTTGGTTTGGGCTGCGAACGACGGCAAGGTGATGAATCCGGCTGTGAGAATGGATAGAACGAGTATTTCCTTTTTCATGATTTATATTTAATTGAATGTTTTCTATAAACTTGTTTCCGCATGTAATACGCCCCGAATCGCCTCACCCCTTGAAAATCTTGCAAAAACCGGCTGAATCCCGTTCTGTTTTGAACGGACACGAAAGTTTGAGGGGAAACGTGCGGGGCGGCGTATTGAGAGTGGGAAGGATTGGTGGATCAAACAACAAACCGCCGACTTCCAATAAATTATGAAAGCGATCAAATGAACTTACCCGAAGATCAACCTCTGAGCCGCACGCTAAAGGAATGGCAGGTGTCGGCGCCCGCGCCCCCGCGCCTGCGCGAGGCCGTTTGGCGGAGAATCGCGCACGCCGAGGCGCAACAGCAGCGGACGCTTGCAGGATGGTGGAAAGCGTGGCTTGCCGGGATGTTCGCCAAACCAGCGTTGGCGGCGGGTTACGTGACGGTGCTACTTGCGGTCGGGTTGACGGCGGGTTATTTCCAGGGTGAGGCCCGGCAGCGCCGGGTGAATGATGAGTTGGCGGCGCGTTACGTGCAGTCGTTGGATCCCTATCAACACACCTCCCAGTGACATGAAACGCACGGCCATCATTTTATTATTCGGCATAGCCGCCGCCACGCTGGCTTATGGGGCGGTTTATCTTGGCACCACGGCCCGGGAAAGGCAGGCTATGCAAAGCGACGCGCCGGAACTTTACTGGCTCAAGCAGGAGTTTCATTTGGATGACGCCCAGTTCCAGCGCATCAGCCGTTTGCACGAGGGCTATCTTCCGCAATGCGGGGATACCTGCCGGAAGATCGCGGAAAAAAACGCGGAGCTGAAGGACCTTTTCAACCGGACAAATGCCGTCACGCCGGAAGTTGAAAAGAAGCTGCAGGAGATCGCCAAATTGCGGGCCGAATGCCAGGCGAATATGTTGCGACATTTCTACGAAGTGAGCCAGGCGATGCCAGCCGAGGAGGGCCGGCGTTACCTGGCGTGGGTTCAGCAGAAGACAATTCTGAGCGGTCCCGGCCAGATGGACATGGGGAATCCCGCCCACAAGATGCCATGAACGAAGCTGGCGATGAGGCAGACCAGCGAGATATGGAGCGATTAGTCCAGGGCCACGACGGCGCGCTGGACGATCTAATGGAACGTCACGGGCAACGGCTTTTCCACTATTTGCTCAGGCAATTGTCCGAGAGTGAGGCGGAAGACTGCACGCAGGAGACGTTTGTCCGCGTTTACCTCAATCGCGGAAAATTCCGGCTCGGGGCAAAGTTTTCGACTTGGATCTTCACCATCGCGACGAATCTGGCGCGCGACTGCCAACGCAGGAAAACGCGGCATCCGGAAATTTCCGTGGACGCCGGGAGCGAGGACGGAGGCGGAACATTGTTGGAAACAATGGCCGATAGCGGGGCGACGCCAAAGGAGGCATTGCTGGCCGGGGAGCGGGCAGAACAAGTGCGGCAGGCGGTGCAGGCGCTGCCGGCGGAACTGCGGGAGGCGGTGATTTTGTATGAATACGAAAATCTCTCCCAGCAGGAGATCGCGGAGGTCTTGCGATGCACACCCAAGGCGGTGGAGACGCGCATTTACCGCGCGCGCAATTTGCTGCGGAAAGCCCTGGCGGCGTTGGTGGCGGCGAATTGAGGCTTTGGAGGCCATTCAGAATAGCGTGAACAATTGCGCCCGGTCATTTGCTTTTGAGATATTTTTCCATGCTGCACTCGAAGCCCCCCATGTCCACCTTCTGCCGGAACTGCAATTTCAACCCCGGAGGCGGCGTTGCCATTGACAACGGATTGATCAGCACCAGCCGCCCGCCGGGCTTGAGCACCGCGGCGGCTGTGTTAAAAAGCGCGCCGATCAACCGCCCAAGGTCCGCCACCGGCACGCGCATGCCCAGGGGAGGGTTGGTGATGATCAACGTGATTGTTCCCGCTCCAAGGATTTTGCTTGACGCGACGTCCCGGAAGTCGCCGCATACGAACTTTCCCGCGACCGCCACCGCCTTCGCGGCCAGAAAATTGTTCCGGGCGATGGCCACGGCCTCCGCGCTGCGGTCGCTCCCATAAACACCCCGCACGCCCCCCAGAAGCGCGCTTTCAATCAGTTCCAGGCCCGACCCGCAAAAGGGGTCCCAAATGATTTCATTCTCCATTCTTCCGGCCAGGCGGGCCAGGCACGCGGCCAGCGGCGGATGGGACGCGGCCGGAACATCCTTCTGTCGATAATAAAAACGCGGGTCCGGCGCCGCGTTCGGGCGCAATTCCACCAGTAGGCCGCCGCCCTCGGGATAAAGATCGACCGTCCACGTCACCTTCCGTCCGTCATTAAGAAGTTCCGGGCAGCGGGAGTAAACCCGGCCGGCCAGCCGCGCGACGGCGGCCCTTTGGTGGCCCTTGTCAACAAAGTTCAGCCGGTAGCGGATCGAACCTTCGGTGAAGGTTCGCAACAGACGCCGCGCCAGCGGCGCGGTCATCACCCCCGCCACGGCCTCCGTCTGCTCCGCCTCGCCGGCCCCTCGCGCGTGGCCCAAGACAAACCCGACCGTGCCAAAACATCTCATGGCATAAATGTCTGCGATGGAAAACGGCGCCAGCGGGACCATCTCCACCCGCCCGGGAGCGACTTCCCCGAGCCGGAATTTCCCCCGCTTGCGCTGGGATGCCTCCACTTCGCCGCTGACGATTCGCTCCAAGCCGCAACGCCCCCGCAAATGGAGGCGCGCTTCCGAAAAATCGGCCAGCACGGCGTCGAATCGGACCGCGCTTGGACTTTTCCGGCGGGCGATGCCGGCTTTGACCTTCTGTTCAACGCCGCCGGGCAAGCCGTCTTCCAGCGCGGCCGGCCCGCCGATTTTCCCCAAAGTTCGCGCCAGGTATTTCTTCTCGCGCTCGCCGGTGGCGGCGCGCAACGCGGAAAGCAGTTTCCCCTCCTCTTGGGTTCCCGCGCCGATCTTGGGCATGGCGGTCATGGCGTAGCGCCGGACCTTCTCGCAAGGGTCCTCCAGCAAGCCCAGGAGCCATTCCCGCACCTTCTCCTTTTCTTCCACCGGCCCCGACTCCGCGAAAACCACTCCGACAGCGCGAATGACCGCCACCCTGTCTTGTCGCGCCTCGGGAGAAGCCGCATCGAAGCGCCTTGCTTCCGTTCCCCAAAGCTGTTGCCACGGCAAAGCGCGCAGCTTTTTGTAAAGCTCTTTGGCGCTGTTTCGATCCTCAGTTTTCATGGCGGCTCAGTTAATATGCGCCATTACACCACAATTCCCGCGCGTGTGCAAACTGCCATGGTATGAAAAATGGCGTGGAGTGTGACGGTTGCCCCTTCCCAGTTTATGCTTTGGCCATGACAGAAGTAATGATGCGTCTGCCAGAAACGGCGTCGCTCGCGCTGAAGGTTCCAAACGAAGCGTTGGGAAAGGAGTTGCTTTTCGCGGCTGCTGTCAAACTTTACGAACTCGGAAGGCTCTCTTCGGGCGCCGCGGCTGAACTGGCCAGCGTGCCAAAGCCCCTTTTTCTGGCCAAGCTCGCTGATTTTGGGGTCAGCACTTTTGACCTCAAGAAAGACGAACTGCAACGGGAGATGACGCTTGACTGACGTCATCGTCTCCGGGTGGCAGTAAGCTGGCCCTTTTCACGGTTAAGAACTGACAATCGTGACTTGTCCCGGAATCAACTTTGGCAGGAGCGCGAGAACTTGGGACATCAGAGGCAGCGTCGCCTTGAGCTGTGTGCTGCCAGCCACAAGCACCACCACCGCGAGTCGAAATTCTGTCGTGTTCTGTTGAAAACTCAAGTTGCGGTCTGCCGTCAGGAAAACGTCGAATTCCTCCTGGGCCAACGCGAGCAATGTGCCGTTCTTGACGCCGCTCCAGCCCATCTTCTGCACGGAGACGGCTTCATGACCGGTCAGTACGCGGCCCAGACGCCAGTCCAAGCATTCGTCAATGAGAATGCGCATCGCCGGCTGCCTCGATCAATTTCAACTGGCCGGCCTCAATCACGGCGACCGCTTGCGAGCGTTTGACCGAAGGAAAGGCCTCCAGGAAATCCTCGATGGTTTCGCCGCCTTCCAGCGCGTCAACCAGATTTTGCAAGGGGACACGCGTACCCGCAAAGACAGGCGTGCCGCCCATGATTTCCGGGTCGGCGTGGACAACGCCTTTCAAATCTTCCGTTGTCATAACGCAACCACGATAACCACTGAAGCCGGAATTGTCACTTGGGAATTTAGCATGAACTGCCAATGGGGTGTGAGACAAAATTCTTCTGGTTGGGCCACGACGCCTGTTTGAGGAACAAATCGTCGCTGGCGCGCGCGCCAGCGCCGCTTTCCGCTGTGCGTCCAGCGTTTAGATACGAATTCATGGTCTTCCATGCGGAGATAAACCGCTTGAAGAATTTTGACTCACACCCGACGAGGACCATACCGTGAGTCAATGACGAAATAGCCGCCCAGAGCGCTTTAGTCATTCGGTCTTCGTCATTCCTTCGTCATTGGTGCTTAGAGGCATTAGTCAATCCTCCGTGCCCATCGGATTGCTGAGAATCGAGATGCGCCAGGTATCTTGGGGCGCAGGACAAAACCCAGCCTTCCCCCCCGCCTCACGAGCGTTTGGGCGTGAGCGTCAAATAGACTTGCTCGGGGCGCGCGTCGGGCGCGGGACGCCACTCCATGGCGGCATCGACCACGCGGCGCATTTGCGCGAACCACCATTGGGCGCGCTGGCGCCGCTTTTGCAGCGCCTGACGGCTCGCCCGCGCGGCCCTGGCATTGAGAGTCAATTCCATCTGATTAATCTGTTTCATAGTCATTATTCCTTTCTCATTACGCGAGCACCTTAGCGCGGGCGCATGGACAAAGGCTGTCCAAGTGAAAAATTATTTTGATTATTTTTGGAGGCGGTCTCCGGGCATGGTAAAGGCATTGGGAGATGCTCATCGCGTTTCACAAGCCCTTCGGCGTCTTGTCGCAGTTCACCCGCGACGGCTCACCCAACGGGACGCTGGCGGATTTTGGTTTTCCGCCGGGAGTCTATCCCATCGGGCGGCTGGACGCGGATTCGGAAGGGCTGCTGTTGTTGACCGACGAACCGGCCCTGAACACCAGGCTTCTGCATCCCCGCCACGGGCATCGCCGGGTCTATTGGGCGCAGGTTGAGGGGATACCCGCGCCGGAGGCCTTGCGCCGCCTCTCCCAAGGCGTTGTCATCCAATCGAGAACGACCCTGCCCTGCCAGGCGCGCCTGCTGGAGCCGCAGCCGGTCGTGCCGCCGCGCGAGCCGCCGATCCGCTTCCGCAAAAGCGTTCCAGATTGCTGGATCGAACTGCAATTGGTGGAGGGCAAGAACCGGCAGGTGCGCCGCATGACAGCCGCGGCGGGCCACCCGACCCTGCGCTTGCTGCGGGTGGGCATCGGCAAACTGGCGCTGGGCGGGCTGGCGCCGGGCCAATGGCGGATTTTGGAAACGGCCGAACGCGCGCTGGTGCTCGCCTCCGGCGCATCCTGAGAAGTTTGCGCTTTCCTTATGGAGCACCTCCACGGTGGGGCCAAAGAGCCGTTGTTGGCTGGGAATGGTCTCTTTTGGCCGGCTCCCCGCGCGACGCGCGGCGGGTTGATGGCAAAAGGCAAATCCATTAGCTTTAGCGCATGGAAAAGAACCGGCTTGAAGCTTTCAGCGACGGCGTGATCGCGATCATCATCACGATCATGGTGCTGGATTTGAAGGTGCCCCATGCGACCGAATTGGCCGACCTGAATCCGGTGGCGCCGGTGTTCGTGAGCTACGTGTTGAGTTTCATCTACGTCGGCATCTATTGGAACAACCATCATCACATGTTCCATTCCACGCGGCAGGTCACGGGCGGCATCTTGTGGGCGAACTTGCATCTGCTGTTCTGGCTGTCGCTCTTTCCGTTCACGACAGGCTGGATGGGTGAGAATCATCTCGCCCCGGCGCCCACGGCCGTCTATGGCTTCGTGCTCCTGATGGCGGGTATTGCGTATTATACTTTGCAACGCACCATCATCGCCCAGCAGGGACGTGACTCCCTGCTTGCGTCGGCCATTGGAAAGGACTGGAAAGGAAAACTCTCACCCGTGATCTATCTCGCCGCCATACCGCTGGCATACGCAAGCCCGTGGATATCGAACGGGCTGTTTGTGCTCGTCGCCCTCATGTGGCTTGTTCCCGACCGGCGCATTGAGCGCGTGCTCATGAAACGGGGGAGAGAATGACTCGCGTCGCGAGGCGAACGGGGCTTGCCAAACGGGCATTTGGTCGTACGTTGGTTTGGGTAAGAGAACAAAAAGACACGAATCAGCCGTTCCCCGGAACGGAGGAGTGGATAAAATGAAAAGATATTCCCCAGCATTTCGGATGGCGCTTGCGGCCATCGCCGCGGCAGTGATCGGCCTCGGAACTCCCGGCGGCGTCGCGCGCGCCCAAAACGCCTCTTCCACCAATGCCGCCACGGCAGCGCCGCCCGCGGCCGCCGCGGCGCACGCCCCGGCTTTGCCCAGTGGCGCGGCCGAAGTGGTGAAGTTGTATAAGGGGGGCATCGACAAGGATGTCATCATTGATTACATCAACAGCACCGCGCTGCCGTATCATCTGAGCGCCGACGGTATCCTCTATTTGCGGACGTTGGGAATTCCGCAGGAGGTGACGAAGGCGATGATCCTGCGGGACGGCCAGCAGCAGCAGCAACAGGCCGCGCAGCAGCAGGCGCTACAGGCGGCGCAGCAGATGCAACAGACGGTCGCGCAGCAGCAAATGCCGCCGCCCGATGCCGAAGCGCCGCCGCAGGCGCCCCCGCCCGTCGCCGCTCCTGCCACGCCGGCTCCGACGGTGACGGTGATTGGTTCGGATTACCCGGCTTATTATTACGGCTACCCGGCTTATGATTACTACTATTGGCCGCCGGTGATCATTGGCGGCGGATGGGGCTGGGGTCACGGAGGGGGTTGGCATGGGGGCGGGTATCACGGCGGGTTTGGGGGCGGACGCGGTGGCGGCCATCGCTAAACTGCAGAGTGAAGATTTCAGAGTGCAGAGTGCAGTGCTGGGACTGACGAAGCCCGAATGACTGATTGAGTTGGACAATTCGTGGGCTGTTCGGTAGTGTCATCATGTAGCCGATGTACTATACTGCTCATGAATTTCGCCACTGAATCTGGTGTCCGCCGCCTGCGGCCCAACCTCCAATACTCGCTCGTCACGGCCATGATTTTTCTGCTGGGCTGCGTTGTCGCTCCGCAAAGGGCTGGCGCAAGCCAGACGATCCACAACCGGGCGGCGGCGCTGGCGGCGGGGTTGCAGGCCGTTGGACCGGTTGAAGATGCCGCCAATCTTGATCTCACATTAAGCCTGCCGTTGCGCAATAAACCCGCCCTGACCAATCTTCTCAGCCAGCTCTATAATCCGGCCAGCCCGAATTTCCATCAATTCTTGACGCCGTCCGAGTTCGCGGACCGGTTCGGACCGTCGGAGGAGGATTACCAGGCGCTGATCGATTTTGCGCGGGCCAATGGCCTGGCCGTTCGGGCCAAACATCCCAACCGGACGTTGCTCGAGGTTCGGGCCAGCGTCGGCGTCGTCCAGAAGGCCTTTCACGTCCGCCTGCGGCGCTATCAGCACCCTGCCGAGAAGCGGACCTTTTACGCGCCGGACGCCGATCCGGCGGTGGATGCGAAAGTGGCGTTGCTGGGAATCAAGGGCTTGGACAATTACAGCCTGCCGCACGCCAATCAACGACATTGGCCCTTAAGCCAGGCACCGGTGAACCCGTCCCAGACCGGTTCAGGCCCGGACGGTCTTTACATGGGCAACGATTTTCGGGCGGCCTACGTGCCCGGGGTTGCGCTCAATGGGTCCAACCAATCGGTCGCTCTTTTGGAGTATGACGGCTACGTGCTGGGCGACATTATGCAATACGAGTCCAACGCCAGTCTGCCCAACGTAACAGTGACCAACGTGCTGCTGGACTCATTCGACGGAACGCCGCAAACCGAGAACGGGCAAATCGAAGTGTCGCTGGACATTGAGATGGCGATTTCGATGGCACCCGGATTGGCCAGCGTCATTGTGTATGAAGGCCAGGTTGGCGACGACATATTGAACCGGATGGCAACGGACGACCTGGCCAATCAACTCAGCTCGTCGTGGTCGTGGGCACCTTCGGATGAAACGACTGAGCAGATATTCCAGCAATTCGGAGCGCAGGGACAATCCATGTTCGAGGCATCGGGAGATTCCGGGGCTTACGTCGGAGGAGTCCCGTTTCCTTCCGATGATCCCTACCTCACGGTGGTGGGCGGGACGACGTTGACGACGGCCGGCGCCGGCGGGTCGTGGAAGTCGGAAACGGTGTGGAATTGGCAATCGACGGGGCTGGGGTCTGACGCCGGCAGCGGCGGCGTGAGCACTGTTTATCCGATTCCCGTTTGGCAACAGGGCCTGAACTTATCCAAGAGCCAGGGATCGGCCACGATGCGCAATATCCCGGATGTTGCCCTGGTGGCGGACAACGTGCTCGTTATTGCGGGCGGGCAGTTATTTTATGTGGGAGGAACCAGTTGCGCCACGCCTTTGTGGGCGGCGTTGACCGCCCTTATGAATCAGCAGCAGGCGGCCAGCGGCCGGATGCCGGTGGGATTTCTTAACCCAGCCATTTACGCGCTGGGCAGGAGCAGCCGTTATGGGGCCGTCTTCCACGACATCACGACCGGCAATAACACCAACCAAGTCAGTCCAAACCAGTTCTTCGCCGTGCCGGGATACGACCTTTGCACGGGATGGGGAACACCAACGGGCAGCAATACCCTGGCAAGTCTGACGACCCCGTCGGACCCGCTTCTCGTGGAACCGGCCGCCCCTGTTTTCATCCAGGGGGTTCCCGGCGGGCCGTTTGACGTTGTCAGCCAGACGATGACGTTGACCAACGCTGGCAGCGCATCGCTGAACTGGAGCCTGGCCAACCCGGCCGCCTGGCTGGACGTGTCGTTGACAGGAGGGACGTTGATTCCGGGCGGCCCGTCGCAGACGGTGACAGTTAGTTTGAACTCCGCGGCAAGCAACCTGACCGTTGGTGTTTACAACGCGATACTGTGGTTTACCAACCTGAACGATCAGGTTGCGCTGGACCGGCCCTTTGTGCTGGAGATACAGCCGCTGGAAGCGCCGCTCATTGATACGCAGCCGCAAAGCCAGACCGCCCAGGCTGGCGCAACCGCGGTGTTCAACGTCACCGCGCAAGGCCGGCCCCTGTTCTATCAATGGCGGAAGAATGGGACCAATTTGACCGACGGCGGCCCTGTCGCCGGCTCGGCGACCGCCACCTTGACACTGGCCAACGCGGGCAGCGCCGACGCCGGGATTTACTCGGTCATCGTCTCCAACGCCCTCGGTTCGGCAGCCAGCGCGGAAGCCGCCCTGGAGCTCTACACGGTGGTCTCAGGCGCGGCCAATCTGGTGCAAAACGGCGGTTTTGAAAACGGCGATTTTTCCTCATGGAACAAGGCGGGTTACTACTACTACAGCTACGTCGCCACCAACTCCCTCTATGTCCACTCCGGCCGATACGGCGCCGCCCTCGGCGAGTACTACACCGAATTGGGCTTCCTTTATCAGGAGCTCCCCACCACGCCGGGCAGCGCGTATTTAGTGTCTTTGTGGCTGCGTTGTCCGGACGGCGCGGTGCCCAATCAATTCGAGGTCCTCTGGGATGGCGCGACGCTTTTCGGCGCCACGAATTTGGGGGCCGGCGACTGGAACCAATTGCAATTCATCGTCACAGCCGCCAGCGCCTCCAGCATCCTGCAATTGGGCTATGAGGATGAAAATAGCTTCCTGGGATTGGACGATGTCAGCGTGACCAACGTCATGATTTCCTTCGCTCCGCCGGCCATCGTCAGCCCGCCCGCCGGCCAATCGGCTGGGACCGGCGGCACGGCTCAATTCACGGTCACCGCCTCCGGCACCCCGCAGTTGGGTTACCAATGGCAGTGCAACGGCGTCGATCTGACCAACGGCGCCAACATCGCCGGGGCCACGACCTCCACCCTGACACTTGGCAATGTCTCGACCGCCAGCGCCGGAACCTATTCTGTGGTGGTCAGCAATGCCTATGGAACAGCCGTCAGTTCCGGCGCGACGCTCACCGTTTTCCCCGCAACGCAGACCTTCGACTTGATCACCTTCGATAATTTGCCCGACAGCGAAACGCCGCTGGCTATTCCAACCGGTTACGGGGGGCTGGTCTGGAGCGATTTCGAGGAGGTGGATGGCAGTAACTACCCCATTCCATGCGGCATGGAGCCGGCGACCATCTCCGCGAGCAATGTGGCCGTGAACGTAACCGGAGAAGCGGCCAGTGTTTCCAGCGGGAGCCCATTCAGCCTCCTGAGCGCGTGGTTGACGGCGGTTTGGAATGACGATCTGGCGGTCGAAGTCCAGGGATATAGCGGCAGTCTGATGGTCTATGACAACACATATTATTTGAGCGCGACGCAGCCGACGCTTGTCAGTTTCAACTATATTGGAGTGACCCAAGTCAAGTTTATCCCCTCCGGCGGCACGGCTCATCTGGCGTACACGCTTTACGCCACTGAACAATTCGCCATGGACAACTTGTTGGTGGCGGTATCTTCGGCGCCGCAAATCATCACCCAGCCCTCCGGCCAGAACGTCCAGCCTGGAGCAACAGTCAGCTTCGGCGTCGCAGCCGCGGGCGCGGCTCCCCTGGCCTACCAGTGGATGCGGAATGGACGCGCGACGCCCGGCGGCGGCAATTTCTCAGGCGCAACCTCGCCCACGTTGACGGTGAGCAACGTGACCGCCACGGACGCGGGCTACTATTCGGTGGTCGTCACCAATTCCTTTGGTTCGACCACGAGCGCCGTCGCGGCGCTGTCTGTCTATGCCATCGAGACGGGGCAAACGAACCTCGTCAAGAACGGGGGATTTGAAGCAGGCACCTTCACCAACTGGACGCTTACCGGGGAGCTTGGCTACGACTATGTTGAGGCTTACGCGCCCTGGATTCATTCTGGCGAATATGGGGCGGCCTTGGGCGCCGGCGGCAACAGGTTCGGCTATCTTTCCCAGACAATCCCCACCGTATCCGGCGCGACTTATTTGGTTTCCTTCTGGGCGGAGAATCCGAACGCGGATGCGCCCAACCGATTTCTGGCCTGGTGGAATGGCGCGCCGCTATTCGCCCAGACTAATTTTGATTCCCTCGACTGGACCAACCTCCAGTTCCTGGTCAGCGCATCCGACACCAACAGCGTCTTGGAATTTGGCTTTTCCTTTGCCAGCTACTTCAACTACTTCGGATTGGATGATGTGTCCGTCACGAATGTCATACTGGAAGGTGCCCCGCCCAGCATTACGTCCCAGCCCGTCAGCCAGGTGGTCCCGCCCGGTGGCAGCGCCGTCTTTTCCGTCACGGCTCTGGCCAGCCCGTCGCCGCGCTACCAATGGCAATTCGACGGAACCAATCTGAGCGACTCCGCTGGCATTGCCGGGTCCGCCACGGCGGCGCTGACCATCTCTGGCGCCACGCCTGCCAACGCAGGCTCCTTCTCGGTCGTGGTCAGGAATCGCAATGGCACGGCGTCCAGCGCCGTTGCCACGCTGTCGTTGCCACCGCCCGGCCAGATTCTGAACGTGCTGACATTCGATGACTTGCCCGACACAATGACAGGCCTGGCCGTGACCAACGGCTACGAGGGTTTCGAGTGGACGAACTTCTACGAGTTGGATGGAGGGAGTTTTCCCGGTCCCAGCGGTTACAACGCCGCGGTGGTTTCCCCAAGCAACGTGGTTTACAACTGGGATGGCGACACCGCCACGATCACCAGAGCGCAACCCTTCACTTTCCTCTCCGCCCGCCTCACGTCCGCATGGCGGGACGGATTGGAGGTTCAGGTCACCGGTTACACCGGTGGGCTGATGCTCTATAGCAACGTCTTTTCCTTGAGCGCCACCCAGCCAACCCTCGTCCAGTTCAACTATACAGGAGTGAACACCGTTCAGTTCGTTTCGTCCGGCGGAACGGTCCACACCGGTTACAGCGGCAGCGGCCCGCAATTCGCCATGGATAACGCCGCGTTTCTGGTGTCCGACTCTCCGCCCCGGATTGTTGCGCAGCCTGCCAGCCAAATCATCCCCGCCGGTTCCACAGCGTCGTTCTCCGTATCCTCCACGGGCACGGCTCCGCTGTATTTCCAATGGCAACGAAACGGAGCGCCTCTGAGCGACGGCGGCAACGTATCCGGCTCCGCCACTCCGACGCTGACCCTAGATCGAGTCTCCATAGGCGACGACGGGGTCTATGCCGTTACGGTCACCAATGCCGCAGGCGCGGCGGCCAGTTCCGGCGCCGCGCTCACCGTCTATTCGGTCGCCGCCGGAGCGACCAACGCGTTGCAAAACGGCGGCTTTGAATCCGGCTCTTTTGCCGGCTGGACTCTTGCTGGCGACACGAACGACATGCTCATCAGCACGAATTCCGCCTACGCACATTCGGGCCGCTACGGCGCCCAGCTTGGGCCTGGCAGCCCGCCAGGCGGCTCGTTGTCCGAAACCGTGGCCACCGTGCCGGGGACATCCTATCAGCTCTCATTTTGGCTCGACAGCCCGGACGGACTGACGCCAAACAACTTCCTGATCTCTTGGAATGGCGCGGTTATTTATGACCAATCAGACCTCGGCGCGCTGGGCTGGTTCAATCCGCGATTCGTCGTCCAGGCCGCCTCCCCAACCAGCGTCATCCAATTTGAATGCCTCGACGCCCCAAGCTATCTGGGTCTCGACGACGTTGAGTTGGAGGCCATCAATCTTTCTCCCTCAATCGTTGTCGCGCCCGCAAGCCAGACCGTTTCCGCCGGGCAAAACGTGACCTTTTCGGCCGGCGTCATCGGCAGCAGTCCCTTGGTCTTCTCCTGGCAGCGCAACGGAGCCGAACTAAGCGACGGCGGCAACATCAGCGGTTCGGCGACTTCCTCCCTGACTCTGAGCAACGTGTCGGCAGCCAATTCCGGGGCCTACTCCGTGACTGTCACCAATTCGTTTGGGTCCGCCGCCAGCGCCCCCGCGGTGCTGACGGTTTATGCCGGCGTCTCCGGCGCCAGCAACATCGTGCAGAACGGCGGATTTGAAACGGGTGATTTCAGCGGTTGGTCGCTCAGCGGCAATTATTCGGGTTCCTATGTTGGCTCCGGCCCATCCTTCGCGCACAGCGGCAATCATGGCGCCCAACTGGGGGACGACAGCGAGAACTTCGGTTACGGGGCCTCGCTGGAGCAGACCTTGCCCACCGCCCCCGGAAGTTCCTACTTGTTGACGCTCTGGATGGAAAACATCTATGGCATCATGCCCAACATCTTCCAGGTTGGTTGGGGTGGCGTTACCCTTTTCAACCAGGCCGACCTCCCCGCCCAAGGCTGGGAACAATTCCAATTCGTCGTCGCGGCCCTTTCCTCAAACACCGTCCTCCAAATCAGGTTCGAGGATGAACTCGCTTATCTGGGGTTGGACGATATCAGCGTCAGCAACATCACGGTGGGCGGCGTCCCGTTGCTGACGGCTCAACCCGCCGGCCAGACCGTCCCACCAGGCGGACAGGCCCAGTTCAATGTGGCCGCCATCGGCGGCGTGCCGCTGACATTTAACTGGCGGTTCAACGGAGCCGGTTTGGCCGACGGTGGCGGCATCGCGGGATCGGCCACCTCCAACCTGATTTTGACGGCGGTTTTCGCCACCAACGCCGGCAGCTACTCTGTCGTTGTCACCAATTCCTTCGGCGCCGTTACCAGTTCGATTGCCCCATTGATTGTCCTGCCAACCCAAGCCAGCCTGATAACCTTCGATGATCTGGCCGAAACGACCGGCGGCCTGCCAATCCCCGACGGCTATCATAGTCTGACGTGGAGCAACTTTTATGAACTGGACGCGGTTAATTACCCGCTCCCCGGCGGCTTTGGCGCCGGAGTGGTGTCGCCGGACAACGTCGCCTTCAATGGCTACGGCGGCCCGGCCACACTTAGCGGCGGGACCTTCAGCCTGTTGAGCGCGTGGCTCACAGCGGCTTGGAATGAAAACCTGGAAGTCGAAGCCATCGGCTTCCGCAATGGAGTCGTCGTCTATGATAACGGCTACGTCGCCAGCGCGACCGCGCCCACCCTCATCAACTTCAACTATCAAGACGTCGATAAGGTTCTGTTCAGTGCCTCGGGCGGCTCGCCCTATCTGCCTTATTCCCAATCATCCGCCAATGAATTTGTTCTCGACAACGTCGTCATCAATCCTTCCGCCAGCCCGCCGCAAATCGCGACTCAGCCCGTCAGCCAGGCTGTGCCTCTCGGCTCGGCGGCGACCTTCAACGTCACCGCCACCGGCAACAGCCCCTTGAGTTACCAATGGAGCTTGAACGGAACGAACCTCACCAATGGCGGCTCCATCCACGGCGCGACCTCCAACGCTCTGACCATCAGCAATGCCGCGGCCGCCAATGTCGGCGCCTACTCGGTCGTCGTGAGCAATTCCTACGGCGCCGTTTCCAGCTCCAACGCCACCCTGACCCTTCTGCCGGGCGGGTCCGAAATGATCTCCTTTGACGATCTGCCGATGACCACCACCGGAGCCTATATACCGGACGGCTATCACGACCTGACCTGGTTCGAGTTTGCGGTACTGGACGGCCTCAATTACGGGCAGCCCAGCGGCTATGGAGCCGGAGTGGTCTCACCTCCCAATGTGGCGTTCAATGCGGATGGTTACCCGGCCACTCTGATTGCCCCCGGACCTTTTGACCTCTTCAGCGCCTATCTGACAGCCGCCTGGAACGATGACCTCCAACTCGAAGTCACTGGCTACGTGGGCGCCGAACTGGCCTACGACAACACGTTTACTTTGAGCGCAACGCAACCGCTGCTGATCAACTTCAATTACATTGGGGTGAACGAAGTCAATTTCATAGCCTCCGGCGGCACACCGCACCTGGCTTATGGGAATTATCCCGGTTACGAATTCGTCATGGACAACCTGATAATCGGTCCCGCGCAAACTCCTCCTCAAATCACCGCCCAACCCGCCGGCCAGCTCGCCCCCTCGGGCGCTCTGGTTTCGCTCCATGTCTCCGCCACCGGCAGCCCTCCGCTCAACTACCAATGGCAGCACAACGGCGCGCCGCTGTCCGACGGAACCAACGTCTCCGGCTCGGCCACGCCTGTTTTGACCCTCACCGGGATCGCCGCATCCAACGCGGGCGCCTATTCGGTCACCGTTACAAACGCCTTCGGCCTGGCCGTCAGCGCATCTGCGACCATCAGCGTTTATGCGCCCGCGGCAGGTTCCAGCAACCTCGTGCGCAACGGCGGCTTTGAAACCGGCGATTTCACCGATTGGACGTTGTCCGGCGACACAAATGACATCTTCGTAACGAGTTATGCGCCGTTTGTTCACTCCGGCACTTACGGCGCCGAACTAGGGCCGCCGGGGTTGTTGGGTGTGCTCCTTTCCCAGTCCCTGCCGACCACTCCGGGCAGCTCCTATCTGCTCTCCATCTGGCTCGATAACCCCTACGTTGCTGTCCCCAACGCCTTCCAAATGACCTGGAATGGCAGCGTCATTTTCACCCAGCAAAACAACCAAGGCGAGGCTTGGATCAACCCTCAGTTCATTGTTACGGCTTCCGCCACCAACAGCGTCCTGCTCTTTGACGTTCAAAACCAATTCGGCGCGTTCGGACTGGACGACGTCGCCGTATCGAACGTGGTGGTTGCCAATTTGGGCGCGGCGCCCCAAATCGCCGGCGCGTTGTTCACCGTCGCCAGCGGCCAGTTCTCCTTCTCCTGGACCGCGCAAGTGGGCCAAAGCTACCAAGTCCAATTCGCCACCAACCTGGCCAATCCTGCCTGGACCAATCTCGCCCCCGCCTCCGTTGCCGCCGCTCCCGTGATGAGCGCGTCCGACAGCATTGCGGGCAGCCAGCGCTTCTACCGCGTCCTCCTGCTGCCGTAAGAAAAAAGGCGGGGCGATCAAGCCCCGCCTTCGTGAAAACCAAAGTCAGACGATGTTTTAGCGGAAGAGCTTGCGGCGAAGCGCCTGCAAACCAACCAGCGCGCCGCCCAACAGGCCGGCCGTCATCCCGCCGTCAGGACATCCCGCAGGGGGGCCACCGACGTCAACCAGAAGCCCGGCAGGGTTGTTGAATTGCTGAACGCGGTTGTAAACAACGAAATCCACAGCCTCGCCCTGATCCAACGACACGGAAAAGGGCGTTAGCTCAAAGAAAGTCGCAGCGGTGCTGACAACGGTGCCGCCGACCACGGTATCACCCACCACGGTGCCGCCAACGATCATCTCTGCGGTGTCGTCCACTCCCCAGTACCCGCTTGCGATGCCGGACGCGCCGGCGACTGTTTGGAAAATGTAATTGTAATTCTGATTGTCGGTCACCCACGGGTCTGTCGAAGTGTCGGGTACCCAGGGGCTGTCCCACTGAGCCGGCAGCGGGTTGGCCACCCAAAATCCACCTGGGCCAATCAACGGCGCGGAGGTCGTCTGCCCCTCAAGGATTCCCGAGGGGTACTGAATCAGGGGAAGTTGTCCGCTCGGATCAACGAGCGTATAATTTGGGTCCACCGTTCCCTGCGCGCCCAGGCCGGTATCCGAAAGGATTGGGCTGGGCACCGCCTGCATGGCGGTCGCAAGCGCGCCTATCGCTCCCAACATCACTGCCAATGGTTTCATTCTCATATTGTTCTCTTGTTCTTATTCGGTTGACGGCTCACATCGTCACCCAAATCAAATTGTCAACGCTTGTCTTCGTCGCTTTATCCGCCACACCTCATTGCACACGAGGTCGTCCATTGCCCAACTGAATAGGTTTGTAGCAGACAGAATGCCAGACAACCGCAAAATCGCCGATTGGCAATTTGTTGTTACATAACATGCTGTTACATAACATGTTAGGAACACGTCCCGTTCTGGCACGTTACGCGTCGCATAAGACATACTGTAAACCATCCCGACGTTTCGGACAAAAACCGCTGCCTCACTATTCAGCAACCTGTTGTACGGCAACACCTTGCGCTAGACCAAGCAGATTTTGTCAACCCCTTCGACAAAAACGGACTGGTTTCGACCGTTCCGGCATCCAACGGCGTGGGCACGCCGCCCGCAAATCCTCACACAAAACAGGAGAGGGTCCGTTGAACCTCGGTTCCGTGGAAAGACAGATTCGACGGGGCAAAAAAAGAGGAGGCCGGATGGGTTCTTAATCCATCCGGCCTCGCTCCTAGGGGAGCAAACGCCAAGCCAGCAACTCACCGCCTCAGTTCCAGCAAAATATCCCCGCGGGCCAGCGTAAGCGCTCTGACTACCTGCGAAGTCTGCGTCCAACCGCGCCGATCATCGCGCACGCGCCAAGCAGCATAACTTGAGTGGAGCCGAAATCGGGAACACCTTGGGTTTCCACGATATAGCCGCCAACATAGCCGCCTTCATCGTTGAATTCGTAAGTGCCGTACCGATTGATGGCCAGGCCCTCTGAATCTCCGTTAGGTTCGCCGGAGTGAAAATTGTCTCCAACAGTCCACGGTACGACTGAAGCGACCGGTCCCGACGGGGGCACGCTTGTGACCCAAGACCAGTTGTTTGCATCACTCGTGGAATAAGAACCATCGGCTGGAACCGCCCCCAAATAGGCCTCAAATTGTTGACCGGCGTTCGCCGTAAAGAATCCGTTGCCAATCAAGCCGTTATAAACGGCTTCAATTGTGGCCTGATCCGGCAAGATGGCCAGATAACCGCCATCAACGTTCGCGGCATCTTCAGCGGCACTCCAACTGATCCCAGGCGCGGCGTACAAAGAGAACGTGTCGCCACCATAAGTTGTTGTTGCCAAGGGGGTTGCCACAGCATTCAGCCCGCCCAACAGGGTTAAACTGATCGCCATTCCAAGTGCGGAAACTATTTTTTTCATATTTTAATAACTTAATTACCATTTTTTCGTGCGTCTCATTCTGTCTTGCTTTATCCCACTCCGTCCTTTCTCCTTCACTCTCTGGACGACAAACCCTGCTCACTTCCCGTATGGTAAGCACGCGGGGTGCCACTAATCCGCGACGTCACAAACCGGTGCACTTGCACCATAACATGCTGTTAGCGAATTAGTTACGCATAAGCGGCCCAAGTTCTTTGCCGAACCCTCAATCACGGCTTGTGTAAGATATTCCGACATCATGGCCGACAATGGCTGCCAAAGCAATAGGCAACATGTTTAATGTGAACACCTTACGCAAATATGATTCGCGGGTGTAAAGACTTTCGATAAGAACGAAGCCGTTCCCGTCTCTCCAGTCCCCGGCAAGGACCTGAATATATTCTCATCCGTGCTAAGACTCCGCCGCTTGCAACGCCCGTGCCAGGGCACCAATTCCAATCGCATCGGCGCACGCAATGTGAAATCCGCTTTCCACCTTGGGCGCGGAACTGCGCTTGATTTCAACGGCCCATATCGCGCCATCCGGCATTAACCTAATAATAGATGTGTCGGTAGGAGAGGGATAATGATCTCCTTTCCATTTTTCTGACCCCATTTTTCTGACTTGAATTATGCCGATAACCTGCCCCATCCCCCTGAGTCCGATGAATCAAAAGGCCTTTGTCCAGCTTGACGAGGAGGGGATGCGCCATGCCTTCGAGCGCCAGGGTCAGCTGGGCCGCGTTTGCGATGGCGTGTGCAACTGGCGTCGTTGAGGAAGTGACATGAAGTCAGAAAAATGGGGTCAGAAAAATTGCCTTGAAACTAGGTCAACGCTTATGATCGACGCTACCAATGAACCTGCCAAGTTCATTGCTGCATTTCACCAATGGAATTGGTGCGACGCTCCTGCGAAGCCGTCCCTTTTCCCAAAGAAACGCCCCGGCTCGGCGAGAGCCTCTCTCGCCGAGCCGGGTGTGTCCAAAAGCTGATCTTCGCCCTTTAAAGAGTTCCGCTTAGAAAAAGTAATATGGAGACCCCGAATCACCGGCCCGAGGCTCAACCTTGGGGGATAAAAAAGGCCTCCATTCGACGTGGCTGTCCAGCATTCCAACATTGACGCCGGAGGGCATTGTCGGATTGGCCATGTGGGAAGTGGTAAATGGGTACTGCCCGCCGATGATTCCAACCCACGGAAACTTTTCTCGTTCGGCAAGGGTAATCGGAGGATCGGGTGGAGTACTCGAAGTGAGCATTTCACATGCCATCTGCGGACGGCTGGCCAGGCTGCCGACTGGTACCATTTTACCCGCTGAGTTGAGTACCGAAGCCTCACTCAGGCTATAGTTGAGATTCGTTGCAAAATCCCATGACCCGGACGTGCCGTAGGAAGCGGTGCCGGGAAAAGTTTCAGCATAGCCTATCTGCGAATAACCGAGAGTATTCCAGTTGGTCCATTCGTGGTAGAGATCCTCGCCTGAATTTCCCTGGTCCTGGGGATCATACCAGATTCTGTAACCGCCGCCACTGGTGTTCATGGCCTGACAGACAGTGCCGGACATGTCATGCGCCCAATAGCCAGCGCCGCTCACCGGAAGCTTGTCCTTGTAGTCGGCCGCGTACGCGGCCAAGGTCACGAGTTGTTCCTTCTCGTTGTTCTTGCATTGGGAACGATTGGCCTCGACCTTGGACTTGGCCAGGGCGGGCAACAACATGGCCGCCAGAATCGCGATGATGGCGATGACCACCAGCAATTCGATTAGGGTGAATGCTCCCTTCCGGGACTGCGCTTTTGTCATAGATTTCATGCTTTGCAAAAATCTACCCTTCATAGTGCGCATTTGCAATGTGCGTTTCGATGCACACCCCCCGCATCGCAATTTTTCGCAATCTGACGGGCATGGAGGCGAAGGAATGACGAATGCCTGAGCACCAATGACGAAAGACTGACGAAGCCCGAATGGCTAAAGTGCTCCGGGCGGCTCATTTCGTCATTGAGTCATTTGGGAATTCTCTCATCATTGGTGCTTAGACATTCGTCATTTTCCCCGGCGTATTGTGGTTCCAGCCAGTTGCGGGAGCGGCGTTCCGCGCTCAATCCGCTTTGCTAATGATGAGAATTACTTTTTCCCAATTCGTGCGGAAAATCAGAAAGTCCCTTGCCAGTTCTGGCTGAACAGCTTAAAGAAGAAACGCGACGAAATGGCCGCCTTTTCGTTTCGCCCGGTTCAAATGAGGCGCGGCTCCCGCCGTTCGTTGCGGCGGAGGGCGAAAAAGGGTTGACGTGTTTGGCCCAGGCAGGAAGTATTGCTGGCGTTTCAACTTTCGGAATGATTTTGGACAGAGATAAAACAGGCTGAGATGTCGGACATTTTTCCAAAGTGGACCAACCGGCTGCCGCGCAACATCATCATTGGCGCGCTTCTGGCGGGCACGGCTGTCACCGGCGCTGTCAGCTATTACTTCACCCCCAAATACACGCGGGTGGGCTACGAACCGATTCAGCCCGTGGCATTTCCGCACAGCGCGCATGTGAACCAACTGGGGTTGGATTGCCGCTACTGCCATAACGGTGTCGAGAAATCGTGGTATTCCAACATCCCGGCCACTTCGGTCTGCATGAATTGCCATAACCAGGTGTTGAAGGACGATCCGCGCCTGGCGCTGGTCCGCGAGAGCGCCGCCTCCGGCGAACCGATCCCCTGGGTGCAAATCCATAAATTGCCCGATTACGTCTATTTCAACCATTCCGTTCATGTCAACCGGGGCGTCAGTTGCGTGGAGTGCCATGGGCAGATCAATCGCATGGATGAGGTGTACCACGCCAAGCCCTTGAGCATGTCGTTTTGCCTGGATTGCCACCGCGATCCCGCCGCCCGGCTCCGGCCCCTGGACAAGATCACCGATCTGGACTGGAAGGCCGCCGACGGCGACGCGCAGTTGGCCCAAGGCAAGGCCTATGTTCACGACTGGAACGTGCAGTCGCTGCAAACTTGTTCGACTTGTCATAGATGAAAACGATCCCACCTCCCTGTCACGAACCGGAGACCGGCCCCAAGTATTGGCGCGGGTTGGATCAAGTGGCTGAGACTCCGGAATTCCGCCAGTGGGTGGAGCGGGAGTTTCCCGCCGGCGCCGGCGAGTGGACCGACCCGGTTTCCCGGCGGCATTTCGTCAGGATCATGTCGGCTTCGTTCCTCCTGGCGGGCTTGGGCGCGACGGGCTGCCGGCGGCCAGTGGAGAAGATTTATCCATTCGCCAAAATGCCGGAGAATTATGTTCACGGCGTTCCACAATACTTTGCCACCGCGATGCCCTCGCGGCGCGGCGCGACGGCGTTGATCGTCAAATCCAGCGATGGACGTCCCACGAAAATCGAGGGAAACCCCGATCTTCCCGACGGCAACGGGGGCACCGACCCGTTGGCGCAGGCGGCGGTGCTGGGCCTTTACGACCCGGATCGCGCGATGCGCTTCGCCCTCAACGGCGAGGCCCGCGGCAGGCAGGCCGCGCTGGACGCATTGACGAAGTTGAGCGAGACCGCGGGAGATGGCAGCGGGCTGGCGTTCCTGCTGGAACAAAGCAGTTCCCCCTCGCGCGCCCGGCTCCAGGCGGCCATAGCCGGGAAATTCCCCAAGGCGCGCTGGCATGTCTATGAGGCGGTTGATCTGGATTTGGGCCGTCAGACAGCATCCCTGGCCTATAAGACACCCGTCGAGCCGTACTTTAAATTGGATCAAGCACGGGTGATCCTCTCGGTGGATTGCGATTTCATCGGCAGCGAAGAAAACGCGCACGGCAACATCCGCCGCTTCGCGCAAGGGCGGGCGTTGGAGGGCAAGGAAGATTCCATGAGCCGGCTTTACGCGGTCGAGAGCCTTTTCACGTTGACCGGCCTCAACGCGGACCATCGGCTGCGCCTGCCGCCAAGCCTGATCGTTCCGGCGCTGGCGCGGCTGGCTCTGAAGATTCTCGCGCCGTCGGACATGGACGGCAAGTTGCGCGATTTGAGCGCGGCGGCCCAGGCGCATGACAGTTGGATTGAGCCTTGCGCCCAAGACCTCAAAACAAACGCGGGCAGGAGCCTGGTTCTGGCCGGGTATCGTTTGCCGCCGGCGGCGCACCTGCTGGCCATCGCGATCAACGAAGCCCTCGGCGCTGTTAATCATACCGTTGAATATCATACCGCCCCGGCTGCAATAGACCCCGATTTGGCCGGCCTGGCGGCCGCGCTTAAGGGCGGCCAGGTCCAGACCCTGGTGATTCTGGGCGGCAACCCAGCTTACAACGCGCCCGCCGACCTGGATTGGCCGCAGGCGCAGGCGAAAGCCAAAACGGTCGTCCGCCTGGGCAGCCATGAGGACGAGACGGCTTGGAACGCCGCCCTTCATGCGGACGCCCAATGGGACCTGCCGCAGGCGCATTTCCTGGAATCCTGGGGCGACGCCCGGACGGCGGACGGCACGCTGGCGCCCATTCAGCCGCTGATCGACCCGATCTTCGGCGGCATCACCGAGCTGGAAGTTCTCGCGTTGATTGGCGGCTTGACACCGAGCACTCCGTACGAGATCGCGCGGGAGACGTTTCGGTCCATTGGCGGCGACAGCGAGAATGCCTGGAGGAAATATCTCCACGACGGTTATCTGGCCGGCAGCGCAGCTCCGGCGGCCAGCGTGCGGCACGATCCGTCCGCATTGGCCGGAGCGCTGGCGCAATTGAAGTCCGCGCCCTCCCAAGGCGGGCTGGAGATTGTTTTTTATCGGGATGCCAAGATGGATGATGGCCGTTACAACAACAACGGCTGGCTTCAGGAATTGCCCGATCCCATTACGAAATTGACCTGGGACAACGCGGTGTTGCTCAGTCCTGCCACGGCCAGGCGATTGAACGTCGATTACCGGAAGCGCGGCGCCCAGAACCAGAAGTTCTTCGAGCATACCGTCGAGGTGACATTGAACAATCGCAGCATCAAGGGGCCGGTGTGGGTCCAGCCGGGCATGGCTGACGACACCATTGGCCTGGCCTTGGGCTACGGACGCCAGAGGACCGGGCGGGTCGGACGCGGCGCGGGATTCGACGCGTGCAAATTGCGCACCAGCGACAATTTGTATTACGCAGCCGGCGCGGTCCTGCGCGACACGGGCGACACGAGCTACGAGCTGGCCACGACGCAAAGCCATTGGAGCATGGAAGGGCGGCCGGTCGTCCGCGAAGCCAACTTGGAGCAATACCGCAAGGACCCCGCCTTCGCGCAAAAGATGAAGCCGGAGAAGCCGCCGGTGGAATCGCCTCTTTACCCCAATCCCCTCGACACGACCAAGCTCAACGGCCTGCATCAATGGGGCCTGTCGATTGACTTGAACCGGTGCGTCGGCTGCTCCGCCTGCATGGTGGCGTGTCAAAGCGAAAACAACATCCCGATAGTCGGAAAAGAAATGGTGGGCAAGAGCCGCGAGATGCACTGGATTCGCCTCGACCGCTATTACGCCGGGCCGGTCGAAGACCCGCAGGCGGTGACGCAACCGATGCTTTGCCAGCATTGCGAAGCGGCGCCGTGCGAAAGCGTTTGCCCGGTCAACGCGACGTCGCACGATGACGAGGGGTTGAACGTGATGACTTACAACCGGTGCGTCGGCACCCGTTATTGCTCCAACAACTGCCCTTACAAGGTCCGCCGCTTCAACTTCTTCGATTACAACCGCCGCCCGCTCGATCATCTTTACAAAAGCCCGCTGGTCACGGAAACCGACGGTCAATGGGAGCTGTTGCGCTGGCTCAAGAACCCGGACAAAGGCAATTTGCCCGAAGACCAATGGCAACTGTCGCGGCTGGTCAAAAACCCGGACGTGTCGGTCCGCATGAGGGGCGTCATGGAAAAATGCAGCCTCTGCCTCCAGCGCATCGAGCAGGCCAAGATCGCCGCCAAGGTCAAGGCGCGGGACAGCGGGCACATCCGGCTTTCGGAAAAGGAAAACACGGTGCCCAAGACCGCCTGCCAGCAGGCCTGCCCGGCGGAAGCCATTGTGTTCGGTGACACGTCCGACGCCGGGAGCGCCGTGAGCAAGGCCAAGAAGCAGGAGCGCACCTACACGGTGTTGGAGTTCCTGCTGACCAAGCCGCGCTGCACCTACCTGGCCCGGGTGCGCAATCCCAACCCGCTCATGCCGGACTACAGGGAACATCCCATGCCGCGCACGACCGAGGAGTTCAACAGCGGGCCGTTTTCCTCCCCTGAAAGCGAAACGGAACCTTCCGGGAAAGGAGCGCTCTAATGGCCGCGCAGCCGGTTTTGGACGAGCGTTCGCTGATCAAGGTGCAGGCGCCCCCCGCCTCGCTGGAGCGAGAGCCGCTGGTGGGCAGCCAACACGGACCGGGCTGGCTTTCCGACAGGATCGCCGGCGTGATCGAAGGGGAAACGCCCGGCTGGTGGAAGATTTCCTTTGCGATCAGTGTGACCATGATGACGGTCTGCTTTGCCTTGATCCTTTACCTCATGTCAACCGGGGTGGGCATCTGGGGATTGCAACATCCGGTGATGTGGGGCTATGCGATCATCAACTTCGTTTGGTGGATCGGCATCGGCCACGCCGGAACGCTCATATCAGCCATTTTGTTTCTGCTCCGCCAACGCTGGCGCACTTCCATCAACCGCGCCGCCGAGGCCATGACCATTTTCGCCGTCATGTGCGCCGGCATTTTTCCCCTGATCCACATCGGACGGATATGGTATGGCTGGTGGCTCTTCCCGGTTCCCAATTCCAACGGCATCTGGCCCCAATTCCGCTCTCCCTTGATGTGGGACGTCTTCGCCGTTTCGACCTACTTCACCGTCTCGGTGCTTTTCTGGTACATGGGTTTGATTCCCGACCTTGCGGTGATGCGGGACCGGGCGAAAACGAAGATTCGCAAATTCAGCTATGGCCTTTTCGCGCTGGGTTGGACCGGGTCGAACCGCCATTGGAGCAATTACGAGAAAGCCTATCTCATTCTGGCCGGCCTTTCCACCCCGCTGGTTCTGTCCGTCCATTCCATCGTCTCACTGGATTTCTCCGTCTCGCAGTTGCCCGGCTGGCATACCACGATCTTCCCGCCCTACTTCGTGGCCGGCGCGGTGTATTCGGGCTTTGGCATGGTGCTCACACTTTTGGTGCCCTTGCGCCGCATGCTCAAGCTGGAGGAGATCATCACCGTGCGTCACGTCGAGTTGATGTGCAAGGTCACCCTGGCCACCGGCTCGATCGTGGGTTACGCCTATGGCATGGAGTTTTTCATCGCCTGGTACAGCGGCAATCCTTACGAGAGATTCCTCTTCCTGCAAAATCGCGCCGCGGACCCGTTCATCCTTGGACCGCTGTTCCATGTGCCGCCCGCTCCCTACTGGTGGGCCTTCTGGACGATGGTGACTTGCAATGTGGTGGTGCCACAGTTCTTCTGGTTCAAGAAAGTCCGCACCAGCATGTTGGCGGTCTTTTTCCTCTCCATTTTGGTCAATGTCGGGATGTGGTTTGAACGGTTTGTCATCGTCATCACCTCGCTGCACCGCGAATTCCTGCCCTCCAACTGGGGCTATTACGGGCCGACCTGGGTGGACATCCTTCAGTTTCTGGGAACGTTCGGGTTGTTCTTCACGTTTTTCCTGCTGTTCCTGCGCTACATCCCCTTGATTGCCATCGCGGAGGTCAAGGGAGTGACA
This sequence comes from Verrucomicrobiales bacterium, assembly GCA_003138485.1. GTDB lineage: Bacteria > Verrucomicrobiota > Verrucomicrobiia > Limisphaerales > Palsa-1400 > PLGF01. The sequence goes on along the minus strand of PLGF01000152.1, from coordinate 48,531 downwards.
CCCCAGGCCGACCCTCATCATCCGTTGGGCGGCGCCAAAGTTGGAGGGAAACACTGATGCCAGCTTCTTACGCCATCCTGGCTGAGTATGAAACGCCCGCCGCCGTATTGCACGCGGCCGGGAAAGTGCGCGACGCCGGCTATCGCCATTGGGACGTTTTCACCCCCTTCCCCGTTCACGGCATGGACGGCGCCATGGGCATCAGGAACTCCAAGGTGGGTTGGTTCTCCTTCATCGGAGGATGCACCGGTTACACCACGGGCATGTTGATGATCTGGTTCATGAACGCTTACGATTATCGCATTGTCATCGGCGGCAAACCGATGTTCAGCCCCTTCGCCGCCTTTCCGCCCTCGTATGAGTTGACCATCTTGTTCGGGGCCTTCGGCGCGCTGCTGGGGATGTTATTCCTCAACCGCCTGCCCCGACTGCATCATCCCCTGCTCAAGAACCGCCGCTTCGCCATGGCCACGCATGACCGTTTTTTTGTGGTCATTGAAACAAGCGACCCGCAATACTCCGAAATCGAAACCCGCCAACTGCTCGAATCCCTGGGCAGCCGGCACATCGAAATGGTGGAGGAATAATGCGCTATTTCCTCCTTGTCTTCGCCGTTTCCGGCATCGCCCTGCTTGGCATTTGCGGCTTCCGCGGCGGCCTCTCGCGCCGGCCCCCCATTGAACTGTTCCCCGACATGGTGCGCCAAAACAAGGTGCGTCCGCAAACGCCCGGCGATTTCTTTCCCGATCAATTGTCCTCGCGCCTCATCCCCGCCAACACCGTGCCCCGCTCCGGCCCCTATCAACTCGACGGCGAAGTCCTCTCCGTCAATGGCAAACCGGTTTTTCCTTACGAAGATTCAGCCGTCAACACGGGGCGGATTCCCGGCACGACCAATTGGGCGCCGGTCACGCCGCTGACCATCACGCGCCAATTGCTCCAACGCGGGCAGCAGCGTTACCAGATCAACTGCCTCCCCTGCCACGGCCCCGACGGCGACGGCAAGGGCATCACCAGCAAATACGGCATGGTCGCCATGGCCAATTTCCATGACAAACGCCTCATCGACATGGCTGACGGCGAGGTTTTCAACACCATTACCCAGGGCAAAAACAACATGGGCGCTTACGGGGCCAATGTCCCGGTTGTGGACCGCTGGGCCATCATCGCTTATGTGCGCGCGCTGGAACGCAGCCAATTGGCCACCGACGAAGACGTGCCGGACCCCTATCGCGCTCAGTTCAAGAAATAGCCTATGAGCACAAACCCTCACTCCGCGGGCAGGTCTGGACTGGAATTGTCAAAGTTTCGGAATTTGCCGGTGATTCTGATCGTGGCTGGCGCGATTGGAGCGGGCCTGGGGGTTGCCGCCAGCGGCAAAGGCGTGACGCAGTTCGCCTTTTCGTGGCTGCTGGCATTCATGTTTGCCCTGAGCCTGTGCATGGGCGGCCTGTTTCTCGTCATTGTGCATCACTTGTTCGACGCCAGTTGGTCCGTGCCCACCCGCCGCCTGTGCGAACACCTGGCCTGCCTCCTCGCGCCCACCATGCTCATTTTGTTCCTCCCCATCGCCATCCTGGCAAAAACGATTTATCCCTGGATGCGCCTCACGAATCCGGACCACGCCGTGCAGTCCAAGTACCCGCTCTTCACGACGCCGGGCTACTATATCGCGTCGGCGATTCTGTTTGGAATTTGGTGGCTCTACTCCAACCGCCTCCGATATTGGTCCTTGCGGCAGGATGAAACCGGCTCCGCCGATTGCACCCGGCGCATGCGCTTTTTTGCCGCCTCTGGCGTGGTGCTCTTCGCGCTGACTCTCACCCTGGCAGCCATCCTCTGGATGAAGGGCCTCATGTCCGAATGGTATTCCACGATGTACGGCGTCACTTATTTTGCCGCTTCGATTTGGGTAACACTTCCCACTGTGTATGTCATCACGCTGATCCTGCAACGCACGACCGTGCTGGGAAATCTGGTCAAGGAGAAAACCTACTACATGCTCGGCTCCCTTTTCCTGGCGTTCACGGTGTTCTGGGCCTACGTCAACTTCTCCCAATACTTCATTATCTGGAACGCCAACATGCCGGAGGAAACTTTCTGGTACGTCCTGCGCGAAAAAGGAACCTGGGATGTCGTGGGCAAGTATATCATCATCTTTGGCCACTTCTTCATTCCATTTGTCATGCTGCTGCGCATCGACTTCAAACTCAAACTGGCCACGATGCTCCCCCTGGCGGCGTGGGCTTGGGCCATGCACTTCGTCGATCTTGAATTCCAAATCATGCCGGCCGTCCATCCCAACACCATCCTGACCCCGGGCCTCCTCTCCGATCTGGGCTGCGTCCTGCTTTTCACCGGCGTCTTGATGATCGTCTTCATCCGGTCCCTCAATCGCCACCCGCTTTACCCCCTCAAGGACCCGCGGATCGCCGAAGCAATGGATGTCTATGTTCCGCCGGCCGCCGAAGTTTCCGTCACACCCCAAGGCGCAAAATGAATTCCGATTCCTGCCGCCAAAAAGGCCCCTGCGCCGCTTCCATCGCGGCCTTCCTGGGAACGTTCCTGGTCATTGCGCTGCTGGTCTGGCTGATGCAATCCTACACCAAAGCGCCCTCCCTGACGGCTAACCGCGCCGCCGAACGGCTGCAAATCCTGGCGGAGTTCAAGGCGGCCAACGCCCCGCTGTTGGAGAAATATGATTGGCAGGACCAGGCAAAGGGATTCGTCCGCGTCCCGATTGAACGGGCCAAGGAATTGATTTTGCAGGAGTGGCAGGACCCGTCCGCCGGCCGCTCCAATCTCATGGCCCGCGCGGCCAGGGAATTTGCCCCAGCCCCCAAGGCGCCGGAAAAGAAGAATGAATACGAATAGGCTGTCCCGGCCATGAGCGCGACCCCTTCTCCAGCGTCCGCTGTTTCGCTCGTTTCGCCACGGTCCACGCCGGCTGAAGCCGGGAAATCATGCCCGGTGCCGTTCCTCTGCCTCTTCGCGGGCGCGGTCGCATGGCTGTTCGCCGCCGCGTTGCTGGGCTTGATTGCCTCGCTCAAATTCCACAATCCCGCTTTCCTGGCCGGCCAGCCTTGGTGGACGTACGGGCGCGTTCACGCCGCCGGAAGCGCCGCCTTCCTCTACGGATTCGCAGTGCCCGCCGCGCTGGGGGTTGGACTTTGGTTGCTCTGCCGCCTGGGCCGCGCACGTTTGGCCGGACCGTCCGTCGTTCTGCTGGGTGGCATCCTTTGGAACCTGGCAGCCGCCGTCGGCGTTGCCGCCATTTTGGGCGGCGAGAGCACAGGTTACGATTCCTTCGAGATGCCCGCGTATTGCGCGCCGATGCTTTTCGCGGCTTATGGAATGATTGGCGTTTGCGGGCTTCTCACTTTTCATCAGCGGCGGGAAGGTGGCCTTTATCCGTCGCAGTGGTTTGTCCTTGGATCGATCTTCTGGTTTCCATGGATTTTTTCCACCGCGGCGCTGCTGTTGCTGGTTACGCCCGAACGCGGCGTCCTCCAGGCGCTGACGGCCTGGTGGTATGCCCACAATCTCAGCACGGTCTTCCTCGGCTTTGCCGGGCTCGCGCCGGTGTTCTATTTCATTCCCAAACTCGTCGGCCGGCCGCTGCATAGCTATTACCTCGCCGCGCTGGCGTTTTGGACACTGGCGCTCTTCGGCAGTTGGGGCGGTATTCCCGGCGGCGCTCCCCTGCCCTCCTGGATGACCAGTCTGGGCGTGGTCGGAACCGTGGTGACCGCTGTCCCGCTCCTGGCCGTCGCCGCCAATCTTTTTCAAACCGTCCGCCACGACCTCCACAAACTCGATGCCAACCCCACTTTGCGCTTCACCTACGTCGCGCTGGTCTTCTGGATCATCGCCGGCGCGCAGCAGATCGTCGGCGTGCTGCCCGGCGTCAGCGCCATCACCGGTCTTACCTGGTTCGGCGTCGCCCAACAGGAATTGTTCCGCTGGGGCTTTTTCGCCCTGGCGGTTTTTGGCGCCCTTTACCACATCGTTCCGCGCCTTCTGGACTTGGAGGAAAGCGCCTGGTGCCCGCGTCTGCTCAAGGCGCATTTCTATTTGACGTTCCTCGGCATCCTCATTTCCTATCTCTGCCTGCTGGTCTGCGGCATCGGCCAGGGCGTCCTGCTGGCGGACCCGCGGCACACCTTCCCGGAGGTGATGAAAAGCTCCATGCTCCCCCTGCGTGTGAGCACGATGGGAGACTTCTTCGTGGCTTTTGGAACCATTGCCTTCCTCCTCAACTTCGCCCGCATCCTGACCCGCCCCTGCCGGTGCTGCTGCGGCGCGGCCTGCGCGGCGTCCAAACCAAGGGAGGGCGCATGAACCGCGGCCCGCTGCTCTTCCTGGGATTGTTCATCACCATGGCCTGCTCGTGGCTCGGCTTTGTATTGGGGCCGCAACTGCAAATCGGCGGCCTCGCGCAGACCAACACCGTCGTCGTGGGCGACGCTTCGCCCCAATCCTATCCTCTGGCCCAGCCTGGCGCGGCCCGTCAAGGCGCTGAAATCTACCGCGCCAACGGCTGCTCCGCCTGCCACACCCAAATGATCCGCCCGCTCCAATCCGGCTCCGACACCCACCGCGGTTGGGGCGCGCGCCGCAGCCTAGCCGAGGATTATCTCTTCGACCAACCCGTCATGCTCGGCTCCGTTCGCGTCGGGCCGGACCTGGCCAATTACGGACGGCGCTCGGACCTCAATGGAGTCCTGCTCCGCCTGTACATTCCGCAATTGATCACTCCAGGCTCGCTTATGCCTTCCTATCGTTACTTGTTTGAAACGCGCAAAGTCGATCACTTTTTGTCCCGCGACGCCCTGGTTTTGCCATCTCAGATCGCCCCGGCGGCTGGTTATGAAGTTATTCCGCGCCCGGAGGCCCTGGCGCTGGCCGCTTACGTGTTGAGCCTGCGCCAGGAAGGATACCTTTTTGAAGCGCCGCCGCCGCCCCTCTTGACCAACGCCCTCGTCTTCAAAACCAATTCTCCGGCCAAAACCAATTCCCCCGCCAAATGACACCCAACGAACCATCGCAGCCTTTGCCCGGGAACGGCGCCGAGCCGACCGCGAATCCCGCGCCGGTTCCGATCTGGCTGGTCCTGGTGTTCGGTGCGTTGGTTTATTGGTGTCAACTTTATCTTAGCGCCCACGCCGGCGGTTTCAGCCCGGTGGTTTACACGCCCTACGCGTCGTCGGAAGAGGTCGCCGCCGCCAATCCGCAGGACCCCGGCGCGCGCAAACGGGCGATGGGCAGGGAGGTTTTCGAGAAGACGTGCTACCTCTGTCATCAACTCAACGGCTTGGGCAAGGAGGGCATCGCGCCCCCGCTGGTCGGCTCCGAATGGGTTCTGGCGCCGCACGGCGACCGCATCGCGCGCATCGCCTTGAATGGTTTGACCGGGCCGATCACCGTCAAGGGACAGGAATGGAACCTCACCATGGTGGCGTGGCGCGACAATTACAGCGACGAGCAAATCGCCGCCGTTCTGACCTACATCCGCACCAAATTGGGGGATAACAAAGCCTCGGACATCGACGCCGCCCTGGTCAAGGCCGCCCGCGCCGAACCCCACCCCGGCCCGGAAACCACCGACGAACTGCTAAAGATTCCGGTTCAGTGACAGATTGATTTCAGAGCAACAGGTGGTACTCTTAGAAAAACGGCATGACTACTTTGGTGATTGATAGCGCGGGCAGCAGAGCGACGGCAGCCCGATTGACTGAGGACACTTTGGTCAATGGGAAATCCCGAATAAGGATGAACCACTCGTGAAACTATTCATTCCACTCATTGCCGGAGCTTTGATGTTCTCGTCCGCGCCAGCGCGCGGTGATGCCACCGTGACTTGGGACTCCGACAACGGTTTCGTGCCCTCCACGGTGGACATCCTCACCAACCAGACGGTGACGTGGTGGGATTATGACCTTTATGGTTTGGACGTGCCAATCTACTTCGACGCCGGCCTCAGTTTTACCGTGCCGAATTATACCAGTGCTCAAGTGATCTTCCAATTCGCGGGGACCTACGCTTATCACAGCGCTTACGGAGACATTGGCACCGTGATCGTTGTCACCCCGCCCGCCCTTGCCATCACCTCGCCGGCCGGAGGCGCTGTCTTCCCGGCGCCCGCGACTTTCACGGTTCAAGCCAGCGCATCCGAAACCCCGCCCGATGCCGTATCGGACGTTCAGTTCTTTCTCGGCGACGGCGACGGCACCAACCTCATCGCGGACGTCACCTCGCCGCCCTACAGCTTTGATCTAACCAACCTCGCGTCAGGTGCTTACACGTTGATCGCGCTGGCCTCCGATTCGTATGGATTTACCGCGACCAACGCGATCACGGTCACGGTGTCCCAAGGCGCGGCAATCAGCCTGGGCTCACCCCGGATTGCCGCGGGCCATTTTTTGTTCGACGTGACGGGATTGACGGATGGCAAAACAAACATCGTCCAAGTTTCAACCAATCTTGCCTCCTCCTCGTGGTCGCCGATCCAAACGAACGTGGCGTCCGGCACGGCGGTCACCGTGACCAATGCCGGGCTTGTGCCTCGACAATTCTTCCGGGTTGTCCAACAACCCTGAAACTCGCCGGCCAAACATTGACTGGACGGCTTCGATGAATGAACCTAAAAACGGCAGTTGAAGTGTAAACCTGTTGGGTTTCCGGATCCCTTGGAACCGGGCGCGGCGATCTTTTTCGTGCAATTGGGACCCAGCTAACCAGGCACCCACGCCTGTTGCCCGAACCAGACCCGGCAAGCGGCCTCCCGCTTCCGGAAAGGCGTCAATATCCGCTCCCAAATCCGCTCCCAGCACTGCTGGCTGCTCAACTGCTCCGCAGCATTCCTCAACCCGCTGAGAAACAGGCTCAGATCCGTCAACAATCGTTGGGCTTGGCTGGCTTGGGCGTGAACGCTGGTCAGCACAATGGTCGTCCGCCCCGCGTGTTTGGTTTCCCGCCCCACCGCGCACATCAGCAGGGGCCGGCTGGTCACTGCTTCCCGCGGTCGCTCCGGATCGGCGCACCGCACAAACAGGCTCCACCAGTTGTAAATCAGCGCCACGTTGCGCGCCGCGACCTGGCAGCGCAGCAAATCCTGCGTCACAAATCCACCCCAGCCCCATTGCCGTTTGAGTTCGTCAATCGTGTTTTCGCTGTCCGCCCGCTCCCGATATAATTGGGCCAGTCCCGCCAAATCCCAATCGGCATTGGTCACCAGCAAAACATATTCATAGGGATCCGCCGCCGCCACTTCTAACAGCAGCCTCTCCCCGCCCTCGGTCAGTTCCTTTTCGGCGCGATGAACCCGCCGCCGCAATACGATCACCCGCCGGGGGCAACTCCACCCCTGCAAGCACAGAGGGTGTTCCATCCCTTGCCAACCCTGCCCGCAGTCTTTCCAGCCGCCTTGGCCCTTGAGCTTTTCGACCAGCCGCGCGCCGCCCTTGCTCAGGCGCAAGCGAAACAGATAGCGCTGCTGCCGGTTGAGTCTCTCGCATTCCACCATGAAGTTCTCATTGCCAAAACCACAATCTCCCCGCAGCAAATAGGGCCGGTGTTGGGCCGACAACCTCTCCCACCATTGCCAGAACTTTTGGCTGACGGCCCGGCTGTGAAACTGTTTGCCCGGCGCCACCACCACGTCCAAAGCCAGCCGCAACCGCGAAATGAAAAAGGTGTGGTAAGCGTGAGCGGGCCGCCCGGGCTTGTGCGGATTGTAACCCACCTCGGCTCCTTCCTGCCGTCCGTAAATGGTTTTGACTGTCACATCAATGTCGCAAATCCAAGGCGCTTTGAGCACTGGTTCGACGCTGCGCCAAAGATGCTCCCGCTGCCAGTTCTCCAAAGGGCCGGCTTCTTCGTCGGCAAAAGCCCGGCGCACCGCATCTTCGCTCAACACCCGGCTCATCCCCAAACCCTGCGGGTTGACGGTGTCGCCCCGCAGCGCCGTGACATGCGCATAGCGCCGGTTGCCAGCCAGGATCGACAAGGCGATCGTCCCCAGCAGGTCGTTCAAGCTCGGGGCGTTGGGACTCTCATATTGGAGGGGACAGTCGCTGACCCAGTTTCTAAACAGTCCGGCGCTGGCCAAAAACTGGCTGAAATAAACCAGTTGCCCCAACGGCGTGACCGGAGCATACGGGTCCCATTCCACGTAAATACGTTTGCCGTGGACCTCCAGCGGGACCGCCGCCGGTGCCAGCGCCGTCGAGGTCTGGCCCCCTGAAAAAACCGAGGAATTTGGCTCACCCGGTGGGTGAGATCCGATGGGAGCGATTTGGAGTGCCATCCCCCAACAAAATCAGGGCTGCGCAACCCTGGCCAGCTTTTTCAACTGCTGTTTTTAGGATGAACGACGAGGGCCATTAGACGTTATAGTACTCAGGGAGCTTTGAAAGAGCCTCACCATTATCGAATTGCTGTCAGGCTAAACTCTCCCCTTGAAGAACAAAGCGGCGCCCGATGCCGGCTCCATTTCCAACTGCAATTCCCTGTTCTTGCCGGCAAGATGCGCCTCCTCAGACGGACGCCACGTTTTCCCGGAACTAATTTCCGCGCCCGCAAGCGTTACTGCCGAAGTGGCGGTCAACCCGGGCGCCTGCAACCGCCATAGTTTTGCGTCGCGGGCGGAAGGAATGGAAATCTGCAATTTCTGACGGGCATCTTTGTTGATCAAAACCAATCGGGTGCTGCCGTCCGGCATGTCTGCCGCCCACGCGGTGGCATTGACCGGAGCCTGGTCAAAACTCACTGGACGCATTTTGCCTCCTGCCAAGGTTCCAGCCAGCTTCATGCCATAGAAGACCGGCCGGGCTTTGAAACCCTTTTCGCGACTGCCGGCAATGGGCGTGTAAAAGCTGCCCTCCGCCGCGATGGCAGCGCCGTCAGGTGAAAGGTTCTCTCCCGGCAGATGGCCGCCGAGGGAACCGCGAATCACCCCGGCCCCGCCGCCATGAAGATTCACCCCGGCACAGCCGAAGCTCGCCAGTTTGAGAAGATAATCCGCCGCCCAGAGCGCCGAGCAAAAGGCATTGCTCACCCCCGGCTTGCCGCCACGGTAGCAGGAGTTGCCCTCCGTCATCCGATAGACGAGGTGCGTTTCACTGGCCACGCTGATGATGCGCGGCACTTCCCGATCCACATTGCGGTCCGGAGCGAGCAATCTCTGGGCGGTGACGCCGGGATTGTCCGGAGGCCCCATGACATAATAATGTCCGCTGCACGCCACAATCCGGCCGGGCAGCATGGGCGGAGCTTCCCGCGCAAAACGAGCGATCCACTGCGCGTTGGAACCGATATCCGGCCCGCCAAACCGCGCTTCCGGCACGCGGGCTATGACCGCTTTGGCGAAGGTCATCCATTGCGCAAGATATTTGTCAAAATTCCAGTCCTGAGAGCGCAACCGGTTGTTGGCATCGCGGTAAAATTCCGGTTCATTGCCAATCTGAAGAAAGAGCAGCCGTTTGCCGAGCTTCCTGGCGACATAGGCTGCTTCTTCAGCGTCCCGTTCAGGCGATCCTGTGCCGAGATTCAAACCGTAAATGGCCTTCCAAGCCGTCGCCTTTAAGAATTCAGCCAGGCGGTCAACGGCAACCGGTTCAATCGCCGTGAACGAATGCGGCATCCAGTTGTCGGCACCCTGGGCGGAAGCCGGCAACTCCGGTGGTTGGCCCGTCGCTGAGGTCTTCCACCAGCAAAATTCGCTGGAATTGCCGCCCAGCCGCAAAATGCCTTCGGGAGCGAGCGTCTTAAACAGCGAGACCAGTTCGCGGTTGTCCGCGGCAAAAAAAGTTGGATCCCCCAGTTGAGAGGATTCACAACTGAAGCCCAGGTAATCAACGGGCACAGCATTGTTCGCCGCGTTTCCAAGCGTCAGCCGAAAACGGGTCGGGCTTTCCTGCGCGTACAAAGGAACGCCTGCCAGCGCGCCGGTTGCCAGCCCAACAACCGCAATGAAACGCCGCCGATTGATCATCGGACGATTGGAGACGTGGTCAAACATTTAATGCTTTTTGGCTTCGCTTCGTAAGCGCCATTCGTGTCAGTCCTCACTATTTGCACCTTTTCGTTGACAGCGGCTGCCTGGGATGGGAGTTCTCCGCGGCCCGCGACAAATTCCACTACAGCTTGGCCAGTTCGCGCCACAGCAACGCTCCCATCCGGATGCCGCCCTCAAAACAGTCCAGGCTGAATTTCTCGTTTGGCGAATGGGCGTTGTCGTCCGGCAGGGACAGGCCCAGCAACAATGAATCGGCGCGCAGCACCTTCTTGAATTGGGTGACAATCGGGATGGAACCTCCTTCCCGCATCAAGATTGGCTCGTGTCCAAAGGCCTCGCGCAATGTCCGCAATGCCGCCTGCGCCAGCGGACTGGTCGGCGAGACGATGTACGGCTCGGCGCCGTGGCCGGCCCGCACCTCCATTTTCACGGTGGGCGGACACAACTCCTTCAATCGGCGCAAGACGAGTTTGCGGACGCGCTCAGGGTCCTGGTTTGGCACCAGGCGGAAAGTCAATTTGGCCGTGGCGGAGGACGGAACGATGGTCTTGCTGCCTTCGCCCTGGTAGCCGCTGGTCAGGCCGTTGATTTCGACGGTGGGGCGCGCGCTGCGCCGTTCGACAAAGGTGTAGCCGCTTTCGCCAAAGAGGCGGGGCACACCCAGGAATTTGCGGTATTGCGCCGCCGTTTGCGGGATGCGCGCCGCCTCCGCGCGTTCGTAGGCGGAAAGCCTTGCGACATCGTCGTAGAAACCGGGAATGTTCACGCGCCCCTTCTTGTCCCGCAATTGGGCGAGCATCTGGCAGAGGGCCATCGCCGGGTTATCGACCGAGCCGCCAAAAATGCCCGAATGCAGGTCGCGCGACGGCCCGCGCAGGGTGACCTCGCAAGCCAGAATGCCCCGCAACGCATAAGTCAGGGCCGGATGTTTCAAGTCCGGCATGCCGGTGTCGGAAATGACAACGGCGCGGCAGGCCAGCTCCCGGCGATTGGCCTGGAGGAAGGCTTGCAGGTTCCCGCTGCCGACTTCCTCCTCGCCTTCGATCACGAATGTCAGGTCACAGGGAAGCTCGGTGTTGGTCTTGAGATAGGCCTCGACGGCTTTGATGTGCGCCAGATTCTGCCCCTTGTTGTCGCACGCCCCGCGGGCAAAGACCGAGCGCCCCTCCAGCCGCGGCTCAAAGGGCGGGCTTTTCCACAACTCGAACGGCTCCGCCGGCTGTACATCATAATGTCCATAAACCACGTAATGCGGCCGGCCCGCGCGGCGCGTCCCGGCGACCACCACCGGATGGCCCGCCGTCGGGCACACCCGCGCCTCCAAACCAAGCGCGCGGCAATGCCCGGCCAGCCATTCCGCGCACGCCGCCATGTCCGCGCGATGATCGGGCTGGGCGGATACGCTGGGAAAGCGGAGATACTGGCAAAGTTCGTCAACAAAACGTTTTTTGTTCCGCTCAATGTAATCCAGGACGGCGTTCATGGCAATGCTTCAAGCAAGCGGCAAGGCCCAGTTCGGTTCGATTTCGGCATCCAGGTCCATCTCCCCCGCTCCGGCCATCAGCTTGCGTTCGGCCAAAATACCGATCATGGCGGCATTGTCAGTCGAAAAAACGCGCTCGGCCAGACGGAGCCTCATGCCGGCTTGCGCGCAGGCGGCGGCCAATTCCCGGCGCAGCGCGTTGTTGCACGCCACGCCGCCCGAGGCAGTGACACACCGCGCCCCCAGCCGCCGGGCGGCGCGCGCGGTCTTGCCCGCCAGCACCTCGACGATGGCGGCCTGGGCGCTGGCGCAGACATCCCGCAGGCGGCGCGGGTCGTCCAGCAGGCCGGGATTCTTTTCCAAGAAATAGCGGACCGACGTTTTCAAACCGGCGAAGCTGAAATCATCATTCGCCTCCGCCAGCATGGGCCGCGGAAACTGGAACGCCTTGGGATTCCCGTCCGCGGCCAGGCGGTCGATTTGCGCCCCTGCCGGATAGGCCAGTCCCATGAGCTTGCCGATCTTGTCAAAACATTCTCCAGCCGCGTCGTCGAGCGTCGCGCCGAGCACACGGTGATTGAAAAGACCCCGCACATGCACCAGCAGCGTGTGCCCACCGCTGGCCACGAGGGAAACCGACGGCTCGAATTGCGCGAAATCGCCCCGGGGCGGGTCTGCCAGAATCCAGGGTGAATACAAATGCGCCTCGAGATGGTGAATGCCGGCAATGGGCTTGCGCAGGCAGAAGGCCAAAGCCTGGCCCGCTTTCAGGCCGGCCAGCAGCGCGCTGGGCAGCCCCGGCCCGCGCGTGACGGCCACCGCGTCCAACCCGGCGGGCGTCACGGACGCCTGGCGCAACGCCTCGGCGGCCACCGGCATGAAATTGCGCAAATGCTCGCGCGTGGCCAACTCCGGCACCACCCCCCCGTATTCCGCGTGGATGGCCGTCTGCGACGCAACGACGTTGGACAGAACCCGGCCCTCTCGAATTATCGCAACGCCGGTTTCGTCGCAGGAAGTTTCAATGGCAAGAAGGGTCATGTCGCCTGGCCATCAGGCGGCTTGGAGGTCTTCGATGCGCGCAATGTGTATGATAGCGCAGCGGACGAAGCGCTCGGCGATGCCGTTGGGGTCTGGATTGACTCCGATTTCAACGGAATTGCGGCCCACCAGCGCCATGTCGTGATTTGTGATCTCATAACTGGCGCCACCCGAAAGGCAAACCCGGAACGGCCGGAACTCTCTGGCGGTCAGCAGGGCGCGTATTTGTTCAGCGTTGAACATAGTCGCAGTGTAACGATGGCGCGCGCTCTTTTCAACCCGGAAGTTTGCCACCGCAATCGTTAGCGAAACGAGGGAACAACGCGCCGAAAAGGTGAGGCCGATAGGGCGACGCTCCTTCGGAGCCTCCCCTCGGAAAAGGCTCGGCCTCGCCCTGCTACCGAACTTCGCCACGGATTGGGGGTTTCCACTGCGCACGGAGGGAGCATTGAATTTTTTGCGGCGCGCATTGATTTTATCAATTTGGCAATGAGCGCCGCGGTGTGCAAAGCTCTCCATCAAGATGCGATTGGACAAGTGGTATCTCGACGCGGTCTTTCCAGACGGCACGGTCTGGTTCGGCTACCGCGCGCGGCTTGGCCTGTGGAGATGTCCGGCCATTCCGTGGGCCTCCGGCTGCGAAGTCCTTCCCAATGGCTCGATGCGAACTGTCTCCCGCTTGGGTTGGAAGGAGTGGAGCGAGCCTCGATTGGAAAATGGTCAATGGGTGTGGAAAAGCCCGGATGGATTCCATGCCCGGTGGGAACCGTCCGGTCGAGGCGTCGATGCCGCGCTGGCCTCGGATGATCGGTTGCGGGTGCGATGGAACTGCCTGGCCCCCAAGGCGACTGTCACAAGGATTAACGGCGGCCAATCCGGGAGGGCGGGCGGAAGCGCCGTTTCCCGCGGCGTTGGGTATGTGGAGCATCTGCGAATCGACGCGGAGGGGCCGGGCCTGCCTTTCCGGGAACTTGCCTGGGGCCGGGCGCACACGGCTGAATCGAGCTTGGTGTGGATACGGTGGGGGCGCGGACGGGAATTGTCTCTGCTATTGGAGAACGGCACCCGCGTCAGCGGCAGTAATGCGACGTTTTCCAAGGAGGGCGCGCGGGTCCGGACCGCCCATGGCGAATGGGAAACAGGGAACGGGCGTCCGTTCTGTGACCGGGACGTGCGGCGTTCATTTCCACGCTGGCTGGTGTGGCTCGCCAGAGGGATGGCGCCCGCGCGGGAGACCAAAATGGCGGGACCCGTCCGGCTGCGCACCGCTTCGGGGATTTTCACCGGATCGGGAATCTGGGAGGAAGTCACATGGGTCTGAGGCTTCCTCCGCTGGCCGGCAAGGTTGCTTATGGCGGCTTCTTTGTGGTATTGACGCCACTTGGATTGTGGGCGTGGAGTTCGCGGCTGACGTGTCCGTATGCTCCCTTGCATTCGTCCTGGATTGGCATTCCGCTTTTGGCGCTCGGAGGTTTGCTGATGGTCCTGGCCATGTGGCGGCTTTGGCGCGACGGCGGCGGACTTCCCATGAACGCTTTCCCGCCACCGCGCGTCGTGACGAGCGGAGTTTACGCTTTGCTCTCCCAGCCGATTTATGTCGGATTCGTCCTGTGTTGCGCGGGCGTGGCCATCCTGTCAAATAGCGCCAGCGGGCTTTGGATCGTCACGCCGGTGGCCGCCTTGGGCTGCCTTGCACTCGTGCTTGGCTGGGAAGGCCCCGATCTGCGCCGCCGCTTCGGCTCCCAACTGCCTGCGCCTTGGATTGGGCTGCCGTCCGGGAAAGGGTTTTGGCCCCTTTCGCGCCGCGTGGGAACGGCGCTGGCGGCACTTGTTCCCTTCGTTATTTCCTACTTGACTGTGAAGGCGATGGGAATCCCCCCTGATGGGTTCGAGACGCGAGGGATCTGGGAATGGGCGATACCCGTTTTGCCCGCGACTATGCCCGTTTACGCCAGCGTCTATCTGGTTGTGCCGCTGACTTTTCTCCTGTGCGCGGAGCGGGCGCAAATGAGGCTGTTGGCGGTCAGCGCCTGGATGGCAACCGGACTGAACACGCTCCTTTACGCGACGGTGCCCGCGACGGCAATGTTCCGGCCCGTGGCCGGGACTGATTGGATGAGCCAATGGCTGGCATGGGAGCAGCGGATGGCCTTGCCCGCGGCTGGGTCGCTGCCGTCTTTTCATGTGACTTGGGCCGTGATCTGCGCGGGTTATCTCGCGCGCGGATCGCTCCGGCGGTGGACGGCGTTTTGCTGGCTCTGGTGCGCGGGTCTTGGCGTTTCGTGCCTGACCACCGGAATGCACAGTCTGGCAGACGTTGTGGCCGGCGCGCTGACCGGCGCGGTTTGCCTTCGCCCGGAGAAATTGTGGAGGTGGATGCTTGATTGCATTGAGCGCCTGGGCAGCCATTGGAAGGCGTGGCGTTTCGGTCCGCTCCGGGTCATCAACCACGGTCTTTGGGCCGGGTTGGCGGGTTTCGCGGTTCTGCTGATCGCCGGGATGTCGGCTGGCGGCAGCCAGTTGGGATGGGTCGTCATGGTGGCGTTGTGCGCGTTGATTGGGGCCGGGGTTTTTGCCCAATGGGCTGAAGGATCGTCGGCGCTTTTGCGCCCGTTCGGCTACTATGGCTCCCTTCTCGGCGGGTTGGCGGCACTTTCAATTATGGCGTTAATCCAAGGCCCGGCCGCCGGCGTCATGGCCGCCTTCGCCTTGGGGGCGCCGTGGGCCATGGCGATTGGACGCCTGCGCTGCGCCGTGCAAGGCTGCTGCCACGGGCGGCCGGTGGATTGGGGAATCCGCGTCACCAACCCCCATTCGCGCGTCGTCAAGATGGCTGGATTATCCGGCACGCCCATCCACCCCACCCCGCTCTACTCGATTCTGGCGAACCTCGTGATCGGCATCATTCTGCTGCGGCTTCGGTTCAGCGGAGCGGGGCCCTTCCAAATTGCCGGGCTGTACCTGCTCCTGGCCGGAATGTCGCGCTTTGCCGAAGAGGCGTATCGAGGGGAGCCTCAGACAAGGCGCATCGCCGGGCTGCCGCTTTACCAGTGGATGGCGGCGGGAAGCGCGGCCCTTGGCATGGTGCTGATGGCGCTGCGCGGACCGCCCCTTACTCCGATGTGCGGGCCTGGGGCGTGGCTGCTGCTCAGTTCGGCGCTCTGGGGCGTGGTCAGCGCCTTCGCCATGAGCATGGATTTCCCCGCCTCGGCGCGCCGGCTCTCGCGGTTGACGGGTTGAACGGCTGACTGTGAGCAATTCGGTTCCACTCAACAGCGAAATCGCCCAGGTCTCACGGAGGGGAACAAATCACTGGGCTGCCGCGGCCGCGGCGACACGCGATGGGGACGGGCTGTGCTGGGCATAGAGCAGGACGCCTTTAAGCAAGTCGGCGGCGCGCTCCAGTTGGCGGTCATGCAGGCGCTCGACGCGCTCGCGGTCCTTGGCGTCAAGCATATCCAATGCGCCGGCCATGTGTTTGTAAATCAAATCCACTTCTTCCGCCGCCGTCATGGGGACCACGATGTCGGGCGTAATGCCGTGTTCATGAATGACTTTTTTGCTGGGCGTGTAGTATTTGGCCGTGGTCAAACGCAGGGCGGAACCGTCAGCCAGAGGCAGGATGCTTTGCACGGAGCCTTTGCCAAAGGTCTGTTCGCCGACCACGATGGCATGGGTCGTGGACTGATAATCCTGGAGGCAGCCAGCCACGATCTCCGAGGCGCTGGCGCTGTTTCCGTTGACCAGGATCACCATCGGCAAGTCAATACGCTTGCCGTGGCCGTTGGCGCGGTACTCCGAGCTGGACGCCGGCCCCCGGCCCACAGTGGAGACGATGAGCTGGCCGCGGGGCAGGAATTTTTCGCAAACCTGCCCGGCCTGCTCCAACAAACCGCCCGGATTATCGCGCAAATCAATGATCAACGCCTTCATTCCCTGGTCCCCCAGCTTCTTGAGTGCCTTGTCCAGCTCGTCGGAGGTCTTTTCCCCAAACTGAGTCAAGCGAACATACCCGATGCCATTCTCGCCAAGCGGAAAGTCGCGCTTGTCGTTGATGTCCTTGACCGTGTCCACCTTGATGACGGCCCGCTCCAATTTGAAGTCCTTGATCACTCCGGTGGAGGGACGGCGGACGGTGATGGTGACGGTGGTGCCCGGCTGGCCGCGCAACCGTTTGACGGCTTCCTCCAGATCGAAGTGCTGCGTGCTCCGTCCGTCAATTTTCAGGATTTGATCCTGGGGCATGATGCCGGCGCGAAAGCCCGGTGTGTCTTCCATCGGTTCGACAACCGTCAATATCTTGTCCTTGTTGGCCTCCGCCTTGACCTCCACCTCAATGCCCAAGCCGCCAAACTCCCCTTCGGTGTCATTCTTGAGCACCTCGAATTTTTCCGGGTCCATGAATTCGCTGTGGGGGTCCAGGCTGTTGAGCATGCCCTTGAGGGCGCCGTGAATGAGGTCTTGATACGTCAATTTATCGCCATCGACGTATTCCTGGCGCACCTTCTCCAGAACGTCCGCCAGCAATTTGTAGTTGTCGTAAGGATCGTCCTTTTGCGAAGCGCGGGCCGAATAAAAATAGAGCTGCGCGCCAAAGAGCAAATTGACGCCCAAAGCAACGAGGACGACCCCGTAAAGGAGCCGGCGATTCATAAAACGTTTCACAACTGCCTCCCATGATACTGCGGGCCGCCGCGATTGGCAAGCGGGCCGATGCCCGCCCTAAAAAACCGCTCCCGCGGAGCCATTTGCCTGGCATCGCTCAAAAACTTCCAAATGCAGAGTTGCATGTCCTTGATTATCAATGCCCTCAAGCTCGCTGGGCCGGCGGAAAAACTCCAGCCCGCGCCCTTTTTATCATGCACAAGGGTGCACAAGCCTGCATAACCGCCGAGAACTCCGTGCCGCAGGGCGGAAAAGCCTCACCGCCGTCAATTTTCAGTGGAGCCCTGGAATACATTGAGCTTTCCGCGAAAAGGCGCAAGAACCGCAAAAAGTCTTGTGTTTATGCGCCTTTTGCGCATTTTCGCGGCTATTCCGTTTCCCAAAACCACCGTAATTTACCGTAATTAGGCGTAATTTTTTTAACCAGCGGGC
>PLGF01000152.1:0-30885 GCA_003138485.1 Verrucomicrobiales bacterium | reverse complement strand
TTAAGCCGCAAATAGGCGCAAATAGGTGCGAATAGGCGCAACCAGTCGGCCAAAACCTCAGACGAAGACATTCAACCACGGATTTCACCGATGGACACGGATGGGAAGTCCTTATCCGTGTTCATCCGTGGTTAAGTCCCTTTTTGTCCATCCCCCCGGCGGGCCGGAAACGGGGCCAGCGCTCCGCGCAAGGCGGACTTGTCGCGCCGTAGCGCATAGCGCGAAGGCGGATAAACAGCCGCGTGAACCGGGACATGGCGTGGTTCAAACGGGTTCACCGCCCAAACGCCCCGGTCCGCTGCCTTTCAAAGAACAATCGCCCTCGGCCACTGCCGCCACAATACCACAGAAATTGCATTATGCAAGTGAGTTTTTACCACGGATGGACACGGATGCACACGGATTCAAAATCCCCTTGCCCCGGGGATTCGCTCACGCAAAGACGCAAAGGCGCGAAGAAAAATCCTGCTGAAAATGAGGACTTTTGAGATGGCAAAGAACTTGAACAGGAGCAAAACGAAGCAAGCGGGCAGAACTCACAAGTGAACAAATTACTGGGAGGACGCTCGCGCGTGGGCAGAACGCGCAGAGCACGCGGAGAGGGGAGAAAAAGCGCCAGACTCTTTTTTCCGCGTCATTCTGCGTGTTCTGCGGGCAATCGGAAAAACCATGACCTTGCGCTGTCTTGCCCGGCGCTTGAACCCGGGTGCGGCCGGCTCCCCGGCGAACCTGCTGCGCCGGAACCATTGCGCTGACCCTTTGGCCCTCGCAAGGCCATCTAGGTATCGTGCGGCTCTCAGTCCTGAAGAAAAGCGATTGGGGCAAATCTAAACATACAGCATTTGGCGCTGACTGGAGGAGGCGGAAAGGGCCAATCGCCGGAGGGACAGGCCAAGAAACTTCAAAAATGTGTTGTGTGCCGCAATTGTTGTTGTCTGTTGGCGACGTGAATAATTCTGTCCCGCCCCCCTCAGTAAACCTTGCGGAGGTTGGAGGGGAGGATGTTCAGCTCGGCCCGGTACTTGGCCACGGTGCGGCGGGCGATGAGGATGCCTTTTTCCTTGAGCATCTTGACGATTTCCTGGTCGGAGAGCGGCTTGGCCTGGTTTTCGCCTTTGAACATCTCTGACACCATGTCTTTTACGCTGGTGTTGGAGACGCCGCTGCCGCCGTCGGTGTGAAGGCCCGACGTAAAGAAGTATTTCAGCTCGAAAATCCCCTGCGGGGTCTCGATGTATTTGTTGGAGACGGCGCGGCTGACGGTGGTTTCGTGGACGCCAACGACTTCGGCGACCTGCACCATTGTCATGGGTTTGAGGTGTGAGACGCCTTTTTCCATGAACTCCTTCTGCCGCTTGACGATCTCGTTGCCGATGTTCAAAATGGTTTGCTGCCGCTGCTGCAAGCTCTTGATGAGAAACTTCCCGGCGCGAATCTTGTCGCGAATGTATTCCCGCACCTCCGCGGAAGCGTCGGCCTGGGCCATCAAGTCCTTGTAGTGGTTGCTGATGCGCAGATGGGGGATTTGCTCGTTGTTGGTGGTGACGACGTAGTCGTCGCCGACCTTTTGCACGAAGACTTCGGGGGAGATGTAGCGGTCGTTGTCGGGCAGGAACTCGCGGCCCGGATGAAATTCCAGGTGGGCGATGCGTTCGACGGCGTCCTGGACCTGCTCGACGCCGACGGAGGCGCCGCGGGCGATTTCGGGGAGTTTTCGTTTGCCCAAGGCGTCCATGAAATCGCGGATGATGCGGTATTCGAGGGTCTTTTCCCGGCCGGTCCGCTCGAGTTGGAGCATGAGGCATTCGCGCAAATTGCGGGCCGCGACGCCGGGGGGATGAAAAGTTTGAATGACCTTGAGCACCTCGACGATTCTCTCGGCGGGTGTGCCGGTTGAGAAAGCCAGTTCATCGACGCTGGCCTTGAGGTAGCCTGCGTCGTCGATGTTGCCGATAATCATTTCGGCGACCGACTTCTGATCGGGGCCGAGATCGGAAAAGCGCATTTGTTCGAGGAGGCTTTCCTGGAGGGAAATGCCGGCGACCAGGGAATCGAACATGAATTGGCGCCGTTCCTCGGCTTCCTGGCTTTGGCGGACCGGCAGGTTGGTCTGGGCGAAATGGTCGCGCCATTCCTGGTCCATTTGGGTCAACCGCTCGAACTCGACTTGAAAATCGTCCACGGGGGCGTTGCTGGGCTTTTCGGTTGCCGGATCGAATTTCACGTCCGCCGGCGGTTCGGCAAGGTCGGCGGCATCGGCGGCGCTGTCGCTGGCGCCGTCCTCTTTGATGCGCTCGTTGAGTTCGACTTCGGCGGCGGGAACTTCCTCCAGAACAATGTTCTGTTGCAATTCCTGCTCGACCAAAGCCTTCAACTCAAGAGTGGGCGCCTGAAGCAGGGCCAGCGATTGCTGCAATTGCGGCGCCAGCACCTGCGAGAGCGACATTCTTTGCGATAAATGCAAACCCTGAGACATTGGAGCAATGTTAGTGCCGCGCCCTTGTTTACTCAAGCGCGAAGTCGATATTCCAGAAAAAGAGGGCACAGATCAGCTTTTGTCGAGGCCTTTAGCCGTAGCGCAGAATTCCAAGTCTGCCGTGTCGCGGGCCCACGCGCCAGCGTCTTCCCAATAATTTATTCACCTCTCCAAGCCCGCTCCGGCGATGACNNTTTGGAAATCGGCGGCACAGCAGACTAGGAAGTCTGCGCTACAAAAGCTGATTTGCGCCCAGAAAAAGATTGCTGGCCGCGAAGGGCGCGTTAAGGTCGTGCCATGTCGGTCCATTTGACCATTCTGGGCAGCGGTTCGGGGGGCAATTGCGCCTATCTGGAGACGGCTGAGACGCGCCTGTTGATCGATGCCGGCTTCAGCGGGCGGCAAATCCGCCAGCGCCTGGCCACCATCGCGCGCGCGCCGGAAACGCTCCACGGAATCCTCATCACCCACGAGCACTCCGACCACACCTCCGGCCTGGTGGGCCTGGCCGCCCGCCTCGACCTGCCCGTCTATTGCAACCAACTGACGCGGGAAGCCATTGAAACGCAGTTGCATATCCAGATTGACGCCCGGGTTTTCGCCACCGGCTCCTCTTTTTCCATCGGCGATGTGACCGTGGACACCTTTCCCGTGCCGCACGACGCCTCCGATCCGGTCGGATTCCTGGTCCATACGGCGGCGGGCAACATCGGCTTTTTGACGGACCTAGGCCACGCGACCAAGCTGGTGGTTGAACGCCTTCGCTGCGCCAACGTCGTTTTGCTGGAAGCCAACCACGACTTGAAGATGTTGCAGAACGATCCCCGCCGCCCCTGGAGTCTCAAACAGCGCATCTTGAGCCGCCACGGCCACCTTTCCAATGACGGCGCGGCCGACGTCGCGGAACAAATCCTCTCGCCGGGCCTGCGGCAGCTTTATCTGGGGCATTTGAGCCGCGACTGCAACGACCCGGAGCTGGCCCGGCAGGTTGTGGCGCGCCGCCTGGAGCGCGCCGGCGGCGGGCATGTGAGCATATTCTTGACCTGCCAGGATGCCCCCTGCCCAACCTTCTCGTTCTAACGAAGGTTGAAACCAGGGCGAATATGATTTATTCATCTACCGATGGATAAAAAATCGACGAACGAGGATACGGAAACGGGCAAGGAAACCGCCGCGAGCGATTTGCCCGCGACTGTGGCGCTGACCCCCGAACAAATCCAGGAGCTGAAAGAACGGGCGGCGAAGGCCGACGAGAATTGGGACCGGCTCCTGCGGCAGACGGCCGATCTTGAGAATTACAAAAAGCGCGCCGCCCGCGAGCGCCAGGAAGCCGTCGCCTTCGCCAATGAGAATCTTCTGGTGAAACTGCTCCCGGTGCTCGACGCCTTTGAAATGGCCCTGGCCGCCGCCGCCGCTGAACCCAAGGCGGCCGCCTCGTTGCAGGCCGGCATTGGAATGGTTTCGCAACAGCTCAAATCCGCCCTGGCCGACGCCGGCCTGGAGGAAATCGACGCCACCGGCAAGACGTTCGACCCGAACTTCCACCAAGCAGTCTCACAGGAGGAAACGCCGGACATGCCTGAGGGCCAGGTGCTGCGCCAGATTCGCAAAGGGTACCGTTTCCGCAACCGGCTCCTGCGTCCGGCCGGAGTGATTGTGGCGAAGAAGCCCGCCGCTTGAGGTCCTATGACAAAACGAGATTGTTACGAAGTCTTGGGGGTGGACCGCGGCGCGGACATGGAGGAGATCAAGAAGTCCTATCGCAAACTGGCCTTGAAGTATCATCCAGACCGCAACCCCAACGACAAGGGGGCGGAGGAGAAATTCAAGGAACTGGGCCATGCCTACGAGATTCTCAGCGATCCCCAGTCCCGCGCCGCTTACGATCAATACGGCCACGCCGCCTTTGACTCGCGCAACCGCGGCCCCAGCGGGTTCCACGATCCCTCCGACATCTTCCGCGAGGTTTTCGGCAATTCGAGCATTTTTGAGGACCTTTTTGGCGGCGGAGAGCGGCGGCAGGGCGGCGCCGAACGCGGCGACGATTTGCGGTACGACATCGAATTGACGTTCATGGAGGCGGCGATGGGCTGCGAAAAGGAAATCGCCCTCACCAAACAGGACTCCTGCGAAACCTGCCGCGGCAGCGGGGCCGAGCGCGGCGCCACCACCAAAGTCTGTTCCACCTGCGGCGGGCGCGGCCAGGTCATCACTTCGCGCGGCATTTTCAGCATCGCCCAGACTTGCCCCCGTTGCGAAGGGCACGGGCGGATCGTCGATAAACCGTGCCGCGCCTGCGGGGGAACCGGACGCCGCGAACGGACCACCAGCATCAAGATCAAAGTGCCGCCCGGTGTCGATGGCGGCTCGCGCCTGCGCTCGGCGGGCAATGGCGAGGCTGGCGCGCGCGGCGGGCCGCCAGGGGATTTATATGTCGTGCTGCACGTCAAGCGGCATGAGATTTTCGGGCGCGAAGGGGACGATTTGCTGTGCGACGTGCCGATCAGTTTTGTGCAGGCGGCTTTGGGCGCGGTCATCCCGGTGCCGACCTTGACGGACACCGCGGACATCAAAGTGCCGCCGGGCACCCAGGCCGGCACCGTCTTCCGGCTCAAAGGCAAAGGAATCCGGAACGTCCAGGGCTACGGCTCGGGGGATTTGCTGGCGCGGGTGCTGATCGAGATTCCGACGCATTTGAACGCCGCCCAGCGCGCCAAACTCGACGAGTTCGCGCAGCTCTGCGACGAGAGCGTCCATCCCATGAAGAAAAGCTTCCTTGAAAAGGCCAAAAGCCTGTTCAGTTGACTCGTTTCATGCACCGCTTTTACCTGCCGCCCGAACAATGCCAAAGCGACCCTCTGGTCCTGACCGGCAGCCAGGCGCATCACGCGGCGGATGTTCTGCGGCTCAAACCTGGCGAAAGCGTTGCGGTGCTGGACGGAGCCGGCGGCGAGTTCCATTGCCGGGTCTCCTCCGTGGAACAGAAGAAGATTCATCTCGACGTGGAAACGCTGATTAGTGAACCCGCCCCGGCCTGCCGCATCACCCTGGCGCAAGCCATTCCCAAAGGCCAGATATTTGACTCAATTGTGCAGAAGGCGACCGAATTGGGAGTCTGGCGCGTCGTGCCGCTGCTCTCGGAACGGGTCACAACGCGCCTGGAAGGGGAGGCGGCGGAGCGCAAGCGGGAGAAATGGCGTCAGACGGCGGTGGAAGCGATCAAACAATGCGGCCAGCGCTGGCTGCCACGAATCGAAACGCCGGTCGCTCTGGCGGCGTGGCTGAAAGCTGGAGAGACATTTGAGATGTCGTTGCTCGGTTCGCTGGAGGAAGACCGGCGCCATGCGCGGGAACACTTCGCCGCTTTCGAGCGCCGGTGGCAGCGCCGCCCCGCCAGCGTCTGCGTCTGGATTGGGCCGGAGGGTGATTTTGCGCCCGCGGAAGTTGGGGCCATCAGGCAATCGGGCGCGTTGCCCATCACGATGGGCCCGCTGATTTTGCGCAGCGAAACGGCCGCGACATTCGCGCTGTCCATCATCAATTACGAATTGCAAGCGCCGTGGTAGGCCCCCAATCCTCGCCTATGAAATTTTTTGAACCGCGAACCACGCGAACCACGCGAAAAATCCAGAACTGTTCCCCCGAAAGCAGTCCGGAGTTCGTGTATTTGGCGTATTTCGCGGTTCACCCTGCTTTCTCTATTGGCCTGGGTTTTGAGGTTCCATATTTCATGCGGTCTTTGTTCGAGTTTCCGTTCGTTAGGCAAGGTTCTGGGTAGGCGGCGGCGAAAGGAAACGCAACTGTCAGAAAAATGGGGTCAGAAAAATGAAAACAGCCCGCTTCGCTCCCAACGTGGGGGCGGGGTGTCTTATATTTCTGCCCCGGATATTTCTGACATTCTCTTCAAGAAAAATCCGAAACCGGGCCGTCCAACAGGGCCGGTAGGGCGATGCTCCCGCGGAGCCGTCCCTTTCCCCAAAGAAATGCCCCGGCTCGGCGGGAGCCTCGCCCTACCGAGCTTCGCTAATGATTCGGGTTTGGCGGGTCAAACTGAACTTTTACCTTGACTGACCTTTACTGACTTTGACCAGATGAGCCGGATCCGCCGTCGCGCCGGGCGCTTTGGCGCGACAAGCTGGCTCTTTTTGGCCATTTCCGCCGCCGGCCGATGCAATAGCACAGCGCCCACGAAATCCGCCCTCTCGCCGACGCCGGACTGCCTGCCTGGCCAATGTGTTGGCATCGCCCTACTACATCACAGTCCGCGCCATCTTGCCAACCGCCGGGCGGATCAAAATGAAAAGGGTCGGAAAGCTGTTGTACACAATAAATGAAAGTAAACTTTCCTTCGGGATAAACCGGGGGTTTAACGTTAAAGCTGCCGCCAGCCATTTAGTTTCCTTATGTTCCTCTTAACATGGGATTCTTTTTACACCAAGCAAACGAAGGCAACGAAGAATCTTGTCATGCGTCCTGGTCCAT
Organism: Verrucomicrobiales bacterium; assembly: GCA_003138485.1. Taxonomy (GTDB): domain Bacteria; phylum Verrucomicrobiota; class Verrucomicrobiia; order Limisphaerales; family Palsa-1400; genus PLGF01. The sequence goes on along the minus strand of PLGF01000152.1, from coordinate 23,927 downwards.
GGTGGAACATATCTATTTGGATGGATTTCTTCGTTCCCTTCGTTTCCTTATGTTTAAACCCCTTCCCCGTCCCGGTTTGCTCCCGGCAGAATTCGGGTAATGACCGTGTATGATTCTTTTTACACCAAGCAAACGAAGGCAACGAAGAATCTTGTCATGCGCCTTGGCCGGTGCCTATCCGGGCGTTTGTCGTTTTCTTGGTGGGGGGTATAATTTGAACGATGAGTACGAAAGCCCAGGCCATTTTGGAAGAAATTCAAGCGTTGCCGCCGACAGAACAGCGCGAGGTTTCCCATCTCATTTTAAAACAACTTGTCACCGTCCAGCCGGTTTCGCGCCACCGCACGATTTCCGACATAGCCAGCAAATACCACGTTCCACAACCTGAGAGGGACTGCTTGTGAACTCAAGCACAGATTTAATACCTTGTAACTTCTGCAACGCAATGGTTCGCGTTGACCATAGGGATATCTCTTGGGGTCTTGAGCAATAACTTGGGCCATTGCCCATGTCACGGTGGTTTTTCCAACGCCTCCTTTGAAGTTGATAGTGGCTATCGTTTTCATTTCGGTTGAAACGTTTCTGCGTGGTCATGGTTCTTTGGGATGCGGTCCCGGTCCTGGAGACCTGTAGCCGGGGGGCAATTCGTCGCCGGGCATGGGCGGCGCATCGGGCACTTTTGACATAATGCGGTCAAACGCGGCGAGGTTCGCGCGCCTGGCCCGCGTTTCCATGTCGTCACTGCCCCTCCAAGCGGCAAGCAGTGCGGAAAGTGCCAGGGCAACGATCTGGTCTATTGGAACCCGTTCGCGTTCCGCCGCCGCACGCGCTTGTCGCGCTAAATAGTCTGGCACGGTTGCCTCGATTTTCGTCATGTCGTTTGCCTCAAGATTTCCAGGAATTCGGCCGGGCGTACGACTCGAATTCCGAATTGCGCGGCGCGGCTCACATCCCGAACATTGTGCGTCACAGATACACAACTCCTGCCTCTCGCGCCAGTTGAATGATGGCTTCATCATCCGGGTCGTTTGCGGTCGGCTGCCACGGGGTGGCTGGGGAGAATCTCTGGGCCAGTTCGCACAGGGCATCAATGAAGGAATCGGCCTCTTGGGGCGTCAGCGCCAGGAACTCCGCCNNCTGGGCGAGCGCAGTCCTGCCACCACCACGTTCGTATCCATTACGGCGCGAATCATAAGCCTGCGTTTTTTGGCTGTCCCGTCATGGCGGTGCGATGATGCCACCACCGGGCCGAACATCAAATAGATTGCTTGGCCATACGATTGGCAGTTTAGCCATGAGTCAATTCGAACGTGCGGATCGCGGCTGGCTTTTTCAGGGTTTGCGGGAATGATTCAAGGTAAAGGTCGGTGGCCTCTTGCAAGTTGGCGAGAGCCTCCTAATGGGTTTTGAGATAGGCGCGCAGGGCTTCGTGGCGGCGCGGGAGGGGCATTTTGGACAGGGCTTCCACCGCGCTGTAGAATTTCTCCATGTCTCCGCCGCGCGCGCGCAGGAGCGCTTCAAAGGCCGGCGCCAGATCGTAGTAAGCTGAGACGGTGTTGAGCTTGGCGTTGTTGATCGGGTCGGCGAACCAGGCGTCGTAGCCGGATTGGCTCACTCCCCAGCGCGTCTTGAGGTTCGCATAATTGTCGCGCAGGTCGCGGACGATTTCCGCTTTGCGCTGGAGCTTGGCGGCGTCGGGCGCGCGCGGGTCGGCATAGTTGGTTTGCAACTGCCGGCGCGCCGCCATGACCAGATCGACGAAGTCGCGCTCGCGCCCGGCGTCGCGGCGGTAGGCCAGATACTCGCCGGTGTTATGCGAGGCCTCAAACCAGCGGCGCACACCCTCGGCGGCCACGGTCATGGCGAAGGCTTCGTTGAAATCGGTGTCGCCGGCGACAAAGAGGCGCTGGTGTGCGAGTTCGTGGCAGATGAGGTCGGTCAAATCGGCCTCGGATGAAAAAATGAATGTGTTCAGGAGGGGGTCGTGGAACCAGCCCAGCGTGGAGTAGGCTTCGACGCCGCCGATATAGACGTCCCAGCCCCTTTTCTCCCAGCGCGCGGCGTAACGGCGGGCGGCGTCCTGGCTAAAGTAGCCGCGATAGCTTGCGGCGCCGGCCACCGGGAACCACCAGGTCTTGGCCTCCAGCGACAGGGGCGGGGCGATGTTGACAGTCCAGACGACATAAGGACGGTGGAGATCGGCGTAGCGAAGGTAGTTGCCGTCAGCCGGCAGCTTGAGTTGGCTGGCGGCAAAGTCGCGGATTTTGAGGATTTGCCCGAGCTTGGCCTTCAGGGCGGGAGGCGTGGCGGGATCGGCGATGAGGCGGGGGACGGAGGTTTGATGCGCCAGGATTTCGTATTGACCAGCAATGGCCTGCCGGTAGAAAACAACTCCCTGGCAGCCCGAAAGCGCCACAAGCATCAGCCCGCCGGCCAGGGCCAGGAACAGCGGGCGCACCCGGCGTTTCTTGACAACGCCAGACAATATGCCGGGCCATCGTGAGGGCCTCATCCCTTTTGCTTTTCCCTGGCCCAAGTGTCCCGCAGGGTGATGGTGCGATTGAAAACCGGCTTGCCGGGCGCGGAGGCGGGGTCCAGGGCGAAGTAGGCCAGACGCTCGAACTGGTAGCGCAACTCCGGCTTCGCCTCGCGCAACGCCGGCTCGCACTTGGCTGTGAGCACCTCCAGGGAATCCGGGTTGAGATGCTCTTTGAAGTCTCCGGCGGCATCCGGCTCGGCCACGGTAAAAAGGCGGTCATAGAGCCTGACTTCGGCGTCGATCGCGTGCGCGGCGCTGACCCAGTGAATGGCGCCCTTGATTTTGCGCCCGGCGGTGGCGCCGCCCGCCTTGCTGTCCAGGTCGGCGGTGCAGCGCAACTCGATGATCTTGCCGGCGGCGTCCTTGACCACCTCGTCGCACTTGATGATGTAGGCGTACTTGAGCCGCACCTCGCCGCCCGGACGCAGGCGGAAATACTTGGGGGGCGGCGTTTCCATGAAGTCGTCCGCGTCGATGTAGAGCGCGCGCCCAAAGGGAATGCGGCGCGAGCCGGCGGCCGGGTCTTCGGGATTATTGACAGCGTCAAGCTCCTCGGTCTTGTCCTCTGGATAGTTGGTCAGAACGACCTTGAGCGGGCGCAGGACGGCCAGGCGGCGCCAGGCGCGCCGGTTCAAATCTTCGCGGATGGCGTGCTCCAGGACGGCAAGGTCGGTGATGCCGTTGTATTTGGTGATGCCGATATTGTAGGCGAAATGGCGGAGGGCTTCGGGAGTGACGCCGCGGCGGCGGAGGCCGGAAATGGTGGGCATGCGGGGATCGTCCCAGCCGGTGACGACCTTGTCGTTGACAAGCTGGAGGAGTTTGCGCTTGCTCATGACGGTGAAGGCGAGGCTGAGGCGCGCGAATTCGTATTGATGCGGAAGGGGGCGCGGAAGGGCAAGGCTTTCGAGTATCCAATCGTAGAGGGGCCGATGCACCTCGAATTCGAGGGTGCAGATGCTGTGCGTGATGCCCTCCAGGTAGTCGCTAAGGCAATGGGCAAAATCGTACATGGGATAGATGGTCCATTTGGCGCCGGTATGATGGTGCTCGGTGTGGCGGATGCGGTAGAGGACGGGATCGCGCATCCAGACGTTGGGGGCCGTCATGTCGATCTTCGCCCGCAACGTGCGCGCGCCATCGGGGAATTCGCCCGCCTTCATGCGTCGGAAAAGGTCCAGGGATTCGGCGATGCCTCGTTCGCGCCACGGACTCTCCTTGCCGGGGCGGTCGGGAGCGCCGCGATAGGAGTCGGTGTCTTGTGGGGAAAGGTCGCAGACGTAGGCCCTGCCCTTCTCAATCAATGCAACCGCGTACTCATAGATTTCATCGAAGTAGTCCGAGGCGTAGAAAGGCTCCAGCTTCGCGCCGCCGCCCTGCCCCACCACGGGCGGCAGGAAATAATCCTTGCGCCCGTTGGATTCGATGGCTTGAGGAGTCGCGCCCAGGGGTTTCATGCCCAGGCGGTCGCCGGCCCAGCCGTCAATGAGCCAATTGACATCGGCCATGATGGAATCGACGTATTCGACGTCTTCCTTGGCGGGGTTGGTGTCGTCCATGCGCAAATTGCAGACGCCGCCGAATTCGCGGGCGATGCCGAAGTTCAGGCAAATCGACTTGGCGTGGCCGATGTGCAAATAGCCGTTTGGCTCCGGTGGAAAGCGGGTATGGATTCTTGGATAGCGGCCCTCGGCGACGTGCGCCGCGACGATGTCGCGGATGAAATCGGACGGCGCGGGAGGCGCGGGGGTGGGCGTGTGTTGAGATGGAGTTGTCATTGAATGGGTGTTGTTGAGCTTTTCGGCCCGATAAGCCGTTGGTGCTCCAGAATGGCGAAGCGATCCGTCATGCCGGAAAGATAATCACATAAGGCGCGATGCCAACCCGTTTCCCGGGCGCGTTTGCGGGTGGACTCGCCGATTTCGCCGGGATGCCGCTCGAAGTACCGAAAGAGGTCGGCGAGCATCTTGCTGGCGCGCCGGTTGGGAACCGCCACCGCCGGGTTGGAATAGAGATGGCGGAACAGATAGCGGTTCAGCTCGGTGTTCAAGCGGCGGCGCCGCGGGCTGTAGCGGATGAGCGGCCGCGCCTGGCGGCGCACGTCATCGGCGGTTTTGACGCCGGCGGCCCCAATGGCCGCCTCGCTGGTAAGGACCACGTCGCGCACCTGGCTGTCAATGATGCAACGGATGATGAAGTACCGCCGGACTTCACCCGCCAAAACCCCGTGCTCGCGCCGCACGGTGGCGACGGCATCCGCGAAGAGCCGCACTTCGCGGGCCAGCGCCGATTCCGAAAGCAAGCCCGTCTCCAGGCCGTCGTCAAGGTCGTGGCTCCCGTAAATAAGTTCGTCGGCCAGATTGGCAATCTGGGCTTCGAGAGAGGGGGATTTGGCCGGGAATCCGCCACGGCCGGCGGGCTGATCGTAGGAGGTGCGATGCTTGAGGAGGCCTTCCCGGACCTCCCAGGTGAGGTTCAAGCCGCGGAAACCGGGGTACTTTTCCTCCAAGTCCTCGACGATGCGCAGGCTCTGACAATTGTGTTCAAACCCGCCGTGGCCGCGCATCAGGCGGTTCAAGACCGTCTCGCCCTTGTGGCCGAAGGGCGAATGGCCCAAATCGTGAGCGAACGCAATCGTCTCAGCCAGGTCCTCGTTCAAGCGCAAGGCGCGCGCCAGACTGCGGGACATGGCGGCGACTTCGATGGTATGGGTCAGGCGGGTGCGGAGGTGGTCGCCGGAACCGTTCAGGAAAACCTGGGTCTTATATTCCAGACGCCGAAAGGCACGGGAGTGGATGACCCGGTCGCGGTCGCGCTGGAATTCAGTGCGCCAGGAGGGAGGAGGCTCGGCAAAGGCGCGGCCGCGAGTTTGGGCGCTCAACTGGGCGTAGGAGGCCAGAGACTGCCTCTCTCGCAGTTCGAGTTCTTCTTTGGAACAGGGCATGGGAGCCGGTTAATTGGCCAGAAGTTCCTGTACGGAAATGCCGCGCAGTTCGAAGAGGCGCTTGATGGCGTCCTCGATCAGGTTGTTGGGACAGGAGGCGCCGGCGGTGATCCCGACGGTGATCTTGCCGGGAGGCAGCCAGCCGGTAGTTTCAACCTCTTTCTGCTCCACCAGGTTGAAGTGGCGGATCAAGTTGTCTGACACCATCTTCTGGGCGTTCTTGATGAAGAACGTGGGCAGCTCGCTTTCGCCCATCTCGGCGAGATGAGAGGTATTGGAGGAATTGTAGCCGCCGATGACGAGCAGCAGGTCCATAGGCTCGCGCAAGAGCTTTTGCAGCGCGTCCTGCCGATCCTGCGTCGCGCCGCAAATCGTGTCGAAGAACCGGAAATGCCTGTCCAATTGGTCCGCGCCGTGGCGCTGGATCATGGCGTTCTTGATCCGCCGCTGCACCTCCTCCGTTTCGCCCCGCAACATCGTTGTCTGGTTGGCGACCCCCACGGCTTCAAGATGCGCGTCAGGATCGAAGCCAGGCGAATAGGCCCCCTTGAACTTCTCCAGAAACTGCTGCTTGTTCCCTCCATTCACAATGTAAGAACACACCTCGTCGGTCTCGGACAAATTATAGACCACCAGATAATGGCCCGGGCCGTGGGCGGTGGCCTGGGACGTTGTGGCCTTGGTTTCTTCGTGCTTGGCCTTCCCATGAATGATGCTCGTGACGCTTTCCTTGGAATACTGCCGGACCCGCTTCCAAACGCTCATCACGTCCCCGCAGGTGGTATCGACCAGTTCGCAACCTTTGGCGACCAGTTTGTTCTTCGTGTCCACTTCCGTGCCAAAGGCCGGGATGATCACCACGTCGCCCGCGTTGAGACGGGCCAATTCGGAATCGGTCGGCTTGGGGGAAATGATCTGGATGCCCATGTTCCGAATCTGGTCGTTGACTTCGGGATTGTGGATGATTTCGCCCAGAAGATAGATCGGTTTGGGGGTCGGAAAGCACTTCCGCGCCGCATACGCAAGATCGATGGCGCGCTCGACGCCGTAACAGAATCCGAATTGCTTGGCCAGCTTGATGGTCAGGAGGCCGTCGGCCGAAAGGACATGCCCCTTGTCCCGGATGCGGTTGACCAGGTCGCTGCGATAATGCGAGAGCACCTGGGCCTGAACGGCTTCCATGACATCAGGCCTGCGCAAATTCATTTTATGTGGCGCTGGTGGCGCTTGGATTGACATACCGCTGACAGCATAACATGGCCAGCCCCGCAGTCTAGCCCATTTGCGACGTGCTTGACCCCTGTCGAGTTGACTTCAAGACGCCGAGGGCGCAAATTGAGGCAAGTTCCGGCGTCGCACCGTGCTTGCCGCGCCGCGTTCTGTTATGAAAACAAGGAAGTATCCTGCAACATTCAAAACGGCTCCGTTCACGATGGCCGTTAAGAAAATATGAAATCAATTGCAGCCAAATCCCCCAACCGGAGGGCCGGTCGTCAGGCAGCAGGCCGTAGGTGGAACCTGATGAGACGCTCCGTTCTGTGGGCTGGACTCCTGGCGGCGCTGTGCGCCCTGCCCGCGTTGACCGCGTTCGCATCATTTTCGGACTTCCTGGAGTATCCCTGGCAAGGCGGCGTCAACAACTTCTATGGCAACACCCTGATCACCTCGTCTGGAACTTTCACCAATTCCAAAGCGCTCATCTACGACGCCTCCACATTGCCGCCGGACACAGGCCCGCTGTTTGGCTGGGATTTGACACCCGGAGTCACGCGGTCGGGGAATTACTACTATGGGCTGGGCGTGCTGGTGGACGTCAGCGGCGGGACGGACACCATCAGCAACAGTTCCGGCGGAACGATGCAAGCCATTGTCACGGGTTCCGGCCAGGCGTTCGGAATTGGGCTCTATGCCGAAGCAAATAATGTCACCATCAACAATTCAGGCACGATGGACGGGGAAGTGCAGAACAACGATGGCACGGCGGCCGGGATTTATGCGACCGGCAACGTCACCATCACCAATAATGCTGGAGGGACGTTGAGCGCAACCGCGCCCTATTATGCGGGAGGCATTTACACGTCTGGCGGCGGCGCGCAGATGATCATCAATAACGGCACGATCATTGCGACCGCCACTGGCGCCATGCAGGGAAGCAACGCCAACCAGGCTTACTGCGCGGGCATCGACATGTTCTCTTACGATCCCAGCGATATGTCGCCCATTTACGTCGTGAACAACGGCTCAATCACGGTCACTGCGACTGGCGGCGCCACCAACATCGCCCACTGCGGGGCCATATGGAATGATCAAAATGACGTGACCTGGATCAATAACGGCACCATGACCGCAACCATGACAGGTTCCAGCGGAGACGCATCCGGGATCTATTTCGGCGCGAATAACGCGAATGTGACATTCATCAACACGGGGACGATCAACAACGGCGGCGGCACCAGCAACGGCGGCGAAGGCGTGTGGATGGAGAATGATGGCACCAGCGGCAACATGTACTTTTACAATTCGGGCACGATTGCCTCCGGCGAGCCTTTTGCCCTGTCCATAGCCGCCTATTCCACCGGCCCTTGGGGCACCGCCTATGTGACAAACACCGGCACGATTAGCGGAGGGTGGTTGGGTTTGGGCTGGCCCGGCAACCTGAATTTCTACGATTCTGGAGACATCCTCACCGCGCTCAGTTGGCTGGGTACCGGCAACGGCAATGACAATGTGTACATCAGCGGCTTGCCGACGATCCAGCCCGTCATGAGCGCCAGCAGCGGCGGCAGCAACACTCTGGTTTTCAACCTCACGGGCACGCTGCAATCCGTCAACGGCAGCGCGGCCAGCGGCGCCAGTCTTTCCGCTTTCAACCTGGGGTCGTCTGGAAATATCGTGGTTTCCGGAAAAACCTATAGCTGGAGCAATTTCACCAACGTGTCCGGCACCATTACCGCCGCCACCGCGCCGTTGGCCGGCCCCACAAACTTGACCGCGACGGTGACATCCATTACTCAGGCCAATCTGACATGGAACTCTCTCACCAATGCGACCAATTACAACGTCAAACGCTCACTTGCCAGCGACGGTCCCTACACAACCATTGCCAGCGGTGTCGCGACCACCCATTACACCGACAACGCCGCGTACATCAGCCTCGAATATTATTACGTGGTCAGCGCCATGGTCGCCGGCAGCGAAACGGCCAACAGCGCCGAAGTTGCGCTGCGCCACCCCAAGCTCACCGGCGCCATCATCGGCACAGCGGGTTCATGGGACAACGACGGCAACACCATCACCAACGTGTTTGACAACAACCTGAACACCTTCTTCGACGGACCCACCGCAAACGGTTGCTGGGTAGGGCTGTATTTTGGCGCGAACGTGAGCAACGCCATCACGCAAATCAACTATTGTCCGCGCTCAGGCTCGGAATCGCGCATGGTGAACGGCATTTTCCAGGGCGCGAACCAGGCCAACTTCAGCGACGCGGTGACGCTCTACAAGGTGACGGCGCAGCCGGCCGCGGGCCAATTCACCGCGGCGACCATCACCAACACGTCGGCGTTTCGGTATGTCCGTTACCTTTCGCCCAACGGCGGCTATTGCAATGTGGCCGAGTTGCAGTTTCATGGCAATTTGGCGGGCGCACCCGTGCCGCGGCCGTCGGCCCCGGGTCTCGCCGCCACAGCCGCCTCCAGCAACCAAATCAACCTTGCTTGGAATGCTGTCACCAATGCGGCCAGCTACATCCTCGAACGTTCGACGACCGACGGCGGCCCTTATGTCATCATCGCGACGGGCTGGACCATGACCAACTACACCGACATCGGCCTGGCCGGCGCCACAACTTACTACTACGTGGTCACCGGAGTGAACGCCGGCGGTCAAAGCACCAACAACGTCCAGGCCAGCGCGACGACGCTGCTTTCGGCGGGTCTGACGGCCACGGCGGCGTCCGCCACCCAGATTGACCTCACCTGGAACGCAATCAGCAACGCCACCAGTTACAACGTCGGCCGTTCCGCTGTCAGCGGCGGGCCTTACTCGATTATCGCCACCGGAGTAACCGCCACCAATTACACCGACAACGTGCCCGCCGGGATGAAGTATTACTACGTGATCAACGCCATTTGCGGCGGCTTGGAAACTCCCAACAGCCCGGAAGCGACGATTGCTCTGCCTTATCCGTGGGCGTCGTTGGACGTCGGTGCCGTCGGGCTTGTGGGCAGCGCTACTTACAGCAACGGCGTGTTTTCTGTGACTGGAACCGGAGCGGACATCTGGAATGCAGCCGACGCGTTCCGCTTTGTCTATGCGCCCGTAACCGGCAATTGCACCATCGTTGCCCGCGTCACTGCGGTGGAAGACATTGATCCCTGGTCAAAAGCCGGTGTCATGATACGCGAAAATCTCGCCACCAATGCGGCCAACGCCCTCATCGCCGTGACTCCGGGCAACGGCATCACTTTTCAAAATCGTCCGGGCGCCGGCAGCAACAGCTACAACAACAACACCACCGGCTTAAGCGCTCCCTATTGGGTCAAACTCGTGCGCAGTGGAAACACATTCACAACCTCCTATTCCCCGAACGGCGCGACCTGGACGCAGTTAGGGACAGCGACATTCACCATCGCGTCAACGGTGTATGTAGGCTTGGCGCTCACCAGCCATAACAATTCGAGCTTGTGCGCCGCCACGTTCGCCGACGTAACGGCGCCAGGCTGGCCGACCTCGATTCCGCCCGCATCCCCTGCCCGTCTGTCCGCCACCCCATTGGATTCGCAGGTGGCGTTGAGCTGGTCTGCGGCCAGCGGGGCCATCAGTTACAATGTGAAACGCGGCACCCTTAATGACGGTCCTTATACTATTGTCACCAACATAACCACGACCAATTACACCGACATCGGTTTGGCCAATGGCACGAACTATTATTACGTTGTTTCCGCGCTGAACACCGCGGGCGAGAGTGCCAACTCGGCCCAAGTCAGCGCCACGCCAGTGAATCTCCCTCAACCGTGCATCGTTGGAGCTTCCATTTCCGGCGGCAACCTGGTGTTCAGCGGCACGAACGGTTTGGCTGGCGGCGCCTATACGATTTGGTCCTCAACGAACATCGCAACGCCCCTAACCAACTGGATACAAGTCGGCAGCGGTGACTTCGATGGCAATGGCAACTTCAGCAGCACCAATGCCATCAACACCGGCGAGACGCAGCAATTCTATCTGCTGCGTCAGCCGTGAGCATCGAGCAAGAATCGACAATATGACTGTTGCGGGTGCAAAATGTTTGTCGGATTTCGAGAGTCGGCACCGATATACTTTTGGACATGAACGAAACGGACCTGGATTTGCTCAACCGCTATACTCGGCAACATGCCGAGGACGCCTTCGCGGAACTCGTTCGCCGCCACCTCAATCTAGTGTACTCCGTTGCGTTGCGCCAGGTGCGCTCTCCGCAACTGGCTGAGGAAGTCGCCCAATCCACCTTCACCGACCTGGCCCGCAACACGCATCGGCTCGCGCCAGATACGATCCTGACCGCGTGGCTCTATCAGGTCGCCCGCCGGAGCGCCATCGACGTTGTCCGCCGCGAAGCCGGCCGGCAATTGCGGGAACAAATCGCCACGGAAATGAACGCCGCCAACGCCAATGACGCTGATTGGTCTCACATTGAACCGCTTCTGGACGAAGCCATGGATGCGCTCGACAAGACCGATCGCGCCGCCGTCCTGCTTCGCTATTTCGAAAACAAAACGCTTTGTGAAGTCGGCCAAACCCTCGGCACGAGCGAAGACGCCGCGCAAAAGCGCGTGAGTCGCGCCGTGGAGCGCCTGCGTGAATACTTCACCAAACACGGCATCCGTGTTGGCGCCGGTGGGTTGGTCGTCCTCATCACGGCCAATGCCGTTGAAGCTGCGCCCGCCGGTTTGGCGGCCGGCATTTCGAGTGCCGCCCTGGCCCCCGCGGCGGCGGGCGTCCTTCAAGGAGCGGCCCTGAGCGCATCGACTTTAACTTCAGTCAAAGCCGCAATCCATATTATGAGCGCAACAAAAATCAGCGTGGCGATCGGCCTGGCCGCTGCCACTGTTATCGCGCTGGAATGGCAGCAAGTTTCCATTCAAAAACAGACTGTCAAAGAGCTTGAGGCGCAGGTGGCACAAGACGCGCAGGCCAGCCGCGCGCAGCAGTCCGCAATCGAAAAGCTCCAAGAGCGAAACGCCTTCTACGCCAGGACGATGGAAAGCGGCGCGCGGGACGTCGCCAAAGCCCGCGCCCGCCTGAGCGCCGCCCTCACAGCCAAGCCAGATGCCTCCTCCGCCAGAGCAACCGGAGCAAAAATCGACCTGACCCCGGCAATGCGCGATCAACTGGCAACGCAGATAAGAGAGAAATACGCTCCGCTGGTCAAACATCTCAATCTATCCCTGGAACAGGCGGATCAGTTCTATCAAACATTGGTGGACTATAAGATAGAGAAGCTGGAGGACCTGCAGAACGATGAGACGGGAAACATCGTGAAGGTTGAGGTTGGGATGCCATCCCTGCAAACCAATCTACAATCAGTGCTGGGCGATGCCGGCACGGCCCAATTCTGGGAATTCGAAACTAAGACTTTGCCCGACCAGGAAGCACGCACGAAGGCAGACGAAGTCTTTCAAAACAACCCGCTGACGGACGCGCAGCTACACCAACTGACACAAGCCGAAAGATCGACGATGCAAAGCATTATGCAAAGCTTGAGCGATAGCCCCGCGGGGATTGTTTTGAATCAAACAGCGACAAAGAGCCAAAGCATCCAATTGCTGGACCAGATGAACCAGAGCGTCCTTCAACAGGCCGCTGCGTTCCTTTCATCGGACCAACTGCAAACTCTCGCCACCTATCAATCCAACGGGTTGGCGGCGGCGGCGGCGGCAACGCCCAGTGACGCTGTTTCCGCTTTCTTAAACAACCCGTAGCGCAGAGGGGCAGGTCTGCGCTACAGGACCGTCAAGCCCGACAAAGGCGGGGCGCACCCGTTTGAGGCAAAGTTCGCCCGATTCTAAAACGCGTAGCTCACGACCACTTTGAACAGTTCGGGCGCGACCAACTGGTTTCCCCTCGAGTACTGAGCAACGTCAAACTCGACATCGGCATAAATCATCACCGGATGCACGTCGAACTCGATCCCGGGTGAGAGCAGGACGCGCTGGTAGCCGGAGTTGATTTCGCCCACGGGCGGAGCGTTGACCCCGCCGGAGGACCACGAGCCGGTGTCGCTTGTTCGTTCGCTGGGAATAACTTGCGCCACCGGCGTAACCTTCACTTTCCCCAGCGACAAGCCCTGATAGTAGAGCCCGAAGGCCGTATCCAGTTCCACGCCGGGGCGGTATCCGCCCTGGGTCAGCACCGGCACATCCAACTGCGCCTGGGCGAACCAATACAAACCGTGCGCGATGCTATTGAGCGTATGGCGGTAGAAGCCGCCCAGCAGAAGATCGGTGCTGCCCGTCCCAAGCTCGGTGTCCCGATCCAGCAGGCTGGTGGAAGTCGCGTCGTCATGGGTGTCATCGCCGGTCGGCAATTTCAGCCCGAACGTGACCCCGGCGGACATGTCCGGGAAGAATCCCGTATAGATGCCTTCAACGCGAAGATCGCCCAAGGCGCTCCAGGATGTGGAGCCGCCGCCGTAAGCCTGGTAGTGGCGAAAATCGTAGGGCAATTCGACTTGCACGCCCCACTTGCGGTCGAACATGTATTGCAAACCCAGCGTGGTGAAGTCGGTTCGAATATCCTGGTCACCGTTGTTCGCCGCGGGCGCGGGCCGGCCGTCACTCCAATTCATGTTCTGGTCCATGTAGTCATACTCCGCGAAGAGCACGCCTCCCGGACCTTGGGGCAGCATCGATTGGGTGGCCACGTCAAATACACCGCACCCGCAGGCACAACCCCAGGCCGCGCCCGGCGCCAAAACCGCCGCCCATACTGCAAAACTTGCTTTTTCAATTCTCATTTCAAATGGGCTACTGGGAAATGCAGTACAGATTCCCACTCGTGCGAAGAAACAGGTCTTTGCCCGCCAGCGCCAGCGAGGCGTCGGAACGCTTGTCCGCCACTTTGTTGACCGCCAGCACTTCGGGTTTAGGACCTTTCTTGAGCACCACGCACGCGCCTTCCCGGCTCAGTATGTAAACCCGGTCCCGCGCCGCCACCGGCGAAGCATAAGCCGCGTGAACCCCTTCCAGCCGCTCGTGCTCGAAATACGCCTGCCCGTTCCCGGTGTCGAAGCACGACACGATGGCGTCGGTGCCGGAAAGGATATAAAGAAGATTATCGTCCAACAACGGCGAGGGCACGTAGGGTGTGTTCTTGTTGTGGCTCCAGACGATGGCGTCCGTGCCCGTCAGATCGCCCGTGCGTCCCAGGCGGACGGCTTGCAAGGCGCTTCCCATGAACCCGCTTGTCAAATACACCACTCCGCCCGCGCTCACGGGGCTGGGAATGGCGTTGGCCGTTTGGCCGCCGCACGACCATATCTCCTTGCCGTTGGCCAAATCGTAGGCCCGGACCTTCTTGGTCGCATTGACGATGACCTGCCGCTGGCCGTTGTATTCGACGATCAGCGGCGTGGACCAGCCGCTGCCTTCGTCGCGCGCGGTGCGCCATAGCTCCTGCCCGGATGCTGTATCCAGCGCCGCGATAAAATCGTCGCCTTCCTGGTCCCAATTGACAACGACCTTGTCGCCCCACAGGGCGGGAGAGGCGCCTTCGCCGAACCCGAATTTCATCTTCATTTTACCGAAATCCTTTTGCCACTTCAAATTCCCCTCGAAGTCATAACAGTGCAGCCCGCGCGAGCCAAAGAAAGCCAGCAGCAGCCGGCCATCGGTGACGGGCGACGCGGAGGCGAATGTGTTGTTTTCCTGGCGTCCCTCGTGCGGCGCCTCCTGGCGCGCGACACGTTGCCAAAGGACTTTGCCGTTCGCGCGGTCGAGGCAGAAAACGGTGAACTGGTAAATCTCCGCGGGGGCCTGCGGATCGGCGGGCGCCGCGGCGTTGGAGCCGCCCGGTATGGCCGACAGCACAAAAACCCGGTCGCCCCAGACGATGGGCGTGGAGTCCCCCTCTCCGGGGATCGGGGTTTTCCATTTGACGTTGTTGGTTTCGCTCCAAGCCAGCGGCGGGTCGGCGTTGGGGGCGAAGCCCGTCGAGAGCGGCCCGCGCCACTGCGGCCAGAACATTTCCGCGGCGGGGGCGGTCTGGGCGTCGGCGGCGCGCGGCAAAGCGCCTGCCAGCGCGGCCAGCAAAAGCGGCAAACAGCATCGAGTTGGGCAAAACGAACCGGCAATCGTCTTCATATATGCGGTCAAAATAGAGGCAAACCAGCCGCGCGAAAAGAGAAATTGTGCTGTTCCCTTGCCGCCGGGCGCTTCTCATTTTTTGAGCGATGCCATGCAAATGGCTCGGTAGGCGACGCTCCCGCGGAGCCGTACCTTTCCCCCAAGAAACACCCCCGGCTCGCCGGGAGGCTCGCCCTGCTACCGTGTTGTGCGCGGCGGCACATGGGGCAGCGGCGCCCCCGACGCGCGGTGCGCCGATCGCTTCTCCGTCGTCTCGCACTACGACTACAACTTCGTTGGGTTCCGTTGTGTGAGGGGGCTTTAGTTTTTGCCCTTTTACTCTTTGTTAATTTTATGACCCGTTCACGGAAGCCAGCAGGGAGAGAATGACAATGGCGGCACTCGCCAGAGTGCCGCTACATCCGCGTAGCGGCGAACTGGCGTTCGCCGCGCTTGTCAGCAGTGATCTTCCCACGCGGAGAAGCTTCGTATCCCGGTTGGTTGGGCTATCGGAGTTCATCTTGGGCAGAATTTTCTCTCCGCGCACCTTCCAGTGCAATTTCCGAAAGTTGTGCATTTTTGGCAAAGCTTTCAACTGCAATACTTCCAACCTCTTGGACATCAGGCATTGGGGTTGCGGCTTTCCGCGCTGCGACTCTGCGCGAGCCAATCCCCAAGGCAATGGGGTTTTGAATCCGTGTTCATCCGTGCCATCCGTGGTAAAAAATTTATTTGAAAAATGTAACCGATGCGGTATTGTGGCGGCAGTGGCTGAGGGCGGTTTGTTCTTTGAAAGGCTGCGGACCGGGGCGTTTGAGCGGTGAACCCGTTTGAACCAGGCCATGCCCCGGTTGCCGCGGCCGTTTATCCGCCTTCGCGCTATGCGCCACGGCGCGACAAGCCCGCCTTGCGCGGAGCGCTGGCCCCGTTTCCCGCCCGCCGGGGGGATGGACAGGAAAAGGGACTTAACCACGGATTTCCGGATGGCACGGATGGGGGTTTTTTATCCGTGTCAATCCGTGAAATCCGTGGTTAAAAGGTTTTCCTCTGCGCCTCCGCGACTCTGCGCGAGACAGGTTGTTTTGCCTCGCGCTGGCATTCCGGAGTTTCACCCTCTGGCAAGCTCTGGCAATTTATCAAATCCGGGGTCTTCGCGGGCTGTTGACGCCTATTTGCGCCCTAAATTGGCGGCGGTGAGGGTTTCCCCTGCGTGGCGGCGTTGATTGGTTACATAAATTACGGTAAATTACGCCTATTTACGCCAAATTACGGTCAATTACGGTAGTTTTGTTGCGGCGCAAGGGAGTTTGCGGGGGTGGGACATTGTGGACGCTGGAGCGGCTTAAATGAACTGTAGTCTGTTGCGCCCCGCGGCGCGGAGTTCTCGGCGGTTATGCAGGCTTATGCACCCTTGTGCACCCAAAAAAGGCCGGGGTCTGGAGTTCTCCGGCAGGCCAAGCGAGCTTGAGATCATTGATAATCAAGGACATGCAACACGGCGCTTGGGATTTTATCGGATTCGGCCATAAGCAATGCGAATTGTCTTGAAGCAGGGTGGCGTGGCGTTAGATTTACTAAGGAGCAATGAGACTATGCGCATGATGAGAAATCTAAAATCCTGGAATGCCGCACTCTGTGTGGCCCTCTGGGCGCTGGCTGTGGGCAGCCAGGCCCAAACACCGACCGCCGAGCTGAATCTGCTGGCCAACCCGGACTTTCAAACCACGGGCTGGGGCATTGCCCCGGGTTGGAATTACGCGTCAGGCTCCGGTGCTTTCAGTGATGCGTTTTTCTCCGGCGCTGAATTTGATATCGTTTCCCAAACGCTTCCAACCAGCGATCTCTATTATTACAACATAGACTTCAATCTGGGCATCCTCCCCAATGAAGGCCCGGTGGAGTTCGCCGTGTTTTGGATCGACTCCGCCGTTGAATACGCCAACTTCTCCCCCTCCGGCACATGGCTCGATTATGGCATCACGGTCACGGCTGACGGTCCCACTTCGGATTTCGGGCTTATGGGCAATTCGGCGTTCTGGTCGTCGCTGGACAATCTGGATGTCTATTGGAACGGCGGCATTGATCCTCCTGCTTTGGCTGCTGATTCCCCCATCGGATTCGGTTTCGAGGCGGCGATTCTTTTTGGGTTGTGCGGCGCGGCACATTTCCATCGCCGGCGCGAGTTTTGTTTGGCGCGTCAAGAGGCAGCTTGATTTGTCGGGGCGGACGGACGGATTGAAGCTGCCGGGCGTCATCTCCGGTGAAATTTCCAGTTCATAATTATGCGAACGCCAATAATTCCGAGTGCGCGGTTTGCGCCTTGTCTCGCGTGGCTCATCCTCTGTTCAATGCCTTCCCTGACGCATGCCGGCAACCCAGCCCAGATCACCAATGCGCTGCCCGCCTCCCAAACCGCCCATGTGGGAGACACTGTCAACCTCCTTGTCGGCGCCAGCGGCGATCCCGTCATTCTTTATCAGTGGTCATTTGACGGCGCGGCCATCGCGGAAGCGACAAATCAGCTTCTGTCCATTCCCAATGTGCAGACCTCCAATCAGGGGAGTTACCAGGTTGTCGTCACTAACAATTTCGGATCGAGCACCAGCGTTGTCTCCGTGCTCCAGGTGCTGCTGACGCCGACCGTTACCAAGACATCCTACTCCAGCTCGGTCGCGGAAGGCTCAACGGCTTCATTCTCGGTGACCGCCGACGGCCAGCCGCCGCTGACATACCAGTGGGATTTTAACGGCGTGGCCATCGCGCTGGCGACCAATTCCACCTTGAGCATCCCCTACGCGCAATCAACCAACTCAGGGACTTATCAAGTCTTCATCACCAACGCCTACGGCAACGCCAGCAGCCAGCCCCTGCCCTTGACCGTTGCGCTTGCGCCGATGGTCAATGGAACCAGAACCAGCGGCCCGGCGGTGCTGGGCGGCGCGGCGACATTCACCGCCTATGTGCAAGGCACTCCCCCGCTTTCCTACCAATGGTATTTCGAAGCGCCGGACGGCTCCTCCACCAACGCGCTCCTTGACGCAACCAATGCCGTTCTCACAATCACCAACGTGCAACTGACCAACGCGGGAAGCTACCAATTGGTCATCACCAATTCTTTCGGAAGCGCTCACACCCAGCCGCTGCCCCTCCTGATTGTCGCAGGCTCAAAGCCGCTCATTGGCGGCCAACCCTCCAGCCAGAGCGTGCCCCAGGGTTTTTTGGCCACATTCCAGGTGCTGGCATCGGGCGCGACGCCCTTTTCCTACCAGTGGAGCTGGAATGGCTCCCCCCTCAACGACGCCACCAACCAAACTCTCCTGCTCACTAATGCGCAACCCGCCAGCGCCGGCAGTTATCAGGTAGTGGTGTCCAACGCCTTCGGCGCTCAGACCAGCGCGGTCGCTGTTCTCTCGATTGCCGACATCGCCACGCAGGCGCCCGGTATCTCCCTTTCGCCCCTGTTCTCATTTGATGCCCCCATAAGTGGCAGCCAGCCGGCGTCCACCCTGATTTACGGCGCCGACGGCTATCTGTATGTCACCGCGGCCAAGGGGGGCACGAATGATTTGAACGCCGGCGGCGACGGCACCGTCTCCAAGATGGACACCAATGGAAACGTGTTGTGGACGGTTTCGTTGAGTCAAACCAGCGGAGCCAATCCCGCCGCGGGACTGGTGGATGGCGGCGGCGTCTTTTATGGGACAGCCGTCAACGGCGGCGCGGGTTTTGGCACGGTATTCAGAATCACCTCCAGCGGCGTCTTGACTCCCCTCTACTGGCTGACAAACGGCATGGATGGAGCGTATCCACGGGCCGCCTTGACGCTGGGGCGCGACGGCTTCCTTTACGGCTGTGCGGCGCTAGGCGGCGCCAACGATGTCAGCAGCGGAGGCGACGGGACCATCTTCAAGATGACGACCAACGGTGCGCTGGTTTGGGCGGTCTCCTTTGATTCGGCCAACGGCCGGCAGCCACAAGGCGCCCTCGTCCAAGCCGCCAACGGCGTCCTTTATGGAACCACCACGGACGGCGGCGCCAATAACGTCGGCGGCGGCGGCCTGGGCACGGTTTTCTCCATCACAACCAACGGTGTCTTGACCAGTCTCTACTCCTTCACCGGCGGGACGGACGGTTCTTATCCCCAAGCCGGACTGGCGGTCGGGCCTGATGGCGGGCTTTACGGCACCACCACGGGCGGCGGCAATACGACCCTCAACTCCGGCCTCGGATTCGGAACTGTTTTTGACATTATGACCAATGGCTTCCTCATCACGCTGGCCGACTTCGACGGCGCCGATGGCGTATCTCCACAGGGCGCGCTGGTTCTGGGGAGCGACTATAATTTCTACGGCACCACCGCCCGGGGCGGGGTGGGTTTCCCCACGGCGGGGTACGGCACGATTTTCCGCGTCACGATCAATGGATCGTTGACCAGCCTGCTATCCTTCGACGGCGGTTCCGACGGCGCTTATCCGACTGCGGGCCTCACGCGGGTCAATCCCGGCATATTCTACGGGACCACCGCCGAAGGTGGGACCAATGATTTGAGCAACGGGGGTGATGGCGGCGTTTTTCGATTCGCCAGCCCGGCCGGTCCTCCGAGCCTGGCCAATATCGGCGAGCGCGTCTTGGAGGTGGAGCAGAATTTCATCTTTACAAATCAAGTCTTTGGCGGAACGCCCCCCGTGACGCTGAGCCTGGCGGAGGGCGCGCTGGCCGGCGCATGTTTAAGCCGCCGCGGCGTTTTCTGCTGGGACCCGGCCTGCGAGCAAGGCAGCACGACCAATCTCATTACTGTCTGGGCAGTTGACAGCGGCAGCCCACCCCAAAGCAATGCCATGACCTTCACCCTCATCGTCGGCCCATGCGTGCAAGTCAGCCTCGGCTCCGGCCCGGTGCAAATTGGCCAAAGCACCTGTGTTCCGATCACTCTTTTTTCCACCGTCAGCCTGACCAATCTGAGTTTCACCATCCTGACCCTGCCGGATCGCTTTGCCAATTGGTCCATCAACGTCGCCAATAATGCCATCGCCCAGGCGACGGTGCTGGACCCTCTCCCGTCCCAGCCCCAATTCAACATAGTCACTCAACCCGGCCAGTCGCTCAACGGATCCTCGTTGTTGGGATACGCTTGTGTGGCCGTGCTCAACTCCGGCTCCTCGACCTTCGCTCCGCTGGTGCCGAGCGGCATCGTCGCCACGTCCGATGCCGGCGCGTCAGTAACTCCCGTTTTCGGCCAGCAGGGACAATTGGTCTTGATCGAAGGAGCGCCGTTGCTGGATGGCACGTTGCAAATTTCCCTGTCTCCGGCCCAGTCCGCCCCTCTCCTCACCCTCTACGGCAATCCCGGGACCAACTACTTTGTTCAGTTCACCACCAACCTATGCCCTCCCATTATTTGGACGACATTTACCAACTACGATTTGACCGGGCTTCTGACCAACTTCAACCAAGTCTCCCCGTCCGACTCGATGGAATTCTTCCGTGCCCTCTATATCGGAACGCCTCCGCCCTGACCCGCAGTGGCGAAAGGACCGCAACCCAGCAGTCAACCATCCAGACACTGGCGGACCGTATCGAGGATTTGGTTTGGAAGGCACGGCTTCTGAATAAAGTTCTGCCCTTCCTGGAGAACAAGTTCGCGTCCCGCAATGTCCGCGCTGTAGCCGCTGGTGAAAACAACCCGCAACCGCGGGCTTCGCTCCAGCAACCGGGCCGCCAACTCGCGGCCGTTCAAACCGTCGGGCAAGACAATGTCCGTCAGCAGCAGGTGAATCGGGCCGCTGTGCTGGCCCCAAATCCGCAGCGCCTCGGCGCTGTCGGGCGCTTCCAGGACTTGGTATCCTTGCTTTTCCAACACCACCCGTGTCAACGCGCGCAGGTCCGCGTCGTCCTCCACCACAAGTATCGTTTCCCCGCCCCGGCGCGATTCCGCCTTTGCGGTTTCCGAGTGCGATGGGGCCTCCCCCACATCGGCCGCGGGAAGAAAAACCCGAAATGTTGATCCCCGGCCCACATCGCTTTCAACTTGCAGCGCGCCGCCATGTTGCTTGACCACGCCGAATACCATCGCCAGTCCGAGGCCGGTGCCTTTGCCCGGCTCCTTCGTCGTGAAAAACGGCTCGAAAATGTGCGGGAGATGTTCCGTCGCGATTCCGCCGCCGGTGTCGTTGACGCACAGGCAGACGTAGCGCCCTGGACGGGCGTCAGGGATCAACGCGGCTTCCTCTTTCGTGAAGTTCTTCTCACTCGTTTCAATCAACAGCCGTCCGCCGCCCGGCATGGCGTCGCGCGCGTTGACCACCAAATTCATCAGCACCTGGTCGAGCATCCCCGCGTCGGCGCGGGTCAGCAGAGGACGCGGCCGGAGGTTCAGCAGCAAGCGCATGTCCTCGCCCAGGATGCGCCTGAGCATCTTTGCCAGGTCCGTCACGATCTCATTCAGGTCCAGCAAGCGCGGCTGCATCACATGCCGCCGACTGAAGGCCACCAACTGCCTGGTCAGGTTTGCGGCCCGTTCGGCGCTCCGCTTCAACTCGCAAATCAGCTCCCGCGATCTTGGCGGCAGGTCTTCTTCCGCGCAGGCCAGGTCCGCCTGCATCATCATCGCCGCCAGAATATTGTTGAAATCATGCGCCACTCCCCCCGCCAACTGGCCGATGGCTTCCATCTTCTGCGATTGCCGGAGTTGTTCCTCCAACTGCTTTTGCTTGGTAATGTCCTCGGTAAACATGATGATCCCACCAATCGTGCCATCCGCCTGCCGCCACGGCTGGATTTCCCACCGGAGCCAGTCTGTCCTGCCGTCGGCCCGCAAAAATGGATCCTCATCGCATTTCTCCACCGCACCCGCCAGACATCGCTGGTGAATCTCGATCCATCGCTGCGGGATTTCCGGAAAGACTTCGTAATGACCGCGCCCCACGAGGGATTGATCCCCCAGCCGGTAATCTTCGCTCCAGCGATGGCTCGCCACCAAATATCTCATGTTTCGGTCCAGCATCGCGACGGCCGCCGGACTGTGCTCCGCGTAGAGTCGAAGCTGTTCCTCCCGTTCCCGGAGCGTTGCCTCTGCCCGCTTGCGTTCGGTCGTTTCCAGCGCCACTCCCCGCATCCTCATCGGCTGCCCGTCGTTGCTGTAGGTAAACTCCCCCACGCTCTCAACCCACCGCAAGCTGCCGTCGGGCCAGACCACCCGGAATTCCCGCCTGACCGGCTCGCGGGCCGCCATGCACCGCTCCACTTCCGCCTTCAGTCCGGGTAGATCGTCGGGATGCACTCGCCGTGCGAACGCCTCGTAGGTTCCATCATATTCGCCAGGCTTGAAGCCCCACAATGCCTCATGCCCGACGGACCAGATGATGCGATTGCGCGGTACGTCCCAATCAAACGTCCCCATGTGCGCCGCCTCCAAGGCCAGCCTCAACCGCGCCTCGCTCTCAGCCAGATCACGCGTCTGCCGCCCCAATTCCACTTGCGCCATCACCGCCCGGCTCAACACCCGCAACGCCTCCTCTTGCGCCGCCTTCAACTGACGCGGCACGCGGTCAATTACACACAACACCCCGACCGCGTGCCCCTGCGCCGTCACCAGCGGCATGCCCGCGTAAAACCGGATGTTCGGTGGGCCGGTCACAAGCGGGTTGTCGGCGAATCGTTCGTCCTTCGCCGCGTCCGGCACGACGAACATCTTCGGCTCAAGAATTGCGTGTCCGCAAAACGACACCTCCCGCGCCGTTTCGCTGGCGGTCAAACCGATCTTGGACTTGAACCACTGCCGATGTTCGTCAACCAGCGAGATCGTGGCGACGGGCGCATCGCACAGTTGCGCCGCCAGCGCTGTCAGATCATCCAGCGCCTGATCCGGCAGCGTGTCCAACAGGTTGTATTGCCGGAGGGCTTCCAGCCGTTGTGCCTCATTGACTGGCAGTCTCGGCGCTTTCATCGGTTAATGATTTCCATAATAAACCCCTCACTCCGCTCTGGCCAGCGTAATCTTCCAAGTTTAAGAAACTGCCGCGTCTGTTTCCGCAAGGATTCGGTTGAAAACGTGCCGCTGGTAGTGCATATTGATCCCGGTTCGCATGAGAAAGCCTCAAATCCTGTCTGTGCCCTGTGGCCTGGCCCGATGTCTGCAATGGGCCTGCCTGCTGCTGAGTTGCCTTTGCCCTGTTCCCCATATGAATGCCGCGCCAGAACCGACCAACGCCCCGGCGAAACTCGAATCCGCAACCTTCGGAGGCGGCTGCTTTTGGTGCGGTGAGGCCGTTTTCCAGCGCATCCCCGGCGTCAAATCGGTCACGTCCGGTTTTGCCGGCGGCACGACCTCCCATCCCTCCTACGAAGAGGTCTGCACCGGCCAGACCGGCCATGCCGAGGTCATCCAAATTCGGTTTGACCCCGCGATCATCTCCTATGACAAGCTGATGGAAGTCTTTTTCGAGGAGCACGACCCGACGACCCTGAACCGCCAGGGCAACGACCAAGGCACACAATATCGCTCCGTCATACTTTACAGCACCCCGGCCCAAAAGGACGCCGCGGAAAAAGCCAAAGCCCAGGCCGCTACCCATTTCTCCGCGCCCATCGTCACCCAAATCGTGCCGCTGACGGCGTTTTACCCGGCCGAAGAATACCACCAGAACTTCTACAACCTCCACCCGGACCAGGGATACTGCCAATTCATCATCCGCCCGAAACTGCAAAAGCTCATCGACAAGGGCGTCATTCCCGCCGCCAAGAAGTAATCCTTTTCAAACTCCTTGCTCCGCGCGCCGCCTTTCCGCAATATCCCCGGTCACTGTATGCGGCGACAATATCCGTTTCATCTCATCGAACCTAAGTGGCAGGGCAACTGGGAGGCTGGGCAGATTTTCCGCGCCTGGAATCCGGGCGACACTCTGCCCGAAGGGCATCCCTTCGCGCGGCGCCACGGCCTGGCAGGCAAAATCGCGGAGCAAAGCCTGCCCCGCAAGTTCTACATACTCGACATGTTCCCCTACCCTTCCGGCGCCGGGCTGCACGTCGGCCATCCGGAGGGCTACACCGCCACCGACATCCTCGCCCGTTACCAGCGCGCCCGCGGTTGCAACGTCCTCCACCCCATGGGCTGGGACGCCTTCGG
>PLGF01000013.1 GCA_003138485.1 Verrucomicrobiales bacterium | reverse complement strand
AAAATGGGCGGCGGCAAAGTCAACCATCGCGAGCTGCAAAAGCTCGCCGGGATTGACCATTGACCATCGGGCGGAGCCAGACGATCCCCCCTCGCGTGTTCGACGCGAAGCGTCCCGTCGATAAGAACTTGCAATATCGAATGTTTGGATGCTCCCCCTATGGTTTCTATGTGAACAAGCCAATAGTACGGTTTGACCCCTATGATATGACACTGAAAGGGCCCCGTTTCCAGACCAACCAGATCATTGGTCGCCGCATTCACCCGTTGTATGTATGAAAAATAATCAGTCCCATCATCCCCACCCGTGGCCCACCCGTACTGATAAAAAGTATACATGGTGTCGCCGTCGTGAGTGAGCACCATGCCACCGACCGTCCCGCTATAAATCCCTATATTTGTGCCATTTTGATAGTCAAATAGGGTGACTCGCGGCCCCAGTGCTCCATCGGTAAAATAAACCAGATTGGAACCGCCCGCCGCCACATGAAGCGGATAGGCAAGATTTGCCGCATAAGGCGTTGAAATAACTTTCTCAGCCGAGACGCTAAATGTGCCAAGATTTACCTTGGCGATGGTCCGACTGCCGGCGTTTATGACGTAAATGGCGTCGCCACCGGGACTCATTGCCATATCGGTCGGATTGGTTCCGACAGTGATTTCCGCAATCGTCGAACCATCAGCCGCATTCAGGGCCAACAAAGTTCCTGCATTGGTGCCCGTGGATTCGTTGAGTGCGTATACTTGGGGGCGCAAATAATCCGAAAGCAATTTCACCAACACACGCCCCGGAAGATTGTTCGTTGCCACCTGAGCGGGTAATAGGGATGGCGCGCAGAAAATTAACGCGAGCAGCGCCGCAAAACAGCGGAGGTTGAACCATTTCATAAATTGGCCATATGGAACAATGAAAACATGACATCTAAGCTTATCAAACCAAGCAGTTTAAGCAATTCTAATAATTGGTGCGCCGCACGCGGAAGAATTTTGCAGGAGCGGACATGTCGATATTGGTCCAACTATTCCCTTGGCTCGTCACGTTGAGATAAGGCCCTGTCACGGTGGGAGCCCATTGCAGATTGCCCGTTCCGTTCCATTGAATTATCAGCCCATCCCGGGTCAAGTTTACGTGCAAGAACGAAATGAAGGGAACAAGGGCCAAGCCGTGATAATACCCGGACGTGATCCCTATGGCGTTCGTCGCGCTGGGAGGCACATCAAGTTGGCCATACGTGTTATTACCCCATGCAACAACGGTGCCATTCGACAAGAGCGCCAAGGTGTGGAAATCACCGGCGGCAAGGGCCACAACATTTGAGAGCCCCGGAGGCACATTGGTTTGGCCAAATGTGTCGTCACCCCAAACCACCACGGTTCCGTTCGAGCACAACGCGGCGCTGTGCAGATCACCGGCAGTGATGGCCACGACATTTGAGAGATTGGCCGGCGGTGACGCCTGGCCAAAACCATTGTCCCCCCATCCAACCACGGTTCCATTAGTAAGCAACGCCAGGTTGTGATTTCGTCCAGCAGCAATCGATTCAACAGGGATCCAATTTGGATTGAACACCCAATATCCTCCCCACCCAAAATCAACGTAATAAGTTGGTATCAAGATACCCGGAATGGACGTTTGCCCGTAAGTGTCATCACCCCAGGCCACGACGGTTCCCGTGGCCAGCAAGGCCACGCTGTGAGCCTCCCCGGCAGCCACACTGAGCACGGAGGACACCGTGCTGGGAACATCCGTTTGCCCAGAATCATTTGCTCCCCAGGCAACAACGCTGCCGTCTTCAGCTATGGCCAGATTATGCTCCGCTCCGGCGGCCACCGACACAAAAGGCAAGGAGTTGGTCAGCACGTCAATTTGTCCTTCGTCATCAAATCCCCAAGCCACCAGCGTCCCGTCATCCCGGATGGCAACCGAATGATAATCCCCGCCCGCAATCGCCACAGCATTGTCCAAATTGGTCGGCACCTCGGTTTGTCCGCCAGAATTGTCGCCCCAGGCCACAACCTGGGATGGCGGCAAAAAAACACTCACTCTGCCGGTTGATGAAATGCTGCCATACGGATTTGTGACCGTGACCGAATAAAATCCCGCCTGCTGCGGGGTGATGTTCCTCAGGGAAAGGGACGCGGCAGTGTTGGAAAGTTGGGTGGTGTTGAAATTCCAACTGAAGGCCAGCGGCGGCGTGCCAGTGGCACCGGCGCTCAACACGATTGTTCTCCCCTCAGTCACCACCTGGTTGGATAATCCGGTTTGGAACGAGGGAGGCAGATAGACCGTCAGTTGGGCGACGGCGCTGGTGGCCGTGCCGTAGGCATTTGAAGCCACAACGTAGTATGCGCCCTGGTTCATGGCTGTGATGGAAGACAGCAGCAAATCGGCATTTGTTTGCCCGGCGATTCCGCTGTTCTGGAAATACCAGGCATATCTGAGGGGATTCAAATCGTCGTCCGAACCGACGGCCAGACTTTCAAAAACCACGTTGCTGCCGGCCACCGAAGCCGCTGGAAGTGGTTGCAGGACAAACGACGGCTTGGCTGGCAGCACCGTCAACGTCGCCCCGGCGCTGGTGGCTGATCCCAAATAGTTTGAAACCTGTATTTGATAAACGCCGGCATCGGCTGCCTGCGCATTGGATATGACCAGTTGGGGCGAACCTGCTCCTGCCAGGAGATCCCCATCCTTAAACCACTGGAAGGTCAACGGCGCGCTGCCAATCACACCGGCATTGAACACAGCTTGAGTTCCTGCCGGGACAGAAAGAGGCGCCGGGTTGGAGACAATCACCACCCCGGAGGGCAATACCCGCAAAAAAATGGGCAGACTTGTGGCCGTGCCAACATTATTCGTCAGGGTGACTTGATAATAGCCTTCGTTGGGCGATTGGGCATTGGACACAGTCAGGGTGCTGTTCGTGGCACCGTCAACCGCCGCGCCGTCAAATGACCACTGATAGCTCATNNTGCCGAACGCGCCAACGGTCATGGTGGCGTTGCTGTTGGCCAAAACGCTGATGATGGACGGTTGGTTGGTGACGAACGGCGGAACCAGAACCGTGACGGTAAAGCTGGCGGTCAAAGTATTGGTGCCATAAATAAGAGTGCAGATGACGACGTTGGTGCCCGCCGGGAAGACTGAACCGGAAGCCGGAAGGCATGTTACCGTCGCAGCCGGTGTGACATCCAACGCGGGATAATTAACCACCGTCGAAGTCTTGCCAACAACAGCCACAGCCACAACGTTGGAAGGCCAAATCAGGTAAAGACAGGGAATTGGCGGCGAAGCGGGATTAAACTCGTAGGCACCGATGTCCACAGTCGGAGCATTATTGGTTTTGCCGGCCAGGATTCGCGGGTTTCCGTCAAAATCCTCCGCTGGCAATTCAGGCGCTCCATTCGTGCCCACATCAATACACGAGGAACCGCCCAACAGACGGAAATCGCCGCTGGGAGGACAGGCAAAGAACGGATTGGTGGAAATATTACCGCCAAATCCGTTCAAGTTGGTGACAATTCCGCCTTCATAAACATTGCCCTCATCAGAGCAAAAATCGTTGAATTGAATGTTGGGCGGGCTTGTTCCCTCCCACGGGCTTATATTGAGCGCGGGATTCCCCATCACGATGTTGTTGATAATCTGGCCAATTGCTGGATACCCATCTTCATAAATGCCTGTGCCGCCATTTCCAACAATCGTGTTATTAATTACCAACGGCCCGGGCACCCTGTATGGCACCTCAGCGTTAATTCCATCCCCGGCGTTGCCAATAATGACGTTTTGAATGATACCGGTCGCGCCTCCGTTGACCGTGCCAATGGCGTCCCCCTGATTGTTTTGTATCAAGTTATTGATAATGAGTGGCGCCTGGACCCCATCCATAAAAATTCCGGATCCATTATTCTGAATAATATTGCCTTGGATTACGGGAGTGTGTGCTCCTTCGAGGTCAAGCCCGACACCGGAGCAGCCGGTTATGGTGTTGGAAACAATCGTCGGCGACGAAAACGCGACCAAGATCCCGCCGTTCGTGATCGTAAAACCAGATACGACCGAATTTGAGGATTCGCCAGTGCTGAACGTAATGGCGGACGATCCCGCAGGCGGATTTATCAATGTTGCAACCGGGCCATCAGCACCGATCAACAAAACTGCTTTGCCATTAAAATTGACGGATTCATTATAAACTCCAGGCGACACCAAGATGGTGTCGTTCGTCAAAACACTGGCGGCATTGATCGCCGCCTGAATTGTCGGATAATCCGTGGGCACTCGAATCGTCGATTGACCGTTAACAATATTGGCAACGACCATCATGCCAGCGAAAAATCCAACCTTTAGCAGACGCATAGCGTAAGAATGCGGCGTTCCCCCGTCGAAAACAAGCTTTTTGAGGTCGTTTTCTGCAATTCAGACAGTGGGGGAAGGGAAGCAGCCGATGGGCGGCGCTTTGGGCGTGCGGATGGAGATCGTCGGCGCGGCCTGCGCGATTAGCGGTTGAGCGACGTCCGGGGCTGGATTGGGCCAGAAGGGTTGAGGGCGGAGAGCCTTCGCCGGTACAAGCGGAGGCAATCCCGATGGGGGAGATCTAATCGTGTGGCGTCAAACCATCCGCACGCTCACGGAGGAGCGCGCACGTTGTCCAAGGGAGTCAAGAAGCTTTCTTCCAACTTCCGGATTTTGGCCAGCGCCCTGGCCCGGGCCTCCGGGGCCAGTTCCAACACTTCGCGGGTGAAGGTGACCAGGGGCATTTGCGTGTAGGCGTGCTGGTGG
>PLGF01000059.1 GCA_003138485.1 Verrucomicrobiales bacterium | reverse complement strand
GCGTACTTGGTGCTCTCCGTCGCAACATCGACATCCGTGAGGTTGCTGTTGGCGGCGGTGAGGTTGTCCGACAGAACTCCCAGTTCGTCGCCCGTATAGGTTAACGCCTCTTCGTTCGCGCCGATGGCGGCACGATCCGTGGCCAGTTGGCCGATGGCGGATGTGACCAGGCCCAGCGCCGTGGCCGCGAGCGTCGTGCTCGTGATGGTCGCGCCCGTCGCGTTGGTGTAAACCGCTGTCGAACCCAGGTTGACAGCCGTCATCGTGAACATGGCGCCGTTGCCATCGATCGTCACCGCGAGACCGCCTGTGGTGGAGTCGTCGGTGCCGCCGAACAAGCTGACGCCGTTGAAGGTGGCGTTTGCCGTTGTCGTGATGTATCCCGCCAGAGCGGTAAACTCGGCGTTATAGTCGCTCAATTGAGCGGTGCTCTTGGTCGGGTCTTGAGCCTCAACCGCGAGTGTGCTCATCTGATCCAGTGCGGCCCCCACCTGTTGCAGGTATCCATCCTGGGTCTGGCTGAAGGAGATGGCGTTGCTGACATTGGAATTGGCGGCGTTGGTCTGGCCGATTTCCGCAGTCAAACCGATGGACTCGGCCAAACCGGCCGGTTCATCAGCAGGACTTGTGATTTTCGAGCCGGAGGATAGTTGCGCCAACGCGTTATTCAATTCGTTGGTTGACTTATCGAGGTTATTGGCGGACGTAATCGCCGCCATGTTTGTGTTGATCACCATATACTTAAACTCTTTCCTTGAGTCACCCCTTTCGGGGAGTTTGCTCACGACATCCGTGTCGTGCAGGCGAAATTTTGCACGGGCATTCGCCGCTTTCCCGATTGGCTCTCAGTGGCGGCCAATCGCCATTGTCTCTCGACATTCACCTATCGGCACGTCCGCCGGGAACTTTAGCACCTCTGCGAAATGATTCTCCGTTTTGAGAGGCGGCAGCCGGCGGCCAGGCGCTGATGGCAGGCCTCCAACGTGTCGTGCGCCCCCGTGATGTTGAACGGGTTGGTCTTGTTGAAAAGCTCCAGGGTACGGGCCTTGTTCAGGTCTTTAGTGTCGCGCAGAATAGAAATCCAAGCCCGCAGCCCAGGCGCCGGCGCGAAAAGTGCGGCGATTTTTCGTGAAAATTCCGCCGACCCCGGCCATACTGGGCAGCGGCGCATTGAAGCCTATGAAAGAAGCCTATCGCATTCTAGTTATTGACGACAATCCGGACATCCACGACGTTTTCCGCAAAGTCCTGGCCGCCGACGAAAGCATGGCCGGCCAGTTGGCCAGGGCCGAAGCGGAAATCCTGGGCAAACCGATGGACGAATTGGAGTTGCCGCGCTTCGAGGTGGAGTGCGCCTCGCAGGGCGCCGAGGGCCTGGAGTGCGCGGTCCGCGCCAAGAAGGCGGCCCGGCCGTTCGCGGTGGCGTTTGTCGATATGCGGCTGCCTCCCGGATGGGATGGAATCGAGACGATCAGCCGCCTCTGGGACTCCGATCCGTGCCTGGAAGTGGTGATTTGCACCGGGTTTTCCGATTATTCCGCCCATGACATTTCCCGCAAACTGCGGCACACGGACCAATTGCTCCTGCTGATAAAGCCCTTCCACAACATCGAGGTCCAGCAAATCGCGCTGTCGCTGGCGGAGAAGTGGCGCCTGAGCCGCGAGGTGCAGTCCTCTTTCGAACGCCTTGAGGCCGTGGTCAAGGCGCGCACGCAGGAGCTGGAACATTCCATCGCGCTCATCCAGGCTTCCGAGAACCAATACCGCCAACTCTTCGAGAGCAATCCGACGCCCATTTTCACCTACGACCGCTCCTCCCTGGCCTTCATCACCGTCAACGAGGCGGCCGTGCGTCACTACGGTTATTCCAAGGAGGAATTCATGCGCATGACCCTGCGCGACGTCGCCACGCCCGAGGACCTCGCCGCCATTCTGGACAAACAGGCGCGTATGGCGCCCGACACGGGCGTCTCCGGCGTCTGGCGCCATCGCACCAAGAGCGGCAAGCTTGCCGTCATGGAGGTGTCTTCGCACCTTTTGGGCTCGCAACAGGTCGTGTTGTCCCTGGCCGTCGATGTGACCGAGCGCCTGAACCTGGAGGCGCAACTGCGCCAGTCGCAGAAGATGGAATCGATCGGGCAATTGGCCGGCGGCATCGCGCACGATTTCAACAATCTTCTGACCGTCATCAATGGCCACGCCAGCCTCCTGCTGGCCGGGGAGAAACTCACCACCCGGGGCGCCGATTCCCTCAAGGAAATCACCGAGGCCGGCAAGCGCGCCGGCGCGTTGACCCGCCAATTGATGACCTTCAGCCGCAAACAGCAATTCCATCCGCAGGTGGTCGATTTGAACGAAGTTGTCAATAACATCACAAAGATGCTCCGCCGCATCCTGGGCGAAGATGTGACCTTGCTGGTCGATTTTGCCCCGGGGCTGCCCGCCATCATGGCCGACCTGGGCATGATCGAGCAAGTCCTCCTCAACCTCGCCGTCAATTCCAGGGACGCCATGCCGCGCGGCGGCCAGTTGCGCATCGGCACCGCGTCCGTCACCCTCGACCCCGGCCAGGCCCGCCAAAACCCGGAGGCCGCACCGGGCCACTTCGTCTGCCTGACGTTCGGGGACACCGGTTGCGGGATCGCGCCGGAGAATGTGGGCCGGATATTCGAGCCTTTTTTCACCACCAAGGAGTTGGACCGCGGCACGGGCCTGGGCCTGGCCACCGTCTATGGCATCATCAAACAGCATCAAGGCTGGATCACGGTGCAAAGCCGCCTGGGCGAAGGCACCACGTTCCAAATCTACCTGCCGGCCAGCGGCGCCAGGAGCGGCGCCTTGCAGATGGTTCCCAACGAGCCAAAAGTCATCGGCGGAACCGAAACCATCCTCGTGGTCGAGGACGAGACGCACCTGCTCAAGTTGATGCGCCACATCCTTACAAGCCACGGCTACGAAGTTCTCGAATCCACCAACGGCCGCGAGGCCCTGGGGGTCTGGAAACAGCGCCGCGCCGACATTGATCTATTGTTGACAGACTTGATCCTCCCCGACGGCATGGCCGGCACGGAATTGGCCAGAATCCTTCAGGCCGAGCAGCCCAGGCTCAAGGTCCTCTTCACCACCGGCTACAACGCCGAACGCGTCGCCAAGGAGTTCGCTCCCGGCGCCTCCTTCAACTTTGTCCAAAAGCCCTTCCACGCCCGCAAGCTGGCCGAAATGGTGTACGAAACCTTGAACGCCAAGGCGTAGGAGGCGTAACTATTCAGTAGGATTGGGAGCGCGGGCGTCTTCGCCCGCAACCTTCGGCGTCCCGCCGAAGGTATCAGATGCCTCAGATGGTTCACCGGAAGGTGATTGCTTTCGAGTCCGACACCGTCGGCGGGACGCCGACTGGAAGCGACCGGGACGCCCGCGCTCCCCAATCCTACTGCATCGTTACGGCTTAGCCTGCGCGAATTCATGCCTCCGGATCTTTGACTGCGCGGCCCAATCCCCCGGTCGGGGGGGCGGCAGAGTTTGCCCGCATCGGGTTCCAAACCGGCAATTTTGACCGCAAAACGCCCGTCTTTCCCCACCGCCCAAGGGGTGGCGCCGCTTGGCACGATTCTTGATGCTGGCTCCAAAGTCATGAAGAACATCTTAGTCATAGACGACAAAGAAGACGTCCGCAAACTCATCAAGGTTGTCCTGGCCAACTACGGTTTCACGGTTCAGGAAGCCGCCAGCGGCCAGATGGGTGTCAAGATGATTCACGCGCATCAGCCCGACCTTGTCATCTGCGACGTCAACATGCCGGACATGGATGGTTACGAAACCCTCGGCGCCGTCCGCGAGTCTCTGGATACCGCGCCAATCCCCTTTATTCTCATGACTGGCATGGTCAGCCTGGATGGTTTCCGCCGCGGCATGGTTTGCGGCGCCGATGATTACCTCGTCAAACCCTTCACCCCGGATGAATTGATCGAAGCGGTCATATCGCGCCTGGCCCGCCAGACCGACGTCCAGATGGCCGCCGATGAACGCGCGCAAAAACTTCACGAATTCGCCGCCCGTCATTCCTTCCCGGAGATTGTCGGCAGCTTCGATGACGTTGTCCCGCCGGTCGCCGCCTGACCCGCACCTCACCGCGGCGCCAAATCCCGCAACTCCCGGGCCACGCGCCGGATCGGCCCCGCCCATTGGCCGCGCTCGCTCTGGCGGAACAGCCGCATCGTGGGATACCACGGAGAATCGGCGCGATCCAGCAGCC
The DNA here is from genome assembly GCA_003138485.1 of Verrucomicrobiales bacterium. Classification (GTDB taxonomy): domain Bacteria; phylum Verrucomicrobiota; class Verrucomicrobiia; order Limisphaerales; family Palsa-1400; genus PLGF01. Next base: position 4,803 of record PLGF01000059.1, on the reverse strand, counting down.
AGCGCCAATCCGGCGAGTGCATCAACAGCGTCCAGGTCGGTTTCCCCAACGCCCCGCCCAGATGCGCCACAGCCGTGTCCACCGAGACAATCAAGTCCATTTGCCCAATCACTGCCGCCGTGCGCCGGAAGTCGCTCAAGTGCGGTCCCAGGTTCCTCAAGTTGGGCAGCGCGCGCGCCGCCGCCTCGTCCCCCGCCGGCATCGGCACTTGCAGACCAAAAAAAACCACGCCGGGGACCTCGAACAAGGGCGCCAGTTCCTCAAGCCGCACCGACCGGTCCGCCAGGTCCGCCGACGACAGATTGCCAGCCCAAGTCAATCCTACTTTCAAATGCCCGGCGGGGACCGCGGGGAAATCCAGGCAGGCCGGCGCAGCCAGATAAGGCGCGCCGCCGGGAATCGTTTCCAGCGTCGTTTGACAGAGCAGGGGCAGGCTCATCAGCGGAACGTGCCAATCATACGGTGGCGGCGCTTCGCCCAAAGCGATGACGACGTCCGCGCAGGCGGCTTGCTCAAAGAGGCTCTTAAGCGGCGCGGGCGTTTCCAGGATGATCCGCCCGGCGCGCGGGCGCACCAGCCGCGCATAGCGGACGAACTGGATGGCATCCCCCATCCCCTGCTCGGCGTGGATGAACAGAGTCTTCCCCGGGATCGGCTGGCCATCCCATGCCGGCTGGGAAAATACGCGCGGCACGAAAATCGGGCCGCTCAAGCGCCAGCGCCATTCATACTCCTGAAAACCCTCGCGCAGGCGGCCCGCCATCAACAACACGATTGCCCGGTTCCAATGGGCCAGGGCGAAATCCGGTGCAATCCGCAACGCCCGCTCGAACGCCGCAAGCGCCGGCTCGATCTGGTTCAATTGCTTGTGGAAGTTCCCCAGATTCGTCCACGCTTCGTAATCGGCCGGATTCAGTTCAAGCGCGCTCTGATAGAACACCAGCGCCCTATCGTATTGCCGCAACCTTTGACAGGCGTTGCCCATATTGTAGTGGGCATCGGCGTAGCGCGGGTTGATCTCGATGGCGCGGGCAAAACACTCCGCGGCGCGCGGATAATCCTGCAAGTCGCTATAAGCCGACCCCAAGCCGTTGAGCACCTCCGGGGAGCGCGGTTGGAGCCTGGCCGCCCGATTAAGCCAGTCGGCCGCTTCGGCCCCGCGTCCGGCCCGGCGCAGGCTCATGCCCAATAAAAAACAGACGCGCCCCTCCCGCGGCGCCAGCGCGACGAGCTTCCGGCAAATCGCCTCCGCCTCGTCGATGCGCCCCGCATGATAAGCCTCAAACGCCCGGCCCAGGAGTTTATTCACCGAAGCCATGATCAATCTCTCTTCGCCAGCCCCTTTACTACCTTCCGATTGGACCACCAAGACTTTATGGCAAGCGCGGCGAATCCGATGCCTGTGGCGACCAGGCCGAGCATTGCATAGCCCCACCATGTAATGATCGCTTTTCCACGGGGTGAGCTGTCGTATCCAAGGTCAACGGCAGCCCAAAAAATGCAGAGCGAAAGGGCGGCTGCGAGGAGACAAACAGCGGACAAGACGCTCCAAACAGGCCATTTGTATTTTGAAACCTTCATTTGTGGTTTGTCTCAAAGTTGTCACCGGTCACTTCAAAACCGGGCAGTCGGGGTCGGATCAAACGGCCACTCCGAAGTGTCTGATTCATATCAGATTTCTTGGAATCTGAGCCGCCGCCGACGGGCGACGTGAACCACGACAGCGGCACTGAAAGCGCCAACGGCAGTTGGCTCCAGCGGCTGTCAGGCCACATTGTCATCTTTCTTGCCAACCATTTTCTGAATCTGCTCTTTTGCCCATTTCGACCTCTCAATCTCGACTTGGGACGGATACTTGCTGAAGCGTGTAATCCATCCGGCGTCGCCGAAAATCTCACCGTGCAAGCCGTCAGAGATCTGGGCTACATCTTGGCCATCAAACAACATTCTGACCGCACCACCAGAATCGGCAATGGCAAAAAGCAAATCGTGCATGCCTGCCGTGGTAATCCTCTCGGCTATGCGTGTTAGTTGCCCAACAATTAATATACGAACAGCGGTTCGTATATTGAAACCGGTCTTCTGATCGAATCCAAAAGTCGCAAGTTGCTCATAATCAATACAAAAATCCAGTTCTCGCGGGTGGCGCCCGTCCAACCCATCTCCATTTTCAAGTCGGCGCTCACCATGTGGTCAACATGGCTGATTTGCGGCGAAAATCGATTGTTTTCCATAATCGGCCAGCAGCGTAGTAAATCAAGCAGAAATGGAGAGCGACGCCATTCAACTCGCCGGTTCCGCGCTCGAAGGTCTCGCCTCGGCGAAGCCTCCGGCACAGCCGGGGTCGTAGGCCTTGGGTTTCAAACAAACCTTGCTCGCCCCGCTTTCAGGCATTTTGGTGCGGCCTGGATTTGCCAGGGCTCATTATCGAGCAGAGCATAGCAGTAGCAGGGGTCAACTCGTTTGCGGGCAAATCTTGAGATTGGCGTTGGTTTTTGCAGATGGAAGGACTAAATTGAATCGAACGAAAGACCGAGTATGCCAAAAGTCCAACGACCACTGGTGACACACACCTTCAAAGGCAAGCGCTTTGACGATCACGGGTTGGATCTCGATGTGTTGCCGGACCTTTTTGCTTACAAACAATTGCTGGTGGAGACGGCCAAGGCGCTCTGGCGGCGCAATCACCCCGACCGCGAACGCCTGCCAAAAAACTTTGAGGAGGCCTTGTCGCTGAAGTTCTTTTCCATCGAAAAAGGCAGTGCCGCCGTGCCGATCATGCGGGAGTATGAGGATCAAGAGCAGGCCGACTTCTGGCGGCAGCAACCGGCGGACGAGCTCGATACCGCTGTGGAGTTGGTAAGCGCAGCCATCGCCGCCGCGAACAACAACCAGCCGTTGCCCGAAGCGTTGCCCAAAAACATCATCCCGTTGTTTGGCGACTACGGAAACACGCTGCTGGACGACGAGAGCGTTGAATTAAATTCCCGGCAAACATCCACACCCGCCCGATACACGCGCAGCGCGCAACGTGAGCTTCTGGCGCGGGTCATGAAGGTGTACACCGATACCGTGGATTACACGGGTGAAGTGCGGGCCGTTGATCTTGGCGGAACTTTCACGCTGAAGCTGGACAGCGGGGCGAAAATACCCGGGCGGTTCAGCGCGGATCAGGAAACGGTTGTAACCGAGGCGTTGCGGGAACACGCCACTCGCCGCCTTCGCGTCAAAGGCATCGCCGAATTCCAGCCTGGCGGGGACCTCAAGAGCATCATCCAAGTGAAGGAACTGATAATCCAACCAATGGGAGAACCGGCCTTCGACACAACCGCAAGGCCAATCTGGGAAGTCCTCGTCGAACTGGGCGCTGCGATTCCCGCCGAGGAATGGGAAAAGGTGCCAACGGACGCCGCGCGAAACCTCAAACACTATCTTTACGGAGCGCCGAAAGAAGGGACATGAAACGGGTATTTGCAGACGCTGGCTACTGGGTCGCGTTGTTGGATCCCTCGGACGACCTCCATCCAAAGGCTCTGGAGTTATCGCGCAGTCTTGGCGCGGCGCGTCTTTATACGACGGAAATGGTTTTGGTGGAAGTGGCCAATATACTTGGCAAGGGGGATCCCGCTTCCGTGGCTTGGTGCAGCAGACCATCACCAGCCTTCGACAAAATCCAAATGTCTCCATTGAACCCCAAACCAGCACATTATTTCACGAAGCGCTTGATTTCTATGCTGCGCACACCGACAAGCATTGGAGTCTCACGGATTGCGCTTCCTTCCTGGTGATGAAGGAGGAGGGAATCACAGAAGCTCTGGCGTACGATCACCACTTTGAACAGGCTTGCTTTAGGGCGTTATTGAGAGCAGAAGCCAAATGATCTCATCCCGCAACGGCAACGGCAAACGCCACGCGTCGCAACAATCGTTCAACGGCGCGGTGAAATCCATTTGCGCCATCAGGAAGGCCAAAGGGTCGCCAAAGGGTCAATCCTGGAATTGTGACAGTTTTCATGTTTCATTCAATCGCACCGATCCAACTGCATCAGCTTTTCTTTCAGTTTCTCCGGCTTCCGTCCGCGCTTTCGAGGCATCCGGCTGACCGCTTTGCCCACCCGGCTGTAATGCCCCATCTGCAATCGCCGACTTACCCACCGCAGCGACACCGTGGTGCATTCCTTCAGCCACCAGGCCAACGCCACCTTCTCCCCGGCCCGCGCGGCCCTTCTTTCGCCTCGTTGATCCCCAGCAGGCTCAAGGCTCTTTGCAATATCCTTTGACGGCTGCTTTGTCCAGTCCGAGTTCTTCCATCACCTTCTCCCGGCCAGCCAGAATGAGGCCAAAAAGTCCTCGGAATCAAGGCAACACCAGCTCACGCCAAGACGCCAAGACCCTGTCCAGATTATCCGTGTCCATCAGTGCCATCCGTGGTTGAATTCTTTCTCCGCGACTTTGCGGCTTTGCGTGAGAAAGGCTGTTTTCTCCTATCAGTCAGGGACTCGTGGGAGACGGAACAAATTATTGGGCTGCACCGCTCGCGGATGCTGCTGGCCCCTCCCGATCTTGGGTTTGATCGCTGCGTAATCCGCGCTTGTCCCGCCATAGCCCAGCGCGGGTTCAAGGCCCCGGAGCCGTGAATAAGCAGTGGGCCCGCGGAACACGCAGAATAACGCGGAAAAATTCTTCTTTCGCTCATCCGCGTCATTCTGCGTGTTCTGCGGGCTAAACCCTTGCAATCTCCAGCTTCGGTGTTACATTTCATAAGCAGGCTTGTTCTTTGAAAGGCTGTTGGCGCGGCCCGTTC
>PLGF01000065.1 GCA_003138485.1 Verrucomicrobiales bacterium | reverse complement strand
CACGAAAAACCTCGAATATCCCCGTGATTGCGCTGGGCATGCAAAGCCGCCACCTGGCTATTTCAATCCTAAGCCAATAAAAGGTGAATAACCCAAAAAATCCCAATGTTAATGAATGGCTAAACGGAGAGTGGAAAGTGGCTATATTAAGAACGAATGAGACTAACCATATGGCTAATCGCCAGCGCCATAATACATGAAAAACCTGTTGGGTTGTGGGTTGGATTTCGGCAAGTTGCGCGCCAAGCATCCAACATGGCAATCCGAGCAACCATGTAAAACAGGGCCCACACCTTTGAAACAGCCTGTTTGAACCTTCAATCGGCAATAAGAGATTAATAATAACGCACATCAGCAGACCGAACCAAATCATTTTCCACCAACCCATCCTGCGGCTCAAAAACAAAAGAGCCGGATATAAACAGTAATACACCATTTCGCAAATGAGGCTCCAATAAATTGAATCGTTAAATGCATGAAAATCAATTTTGCTCCATTCCAGAAAGGGCAGGATTGCAAGCATCGGGACCCCGATCCTCAATACGCGTCTTACAAAAAAGCTGCGCCAACTCGCGGGCTGTTGATGGGCTGCCGGCCAATGTATGCAATATCCGGATAGAATAAAGAAAACGATAACCGCAGCCTGCCCGCTTATCATCAAACCATAAGACGCGGCAACTGCGCGGCCCATTTGCGATGTTTTGTCAATGCCATCGGAGAACGGAAGTCCGCCGAGATGCCCCCAAAGGACCCAAAAGGCAGCCACAAAGCGAAGGGTGTCAATCCCGGCGATCCTTTCACCAAGCCATTTTGATTGAGTCGATTTCAAATCACCGGAATCGCCCGATTTTCAGGGGCAAACCGCGCTGAACCAGTCCTCCCCGCCGTCTGTGAATCGGGGACGCAGCCTTCACATCCGGTCTGCTAGTCACGGTCCGCCCGGTAAAACGCGGAGATCTTCGGGCGCCTGGGGTGTACCGCCATTGATGTACGCCAGCGCGCTGTATTGCGCTGAAGGATTCGCGAACCAACTGTTAGCGAGCATGATGTTGCCAGCCGCCACACTGCGGAGCATGGACGGATAATCATCATAAGCATTGACGCAAATGACACTCCAGGCCTTGGGATAGGTCGATAGAATGTTCGTCGGAAGAAGGTAGCCCGTGTATTGCGGTTCCAAATAGGGGGCGGAGGCGCAGAACATGTTTGTGTTAACGGCTCCGCCCAGTTCTGGAATCAGCAGAACATTCGGATAGGCTTGCGCGATGTTTGTGAGCGCCTGGAGCGTTTGCGGCCCATTATTATCTATCGCTCCAAAGGAGTCTATGTAAAATATCGAGGCGCCCCAGCGGTCGATCGCGTATTGCATTTTATTTGTCAAATCGGGCAAATATGCGTCGAAAGAATTGCCTCCATAAGGCACTGCGTTGGTTTGCGCCCATCCGTTTGTATAGAGGTGGGTCTTTTGGCCGAAAGGGGCGCTGGTGAGGACGAACACCTGCCCATTGGAACCGGAAGCGGGAAGGGTCGCCCCTGCCGTGAACAGGCGGGGCCTCAAAGCCACGCCCACCCGAAATCCGGCGTTCTTGTACATTGCAAAGAACTCATCGGCGACCGCGTCCATTTCCGGCGCCAGAAGCGGAACTTTTCTTGGATCGCCGATCCAGGTCATATTCTGCAACTCATCCCCCTCTGAGTCCCAGACAATGACTCCCTGGGCATTCATGCTTTTCAAGACGGCGATTTCCCCGCTGGCGCGCGCCATCAAGGCGTTGCTGAATGCGACCAATCCAGCCGCGGAAACGTAGTCAACATTGGCTCCATTAAACCAGCCCCTTGGGTTTTTCGGTGGTTGGGGTCCTCCGCCCAAAACGTCCATGCCGAGCGGTCTTCGGTCCGGCCAATTCAGCGTGAAGGGCGGCGGCCTGGGCGGCGGCGCTAGGCTGAGGTTCCAGCGATTGCCCAGATAATTGAATATATTGGTTCCATTGGTTGATCCTTGATCTCCATCGTAAATAATAACCTCTCCCAACAAAACGTTGCCCAGCGAATTGGTTCCCATCTGGCCCCCCAATTCAAGCGTGCCCATTATTGGACACCCTCCAAGTGTTCCGGCTATGGGCGTGTTGGTGGCGCCATAAAAGGCCCCGTATCCCGTAAAAGCATCAAAACCAGCCGCTCTAAATAATGAATTCGACCCGTTGAACACGATCATCAAGATATGCCATGCGGCATCAGCCGGATTTTCGACGGGGTACATGATGCGGGAAACCCCTGATTCACTCTGGATGTAATACTCCATGTATCCCTGACTTGCCCCAACGGCCCAGGAATAGCTTTGATCGTTCCCTATGAATGACGCCCCGTACGCCTGCTGCGGGCCAAGGTACTTATAGACGAGCACGAGGGTGAACGGTTGCGGCTGATTAAAGAAAGTGCTGTTGGTCAAAAAACTCGCCACTCCGTCGAAAAGAACGGCGGGCAGGCCATTTTGCTGGTTCGTTTGAAATGTCGGCTGGTTTCTGACGGAGGTTTGCACAACCGCCTGGTTCATGGCGCCGCCTGACGGACTCCATGAAGGAACACGAGCGCCGTTGGCGAGGGTTAACGCGTCGGCCTTGAACCACGCAAACACGTTGGTGTCAGCGCCGGGAGTGTAGGCTTCTTGTGACAGGCAGCATCGTGCCGCCGCCAATAAAGTGGCAATCAGAACCGACTGTCGGCCCCGGCTCAAAAAGAGGACCAGAGCCTTCTTTAGCGGCGTTGGAGGAACCATGCGCATGGATGTTTGGGTCGTCATGATTGCGTAAGCATACCACGCCGCCAGCTGTTTTGCAATCTGAGAGGACGTTATCCTGATGGAATGTGTCAGTTGACTGAGAGTCACTAAGAATGGGATGCGCCTGCTCATCTCGATTCTGTTGTACAAGCAGAGGCCATGCCAGCGGAGAAAAGAATCCCGCCGCTTTTTTGGAGACATGATGGTCAAGGCTTAAGAACGCCGATGCCATTCTGTGTCCTCAATTTGGACACTTTGTTGCCGCGCATGGGACAATGAGCGCTGGCGCTCCATTTCCACGATTCACTGGATTGCTTTCAAGGCGGACAGACGATACTTATGAAAGAGAGTTGCGAATGCGGTCCAGATTGTCTTTAGATCGTCCCATCTGGGCACCAGACAAGATATCGTTCCCTTCCCAAAATGCGCCCTGGCTCTGATGCAAAACATAATGAGACACACCATTTGAGATAAATTGCAAGCCAGCACGATCCCCATTGTTCCCCAGAATCTCGAAGCAACGCAGGCCGCGACCACCATGATGACGAGTCCAACGGCCTGCGCCTCCAACCCGACAAAGGCGCGGCCTTGTGCTCGCATGGATTGCTCGAGGATCGCGGCCTGTCCCGCAAAAACACTGGCTGGAATCAGGCAGATGGCCGGCCATATTGCGGGGGTGAAGTCTTTACCGAAGATGAGCGGGAGCATTACAGGCATGACGAGGGCTAGAGAGCCTCCAACGGCAAGCCAGGCACAGCCGCTGCAGCGAAAAAGCTGCGCAATGCGCTCGAACGTCGCGGACTCGCGATCTCTGGCCGCGATTCCGAATGTTACGCTTGAGGCGGCCGACGCAAAGCTGCCAGCCACGCCACTCGCCGACAGCGCGACCGTGTACAAGCCAAGGTCCTGGACTCCCAAAAGATAAAGGAGCAACGCCTTGTCGGCCTGCTGGTAAAGGGGCCTGATAAGGTCCGCAAGGCCGTAGCGGACGGCATCTCGGGCAACTGGTTCCAGAGGGTAAACCGGGCCAACCAAACGCGCTCCACGCAGGAATTTTCCGAACCGCACCGCAACAACAATCGCGTTGGCAACCAGAAGGCCCATGACAAACCAGGCCACCCGCAGTCGTCCCGCCAGCCAAATCGCCAACACCAGCGCCAGATAGATCGGATTGAGTATAAGGCGAGTCCAGTTGAACTGTTTGAAATTGCCGCCGCCTTGATCTATGGACACAAAAACCAAGGTCATGTGATTAAAGAAGATGAAAGGCACAAACCATTTGCTCATCCGCACCAGATTGACATCGTGGCCTTTTAACAGAAGCGGCATCATCAAATAACAGGAAATGGATATGAAAACGGCCAGCCCAAAGCCCAAGACCAGCCCGGCACGTGTCAAAGCATCTTCGTCGGACGCGGTTCCAGCATGTCTTGCGAGGGCGGTGCCGAGTCCGAATAGTCCAATCGCCGCAAACAGGCTTGGCCAAAGAATAACCGCGGCGAATTCACCGCGGCCCACCGGACCCAGCAGGCGGGCCAGCAACACCCCCTGAAAGACCGTGCATGCTTGAATTACCACGTTCGTGCCAAACGTCCCTAAAATGGCATCAGCCCCGATTCGAGGCTTACTAGTGGTTCGTGCGACATTCATGCTGGAGGGCGGCGCAGACATGGAAAAGGACATGGGAAAAAGCAGAAATGCTGACACACTGATGTGATGAAATTGACCGTGCCGATTAAAATTGTATTCCGAGCGCGCAATAGACGGGAGCCGATTGACACCTAGCCATAACTTGAGCCAGATCGCGAATCCATAGGTGGTTGTTGACGGATTCACTCGCGTCGCAAGCACGGAAAGCACGCCGAAAAGGCTCATAGATAAAACGGGAGAATCCGCCCGTTTTCATCATTTTTGCGATGACGTTATCGTCACTCTCCAAAAGGACGATTTGGAGGCCCTCGTCGGCGAGAGAATTCACCGCGCCCATGAGCACCTCGCGCTCGAATCCTTCGACATCGACTTTCCACATGACGGCGCGATGATCCTGAAGCACATCATCAATCGTTACGACTGGCACCTTCACGGACTTGCCCGGATAGCCTTCGCATACGACGTGGTTGGTGGTATCGTGGTCAATGGAAAACTCGATCGCTCCAGGCTGCGCGCCTGCCGCCGCCATTCGCAATTCAACTCGATCCCCGATTTCGTTGACGCACACATTGCGTCTGAGTCGAGCGCAAGTTGCCGGTACAGGTTCAATGGCAGTCACATCGGCGCCGACGACTTTAGATGCCAGAACGGTGTAGGCGCCAATATTGGCCCCCACGTCGAGGAAGCGGTCTCCCCGGCGCAAGAAGTGCAGTAACAAGGACATTTCGGCGAACTCGTGCAAACCACAATAAACGTTTCCCGTTGCCCCAGTCATCCCCAATTCAACGATCAAAACCGCATTTCCGATGAAAGGCATCAAAACAGGTCGTCGCAACAGGCGTTGTGCCAGTTGCCAGCGCAGCCATCGGCCAAGAGCCGTCGCTCTGGCGCGCGAGCCTAGCGGATGCCCATTAATAAATCGCAAAGTCCTGAAAATTGAACGCATTCGTTGACTGTTTTTCTACGCTTTGCTGCGCGAGACGCTTGCTTCAGCGGGCAGATTCCACACCCTGGCATATCCGCATTCTCCCCGTCCGCGTTCAGCATTTTTCCCAGACACACTCCGTGCCGGTCGATTCGCAGGCGCTTATCTGTCTGGCGCTGCGATCTACTGGCGGCCAACCATCTGTTTCCATAGTGCTGTATGGACTGAGTTTGGGGCGGGGCATCCGCCTTCAACTCTCAAATCCACCGATCTGTTGCAAGGCGGCAACTGACTGCCCTGCTTCTACAAAAGCTGTCCGCTCACTTCGTCATGCGGTTTTCGCGGACTTGTTGTAATCCGCCTGTTTGTCATAGTAATAATTGCGCGCGGAGGCGTCGGCTCCGTTGAATATGACGCCGAGGACCCTGGCCTGGCGCTGGGCCAGCAGGTCGAGCGCTTCGCTCACGGCGCGGGCGCTGGAATGGCCGCGGCGCACGACAAACAACGTGCCATCCACCTTCGGCGCCAGACAACTGGCGTCGTCCGCGGCAAAGAGCGGGCTGCTGTCAATGAGCACGTAATCGTATTCCCGGCGCCATCGGGCCAAATCCTGATCGATACCGGAACTGAGGAAAAGGTCGCCCGGGTTGCCTGAGTGGGACCCACAGGAAATGAACGCGAAGTTCGGCAACGAGTCTTTCTGAACGACCTTTTCCGGTTCGCAGGTGTGAAGCAGCAGTTCCGCCAGGCCGGGTTCGCCCTGCATTTTCAGCAAATGATGCAGGCAGCCCCTGCGCAGATCAGCATCCACAAGCAGGACACGGGAGCCGGAATGAGCCAGTGTGCGGGCCAGATTGGCGGCGACGGTGGATTTGCCCTCGTTAGGCATGGCGCTGGTGATCAATAGGACTTTGGGCCGCTCATCCGCGGCCAGAAAGAGCAAGGCCGAACGAAGGCGGCGATAGGATTCGGCGTAAGTGTGCCGGGTGTCGCCCATTTCCAGCAGGCGCAATGGCTCTTTGCGCTTGCCGGTCACTTCCGGCAGCAGGCCGACGATGGCGTCTCCCAGAGCTGAATTCACATCGGTCGGGGAGGTGAAACGGTCATCGCGCTTCTCGATCAGGAAAACGATTCCGGCACCGAGGCCCAACCCGCCGAGGAAGGCCAGGACCGAAGCCATGATGATTTGCTTGTAGGAGCGTTTTGCGGGTGACGCGGACTCGAGGACGGCCAGGGTTTCCAAGTCGGTGTTCCGGGTGATATCCACGTTTTGGAGGAGCGTCGCCAAGTGATCAAACAGACTTTGGGAGCGAACCACATTCTGCTTGAGGCGCTCGGCTTCGGCAATGCGGCCGCTGGATTCAGTCACCTTGCTTTCCCAATCTTTGATGGAAGCGACGACGCTGTCAATCTTCATCTTGACGGCTTCCTGTGAAGCCACCAATTGATCATGATTCTGTCCCCGAAACATTTCGATGAGTTTCTCGCCGCGGGCGATTTCCGCGTCCAGGGCGACAATCCTGGGATGTTTGGGCCGGAGATACCTGCTCAGTTTCTCCCGCTGAATCTTGAGCAGTTCCACTTCCTGCCAGGGCGTCAACTGCGCATTGCTGGCGCCGGAAGGGCCGGTTGAACCCAAGGTTTTCATGAAGTCAACCGGGTCCCGGCCGCTGGAGTTAAATCCTGGCGTGGCCGCCTTTTGCTCCAGCGCGGTGGCCTGCAGCAGTTGAGATTCCAGTTGGAGATCGGAGAGTTCGGTTTGCAGTTTTTCGAGGTAGCCTCCGGCGATGGTGCCCTCCTCCTGCAAAATGGCCAAATTATTCGTGCGTTGGAATACCGTCAACTCTTCCTGGGCGGCCCGCAGATCCTTTTCGCGAGCCTCAACTTGCGCCGAGATGGAAGCGGCCGTCTCGCCTGATACCAACTTGCGAACCGTCTTTTTGTACTCCAGGTATCCCGTCATAAGGGCATCCAGAAAGTTCTGGCTGTAGTCCGCATCCGCGCTGGTGGCGGTGATGACGAAGACCGTGCTTTTGGGGGCCTCCTTGAAGCCGAGAATGACTTTCAGCGGAAGACCGTCTTTGCCGACCGGGACGGCGTTGGTCCCCTTGTCCCGCAAACGTTCCAACGTCGCTTGCATCATTCGGACGCTCTTCAACAACTCGATCTGTGTGCCGATGTAAGTAGTCGCGTCCTCCGTGAAAAGAACGCCTTCCGACAAATGAAGTTTCTCGGTTTCATACATCGAGGCGGAGGAAACGTAAACCGGGGGCGTCCATAAAATGAAGCCGACGGCCGCGCCGCTCGCGAGCAGCAGGGTAAGGAGCGGAACCCACCAATACTTCCGGAGAAAAACAAAGAACCTCCGCACGCCGCCGGACGAGCCGCCCGCGCCGTAATCGTCCATTGGACCCAGGGATGACGAGTCCTGATTCGGCGGCATTGGAGTTAAGGCGTTCACGGGAATTATCATCAAAATCGGATCAGGCGATCGGGAACATAGATGAGATCGCCGTTTTGCAGGGTCAAGTCCGTCTCGATCTTGCCCTTGTCAAAAATCTCGCCCACATCGACAGTAAACGTTTCTTTGTCATCCTTGCCCGCGACGTCCTTGGCGGTGGTGTGTTTGCCCGGCATTTCTTTGGGTGTCGCGTCTTTCGCGAGGGTGTCTTTGCGCGTGACCTTCACATGGCGGCGGTCGGCATAATCGGTGAATCCCCCCGCGCGAAGCACCGCCTTGCTCAGAGTGAGGACCTCGTCGTTGGGAAGCTCCACCGGCCCGGGCAATCGCACCGCCCCGACCAAATAAACCCTGCCGTGGCTCTTGGTCATCAAATCGACCGCAATGAGCACCGTGGCCTGGTAGTAATACTCTTTCTCCAGCGCGGTTTTGATTTCCGCGGCCAACTGGCGGCACGTTTTGTTCTCCGCGGGAACGCGTCCGATGTACGGCACATCAAGGTCTCCGGAGTCGGTGACAAAGAACAGCCTGGCATCCCCCGGCAGTTTGGACTCATCTTCGTCTTCCAGAATCTTAAAACTCAGGTGGTCGCCAATCGCCAGCTTGTATTTGTCATCCAGAACAACCGGTGTGTTGGTCGTATCAGCCACTGAGTTGGTCACGCTGGTTTGGGACAGGTTGGTTGCCGCGGCTGCGGTGTTGGTGACGGGAGTGGCAGGAAGTGCGTTCGCGGCCAATTGAGCGGGGTTGGGCGCTGCATTCGTCCCTGGCACGGAGTTTGAACTGCCGGGTTGATTGGTCGAAGCGCCTTTGGTGGCCGCGTTTGCGCCGTTGCGCTGGAAGTTTTGGATGGCGTCAATGAGCGCTTTGTTGGCCGCAGCCGGATCGCCTGTTTTGTTTGAGGCACTGGTTTGGACTGGATCCGCTGCTTGCGCGCTTTGCAGGCAGAAAAATGCGCAGAGGAATACGAAAAATACCATGTCTGGGGTTTGATGCCTTCTGCGAGACGCCGAAGGCTGCGGGCGTGGACGCCCGCGCTCCTTCAATCTTTTTGGATGAAGGTTCATTGTGGTTGGTAGGTAAGCATGATGCCCACGACGTTCTGCGCGTACTCCAGTGTCGGGATGTTGGAGGAGCGGAGGGTCAAACGATAATTCAAGTTTACACGGAGCTTTTTCATCAACGAATAGCCGAGTGTCAACGCGCCTCCGTACCAGTCGTACGTTTCCGAAAGATTTCCCGACACATTACCCGCTCCCTGGACTCCGTGCTCGTAGAAAAGCGATGTATTCAGGCTCAGATCTTTGAGAATCGTCCAGGTGATGTTCGGACGAAGGTAAGAGTCTTCAATGACATCAGATTCGATTCCAAGACGAATCTCGTGGCCGCCGCTGAACGAATAAGTCACCGCGTTGTTCACCTGGTGGGACACGGTCAAATCCGCGTACCAACTGTCCAGATCGGCGGTTTGGATGGATTCCGCCGCGCGCGGAACGCCAAAGTAGAATGGGGAGATGGATTGGCTGGTGTGTTGGAATTGATAAATGGCATAGCCGGCGCGGGGTTGCACATGGAGATACGAACTGGGCTTCCAGTCGGCGTAAAGGCCGGCGCTGTAACTCTGATTATCGTTCAAGACATCTTGATCGTAAGTTGTAAAGGAAGCGCTTCCCTCAACGCCGGCGGTCAATTGCGGGCTAAACTGAAATCCGGCCCGGGCCAGCGGAAGCTCCGAAGACCGATTAAGGTAGCTGAATTGTCCGCTCGTGGCGAGGGAATTCTGGTGGTCATAGCCAAGAGTCAACACCAAGGCCTCCAAATCCCAAGTGGTGGAAAGGCCCGCCGTGTTGTTGATCGTTCCGTATCGCGCTGTTCCGGCCACGGCGGCCTCGGCGCCGGGGTCTTCAATTGAAGAGAAGCGATCATGCAAATCAATCCAAACATCCTTGATGTAGATGTCGAACGAAAGCAGCGAATCGGCAATCAATCGGACGGCGCTGTACTGAGAGTGCTCCAGGTATTCGTCGTAGCCCACACCGGCGGAAAACCTGAGCAGGCTTTGTTGCGACACCGGATAAGTGCCCGTCAATTGCAGAAGCGGCCTGAGGATGAAGTCCGATTGCGCGTCGTTCTTCGCCAGATTCACGTTATCGTTGTAATCCAATTCCAGCGAGGGCACGGCAAGCAATCTGAAATCGCCCGCCTTCCAGGTGTAAAGCTGGGGGGACTGCTGCTGTTGGCGCTGCGCCTCCGCCGCGGCGTCGCCAGCCAGCGAGCTGCGCAACGAGTCCTGCGCGGAAGCCGCTGCGGCGGCCAGCAGTACCACTGCGGCGAGCCACCAGCCACGCAGGGCGCACGTTGAGTCTCGATGCGTTAAAATTATTCCCATAGACTTGTCAGTCAACCACTTGCATATCAAAGACAGTCAAAGCACCTCTCAAGCCTTTGACGGCTGGCGGTGGCGTTGGGAGAAACAGGTACATAAAGTTGGAAAGTCAATCGGTGGCAAAATATCAAGGCCAGTTCTCAAACACCGTTGGCGCAAGGAAAAAGGCCCCGCTTACGGAAGAGGGGTTGGCTGCGCAAAGTTGCTCCTGCTGACCACATGGCGACGAGGCTACCTGCGCAATGTGATGAAACTGCGTCGAATTTGAAACGATTCTGTGAATTCACCCTCATCGAAACCCGCCGCCACCAGTTCAATGCAACAATCGCGTTACGACCCACATTTTCCTTGAAGCGGCGATGGCATTTCGGAAGGATGCGCGCCGCATGTCAGTTATCATTATGAAGAAAAGCCTTTACGCGCGCTGCCGCCGTTTTTCCACTTTTGTCGGCCTCACGGGCTGTCTTATTGGCGCGGTCGCGGCCGCCCAAGCCGCCGCCGAACCGCCCCCGCAATCCGCGGCGCCCGCCGCGGAAGCCAAGGCTGACGTGGCAGGCAAGTCGGTCGTCAAGATAGTCTCGACTCTGCGTTACCCCGACCGGTTTCAGCCCTGGAGCAAAAAGGCGCCTGTTTCAGCATCCGCAAGCGGCGTCGTCATTGAAGGCAAGCGGATACTTACCACCGCCCACGCCGTGGCTTACGCAAGCGACGTGCAAATTGAGGTGAACGAAGCCGGCGACAAGGTCGCGGCGACCGTCGCGGGGTTTTCACCGGAGATTGATTTGGCGGTGCTTAAACTGGACGACGAAGCTTTCTTTAACACGCATCCGCCATTAAAGCGCGGTGGGAAACTGCCGCAAATCAAGGACGCTGTCACTGCCTACGGCTTTGCCGAGGGGGCGTCCGGCGTTTCCACCACAAAGGGCATAGTCTCCCGCATTGACTTCGCGGCGTATAGTATTGGATCGAGGGGCCTCCGAATCCAGGTGGACACTCCCCTCAGTCCAGGCATCAGCGGAGGCCCGGCTGTTGTTGGCGACACGATGATTGGCCTGGCGTTTGCGCCTTCAGGCAAGACGGAGAAATTCACCTATATCAATCCCTGCGAGGAGATTGAGTTGTTCCTTAAAGGCATCTCCCAAGGAAGCTATCATGGCCGGCCGAGCCTGGATATCGTAGTCCAGGACTTACAACATCCCGCCCTGCGTTCCTTCCTTGGCGTCGATAAAGCAGTTCATGGTGTCGTGGTCCAGCAAACAGGCCCACTTTCTGCTGACAGCCCTCTTCGTAAATGGGATATTATCACCCAAGTGGGAAACACGGACCTCGATGACGATGGGATGATCCAGATGACAAACGGTATTCATTTGCCATTCACTTACCTGCTCAGTCAAACGGCGGTCAATGGAATCGCGCCGATGACGGTGCTCCGATCCGGGCAACTCCAGCACTTGTCCGTGCCCGTCCAATCCAACCCGGCCCACCTTCTGCCGGGTCTCAACGGCGCCTATCCAAACTATTTTGTCTATGGACCGCTTGTCTTTTCCGACGCTTCCCAGGACCTCTTTTACGATCTGGTTAGCAGCGTAACCAGCGGCAGCACCGCGCTGAATGGGACCTTGCGTCTTCTGGATCAGGATACACCCTTGGTAACCCGGTGCGACGATCTCGCGAAATTCGACGGGGAACGCCTCGTGGTTGTCACTACATTTTTTCAGCACAAACTGGCGGGGAGCTACGCGAGTCCCGTCACGCAGGTTGTCAAAGCGATCAATGGCATCCCAATCAAGAACCTCGGGCATTTGGTCCAGGTTTTGCGGGATAGCAAGGAAAAGTTCATCTCCATTGAATTCTTCGGACGCTACAGCAACACACTGGTATTTCCCCGCGAGGAGATGTTGACGGACACCGATGCCATCCTGACAGACAACAATGTGCATAACCAGGGATCGCCCGATGTGATGGCCATTTGGAACGCGAGAAAGAAGGAGTAATTCAGCGCCCCTAATGCCAGCCTCAGCGGCCCTCCAATTTGAGGAGCCGCTGACTGACCCCTGCAAACTCCGGCGTGCCGCGGGGGGCGTGTTGGAGATAGAGCTTGCTGTAGCGGATTTCCGCCGCTTTATCGTTCTGCTTTTGGGCGATTTGGGCCAGACCATAATAGACCTGCGGCGATGGTTCCCTCATCATTTCCTCCACGGACTGATAATCCTTTTTTGCGGCGCCGAGGCGGTTGATTTGCAGTTCGCAAATGGCCAGGTTGAGAAGCGGGGCCGGATTTTGGGGGTGCAGGGGCGCCAACTCTGTCAAGTTGCTAATGGCGGCGTCATAATCCTTGAGCGCCATTTGCATTTCAACCCTGCTGAGATTGACACGGTAGATCTCCTGCGCCCTGGCCATGGCGGCCTCAAGCAACCGCAATCGTTCATCAAGGGCGGCCAATGATTTCTTGAACCATGGCGCCGCGTCATTCTCGGCGCTTTTCTCCCTGGCGGGGTTCCCTTCGCTTTCGCGCAACACCTTGTTGCCCATGACCCGGTACAACTCGGCGCTCACACCGATGAATTGTTGATCTTTCGGATACTTGTTCCGCGCGTCGGCCAGCAACTTGTCAGCCTGCGTGAAGTCGTCTCTGGCAATGCAGGCCAGGACCTCGACGCCCGCCAGTTCAAGCGGATCGCCTGTGAAATGTTTGTGCATGTCTCTGATGAGGATCGAGGCTGCATCCAACAGTCCCAAATTAATATAGGTGTTTGCGAGGTCCAGTTCGGCCGCCGGGTTGTTGGCCGCCAGTTCGAGGCTGCGTTGGAAGTAAGGAGCGGCCTGGTGGTAAGTGCCACGCTGGGCAAAATACCTGCCGATCTGGATGTCCAAGTCAGGCACATCCGCCGGGCCGTCCAGATCAAGCGCAGTCGCCCAATGGTTGTTGAGACGCGCGGCCGCATTGGAGATGGCGTTAACGAGGCCCGCGGGCGGCACTCCCCGCAATCGCGCGTTGAATTGCTGGTTGGCGCGGGCGACCACATTGTTGGGATTGAGGCGGAGCGCCTCCGCGAACTGGACATTCGCGTCTTCGAGCAAGAGCGGCAGTTTGCGTCGTGTGGCCGTCTTCTGAAGTTCGACGCCCCAGTAATCCAGCATTTGCGAATAAAACCCCGCGATCCGCCGGGCATCAGGGCTGCCTTTGGCCAATTCCGGCAATGAGGCCAGCGCATCCTTTTCAAGCGAGCGCCAATAGGCCTGGTTGGTTGCCGTTCCTCCCGGCGACAACGCCAGTGTCTCCAGCACGTTGGTCGGATAGGGATGCAAATAGCCGCCCAAGCGGTGGGGCGTCATGCAAACCCCGTCGAGGAGGCTGCCAAAACTGGGATGCAAACAAAAGACCGGCATCCGCTGGGTCAGGTGCGCCAAAAGACTGCCTGCCTGCTGGTCGGTGATCAGATCGGGAAGGCGGTCTGGATTGGGAAGCTCCCTGCCAAAGGGCGGATAGCGATTGGCCAGATAGCGAAGATACTCACGATGGACCAGCGAACCGCTCTCAACAAAAATGTATTGATTTGGCAGGCGCAGACTCTGGCCGGCCCCCACGGCCAGGTACAACCGGGCGGGATCATCAGCCAGCACAACGGCAGGTTCGCCCGGCATGCTGGCGGCCATTTCCTTCCCAAATTGGAAGACCACCCGGCTGTTGAAGTCGCGGATATGCAAAAAGTTGTCCCGGAATAACATCGCGGGCAACCCAATCGCCGCCACCCAAAGCAAGCCAACCACCACCCCGTTGGAAGCGCGCGGAATCCCGCCGCTCAATCCCCGGCCATCGGCAATATCCTTCCCAAAGACCAGCAGGACGAATCCGCTGAAATAGCCGACGCTCAAGGCGGCAAGATAGTAAAAGGTCAGGAAGCCCGGCGTTCCCGGAGCAACGCCGAAGCCCATGTTGCGCGGGTTGGGACTGAATCGCACATCGAAAAACATCAAGACTCCGACGGCCAAAAATACAACATGCAGGACACGAAACAATAGCCTGAGGCCGTACAATTCGGGTTTTCCCTGGTTGTCGAACAACGGCCATTTGATGGCGGCAAAGAACAGCGGAATCAAGGTCGGCGCCGCGGCGATGACCGTGTAATAGCGCGGAATCCGGGTGAGGAAAATACGTTGCTCCGCCAATTTCTGGCGGAGGATTTCCCAAAAACCGCCGTCATGGGCCAGCATGCACAGCAGCGGGATCAGGCCGTAGAGCAGAAGACCGAGGGCGCCCCAACCGATCATCCGCAACGCGAATTTCCAGTTAAAGAGTTCCATGCGTTTAATCCAGATCAGCGCCAGGATAAAACAGGGGAAAAAACCGATCAGCGCCCAATTGTTTGCCACTCCCACGCCATAGACGAAGGCAAACAGGTTCAACCGCCATTCCTCGCGCGAGACACGAAACTCCAGCAGACTGAGAATCAGAAAGGCGAAGACCAACAGATTGAGCATCTGCCCAGTCCCTGAAACGGCGTTTTCCCAAAAAGTCAATTGGGCCGCCAGCAGCAGGACGGCGAACAGGGCCGGCAGAAACGCCGCGCGCACGGGAAGCAACGCATGGGCTTCCGACACCCGCCGCCGCTGCTCCTTGGTCCGGTCATGGGCCAGGAGCCTCACGGAGCGCGCCAGGATGGCCAGCGTCAACGCCGCGCAAACGGCGGCGAACAGATTCAATCCCGCGACCCGCCAACCCGCGGGCAGCCATCGCAACGGAAAAGTCAAAACGAAAAGCAACGGATATTGGGGAGTCGGACGCCACGGGAGCGGATGGGGATGCCAGTCCCAACCCATGATTTGCGAGGCGAAAGGAAGACTGCCAAACGTTACCCAGCCATTTAACGTCAACCCATACAATGCCAGCGCCGCCAGCGCGACCAGCAACGGAGACAGAACGATGGGGCGTTTGACGCCTGGGGCAACAGCTTCCTCGGTTTCCGCACTCATGGAACCCCCAATTTGGAACGGCCCACCGCCTCCAGGCAAGGATAATCCGGCTATTCGTCGAAACCCGTCGCGTTTCCCGGCACGGGCCCCTCGCCGTAATGGAATCCGGTTTCGTCCTGATAACCAATTGGCACGAGATAATTGATGACCGCATGCCACGTAACCTCCATGCGCGTCCAACTTCCGTTACCCGTGGCTGGAACCCCCGGACCGCCGCCGCTGGGTGAAAAGCTCCATCCGGCCGGAACGTCGTTCTCTAAATGACTCACGGTTGTCATGCTGCTACTGTATCGGCTGCAATCCATGCGCGCTTAACATGTCTTGTGAAATGTTTCGCCAAACTTGCCGTGTTTCTTAGATTCCTTATGGTGTCATAAGGCGCGGTGAGTTTCGAGCCGATTCCGCGCGTCGTCACGGCCCTCTTCCGCGCGCTGCCTGAAAACTACCCGGCCAGCGCCTGCTCCAAATCCGCCAGCAAGTCCTCGATCGCCTCAACGCCCGCCGACAAGCGGATGAGGCTCTCAGACACTCCCGCCCTCTGCCGCGCATCGGGGGTCATCCCGCGATGGCTCGACATCGCCGGCCGCGTCGCCAGGCTCTCCATGCCGCCCAGGCTAACCGCGTGCAGGATCAACCCAAGGCGGTCGAGAAACCGGCGGGCCGCCGCCTCGCCCCCTGTCAACTCAAACGAGAGGAGCGCGCCGCCGTGTTTCATCTGGCGGCGAAAAAGCCCCGCCTGGGGATGCGAGGCAATCCCGGGATAATGCACCCGCGCCACTTCCGGGCGGCGGGCCAGCCACTCCGCGACGGCCTGCCCATTGCGGTTATGCGCTTCCATCCGCAAGGCGAAGGTCCTCATTCCGCGCAGCACCAGCCAGGCATCCAGCGCGTTGACCGTTCCGCCCAGGTTCTTGTGGATTCTCCGCTGCGCCGCCGACAACCGCTCCCGGCGCACCAGGCAGCCGCCGATCATGTCGGAATGCCCATTGAGGTATTTGCTCGCCGAGTGAACGATCCAATCCGCTCCGAAATCGAACGGACGCTGATTGAAGGGCGTCGCCACCGTGTTATCGACAATAACCGGGGCGCCGGCCCGATGCGCCCTCGCCGCCGTTTCCTGGATGTCGATGAGGCGCATGAGGGGATTGGACGGTGTTTCCAACAACACGGCGCCCGCCCGGGACACCGCCGCCAGCCACGCGTCCGCGTTTGTGGCATCGACGACCTCCACCGGAACACGATAAATGCCGCGGAGAATCTCCAGCAATTCAAAGCTTCCTCCGTAAATGTCCTGGTGTGTGACCAGCGGGCCGTCGCGCCCCTCCAACCCCGCTGTCACGGCGCACAACACCGCGGCGCAGCCCGAACTGGTGATTAGCGCTTCCGCGCCGCCCTCCAGGTCCGCCACCATCTCCCCCAGCCCCTCGACCGTCGGGTTGCCGAAGCGCGAATACGCATAGCCCTTGCGTGCCCCGGAAAAGATCGCCTCAGCCTCGGCCGAAGTTCCCAGATCAAAGATGGTGCTCTGCGCGATGGGCTGCTGAAAAGGCGCGTTGGCCCCGCCAGGGCCGCGGCGGCTGGCCCCGCCGTGGGCGCAGCGGGTGGCCAAATGGCGCGGTCCCCCGCTCATCGCCGCCCCCTCAAACATGCAACTGATTTCATGTCATAGTCTTACGATACTTCCGCTCCTGAGGCAACCGCCCGTTGCGCCGGCTTTTGTCCGGGGGGTGTGAGACAAAATTCTTCAAGCGGTATGTCTCCGCGCGGAAGACCATGAGAGTCGTTTATACATTCATATATAAACGCTGGGCGCGCAGGAAAAAGCGGCGTTGGCGCGCACGCACTCCAAGACCTGGCGGATTTTCGCAAGCTTCCTGTGTGCGCCAAGCGTCTTGGAGTGCGCGCGCGCCAGCGCCGCTTTGTTCCTCCGACAGGCGTCGCGGCCCAACCAGAAGAGTTCTGTCTCACAACCCCCAGCCGCCAAAAGAACCAGTCAGGTTGCCACGTTGACTTATTTCCACCTCCTCATTGCGGCCAGACCACCCTCCAATACTGCTGGCTTGCGGCGGCCATCACTGTATTGGTGATATTCACAGATGGCGACGCCAGCACATTGGTCGAGACGTTGGTCCAGTTGACCAGGTTGGTCGAGCTTTGCATCCAATAGGTCTGGCCTGAGACGCCGGAAAGCAGCAGAACAAACGAACCGGACTTGGGGGCCGCGGACACGACGGATAATGAAGGCGGAGCGGCGTTATTCAATTGAACGGAAGCGAGGTAAAAAGTCGTCGTTCCGGCAAGGCTGGGCCAAAACCAGAAACCCTGGCAGTTGGTGATGTTGGCCACTCCCAGCGCGGAAAGCGGGATGTTAAACTGGGACCATGTATTGGCGGCCAATGCCGGCAGGTTGGAGATGGACTGATAAGCCTGGTTCGTCACTCCCATCACTTGCAGCCCTTGCGCGCCCGCCGCGCCGCCGTTGATCCAAAAGCTCAAGCTCGTGTAGGGCGCGGTGTTGAGGTTGTCATAATAGAGCGAAAGCGCCGTCCACTGAGGAGCCGTCACACTGATGGAATAGCTCCCGGAATAGACCGGGGAGGTGTTGTAATAGTTGACTGTCGTCCCATTCCAACTGTAGTCCTCGAACCCATTGAGCAAGGCGCCGCTGTTGGTATAGATCGCCAGACTCGCCGGCGCGGCCAGAACGATAAACGATGCCGCGCTCTCAGCGGTCCCTCCGGGCGTCGTGACGGAAATCCGCCCGGACGTTGCGCTGGCGGGCACGGTGGCGGTGATCTGCGTGGGCGAATTGACGGTGAAGACGGCGCTGACGCCATTGAAAGCGACCGCGCTCGCTCCGGTGAAATTCCGGCCCGTGATGAGGATCGAAGCGCCCACGTATCCGCTGCCGGGAATGGACGAGATGACCGGCAATTGCGCCGCGACGGAGGCGTTGGTCACGATCAGGTTCACCGCGGAATTCACGACGCCATTGACCGTAATCCAGAGCCGCTGGTTGGCGGTATCGAGAGTCGCGAAGTAATCCACCCCCGCATTGGTCAGTCCGGCGCCGACGGATATGACGGCGGGCAGTTGGTTCGTGGCATAGCCATCGATGACAAACATCGGATGGTCCAGAGGCTTGCCTGTCGCGGGTGTGAGCGTCGCATTTGCCTGGTTTTCAGCCGCGGTGATTTCCCACGTCGCATAGATTGGGTTATAGCCGGCGGGCGTATAGGTGATACTCGCTGACGCGGCGTTGCCGACACCGGCGGGGCCGGTGGTTTTGACAGTGCCCGTCGAGGCCGAAAGCGTCGCCAAGGCGGCGTTCTCCATTTGAGTGACCTCATGTCCGACGACGCCGTTGGTGTAGGATCCCGAGTGCGTTCCGAGCACGACGAAGATCGAGTAAGCCATGAGCATGCCGTTGACCCGGGTGCCGGTCCAGATATCGGAGCCGCAGTCATAATGCTCCGAATACTCGGTGCCGTTCAGCGCCGCGTTGCCATTGTTGTAGCCGCCCACCCGGCCGAAATTGCCTCCCCAGGCGAGCTTCGAGTAACTCACTTGAATGGAAGCGTCGGGCGCCTGGGTATCTCCCGCATAATCGGGGTGAAGGATGTAGTCTAATAGCTGGAAAGCCCAGGCGTCCGGTCCAGTGTCGCTGGCCCCGTAGGGGATCATGGGCCCCTTCAATGCCTGCTGGTTGCGGGGGTCCAGCGTCGTATTGGCATCACGATCCGCCCCTTGGTCCTGGACGGTGATCGGCAGCGTGGCAACATGGCCCATCTCGGCGTCCCCTTCGTTGGTGCTGACCCATTCCATTGCGTACGGGATGGTGTTGGCCAGAGTGTCCTCCCAACCGGAAACCCCCGTCACCACTTCGGGCGGCGCCGCCAGTGTGACAAACTTGAGAGTGTCGCCATAAGAGGCGCCGCCCACGTCCAAAGACCCGTCGCCGCCGTCAAAGTTCAGTGAGCCGTAGGGCGAGCGGGTGTCGCCTCCGACGTTTCCGGTCGTGGCCCGCGCGTCCTGGCTGATGGCGAAAATCGGGTGCGAACGGCCGTCGGCGAAAAACCAATAAATCGTCGTCGGGATTGTTTTATCAAGGATTTGGTAAGTGGGCATGTCATAAGCGATGATGGCGTGGCTGGGACCCGACAGCACAACAGTGGTGGTTCCCGGAACGGAATCGTCGAGGCTATTGTTGTCAGACCCCTCCGTGTTGTGGTTTTCCACGAACCCATCGCCGGTGTAGCCGGTGCTTCCGGTCCCGGCGCAGACCCTGGGCAATCCGTTAACTTGATAGGTCAACTGGTAAAGATAGCCCGGTCCATTCGCGCTCTGCTTCACCATGATGGCCGTTCGCGGCTGCCCGGCGCCATCGGTCCATTGGACCGACAACGCGGGAAGCCCGTTGCCGGAAGTGACACTGGCTATGGAGAGAGCGTTGGCCATCGGGGCAGGAATCAGCAATCCAGCAAACATTGCCAGCGCCACCCGCCAATCAAGACAGTCGTTTTTCATAAGGGAATTGAGGTCGGAATTGCTGGGTCCCAGCATATTCCCGCGCAAGTCTGGGGAACGGTGGGGTCATTGCAAGCCATTTCCGACCTCATTTAGCAGGTCGAGTTGCCCCGGAAGTTTTCGACCAGCGAGTTGTTTGTCCGGCAGTTCAGGTTCCCGGCCGGATCGAAGATTTCAACGTAACGGCCCTTAAACGAGAGTGGGTGGTGCTCACACACACCACCCACTCGTTTCTGCTCTCTATCCGTCTTTTTCTTGTCCTCTTCGCTTGGACTTTACATCGGCGTTACGGCGCCAGACGGTAGAACACGGACCCGGTCGTGCTTATCGGGGCCGAGTAAGTGTTGGTGCCACCCGTTCCCGGGATGGTGACCCAATTTGTGCCGATACCGACGCCCGGCGGATCAATCTGGACTTGCAACTCCGCGCCCGTCCAAATGGCCGGCCATGACAGCTTAAACTGCCCGGCCTGAGCAGTCGCGGTGATTACTTCCGAACTCGCCGCCGCAACGCTGGTCACCGTGATCGACCCGAGCGTCCCCAGGTTGTTGGTGGAGATGCTGAGACCCGGCGACACAATCGTGAAGCCGCTCAGAGCGATGATGGACGGCAACGGATTGAAGATGTTGAACACGTCTCCGGCCACGATGGCGGGGCCGAGGTTGACCAGTTTCAACGTACCGTTGGTAATGTTAATGGCGCCAGTGATCACGACCGTGGTGTTTGACGGCGACAACGACTTGTTCAGGTAAACCACAATGGTTCCCGCATTCATGTTCAGATTGCCCGCGATCGCCAGCGTGTTGATAGTGGGATCCCCGCCCGGATTCAGAATGCCGCCGTAAACGTCCATGTCGCCAGGAACATTGGTGACCACGAGTGTGCCGTTGCTTACAATGGTAGCGCCGGAATAAGCGTTCGTGCCGTCCAAGATGAGCGAACCGTCGCCGAGTTGCACCACGTCACCAGCTCCGCTGATGCTGTTGGTGAACTCCAGATTGCTCGCAAGGTTGAAGGCGAGGGTTCCGTCGTCAGTAACAGCTCCGGTGCCGATGCTGCCGCTCGTGCCGCCGTTGCCGACCTGCACGATGCCGGAGTTGATGACCGTGCCGCCGAGATAAGTATTGTTGCCGGTCAGCGTTAATGTGCCGGAGCCGCTCTGCTCGACTTCACCCGCGCTGCTTACCGACCCTCCCACCAGCGTCCCACCCGGCCCGCTGATGTTGCCGGGGAACGTCACGTTGTCGGCGCGTTCGAATTCGAGAACCCGCGCATTATATTCGTAGCCACCGGCGCTGTTGGTGAACACCACGTTGCCGGTAATCCAGCCGTTGGTGTCGCCATCCCCAATAATCAGGGTGCATTCACGGATAAACGTGCCGCCGGTGTAGGTGCAAGGACCGGTCAAATTCAGCGTGCCTGGATCGGCAGCGGTGACTGCGTCTATCACCAATGGACCGCTTCCAACAATGGATCCGGCTACAGTATAGGTCACATCCTGCATGGGCCACAGCAACGTGCCGTTGTTGGTCACGACGGAACTTTGCAATCCGCCCACGTCGCCTGAACAAGGCTGGAAAATGGCCCCTTGATCAATCTCGGTCCAGCCGGTGTATGTATTGACCCCGAAGGCTAGTGTTGTGCCGCTCCGCAAGATGACATTGCCGGTACCGGTAATCGGCCTTGTATAGCTGAACGTCCCCGTGTTGTTGAAGATAAGCAGGGAATTGTCCGCGATGGCCCCGCTGGTGCTTAATGAGCCGTTAGGCCCGCCGTTGCCGACTTGCAATGTGCCGTTGTTGATGGTGGTGCCGCCCGAATAGATATTGTTGCCGGGCAGGACAACTGTGCCGGGGCCGTCCAAGATGACTTGGCCGCTGCCGCTGATGAGGACATTGGTCAATGTGCCGGCGATGTTGAAATCAAGAGTACCGTTGTCAACAATGTTGCCGCTGCCAATGGCGCCCGACCCGCCTGCGCCTACCATTAGCTCGCCTTCATTAATCGTCACTGTGCCGGTATTCGTGCTGTTTCCAGTCAGAATCCATTCGCCTGGGCCGCTCTTGGTAATCGCAGTCGCGCCGCCGAGCACGGCTGCGAGCGTGTCGCCGCTTAAATCGTCGCCTTCCAACGTGAGTGTCCGCGCGCCGGAGCCGATCAAGCCAATCGCGCCGGGGTTGTTCAGGGTCAATTGGCCGCCTTCGTTGTCAATCGTTCCGCCACCCGCGCCAAGCTCGAACAGGTGATCGCTGGTCGCCGAATTGCCGCCGACGTATTGCAGCGTGCCGTTGTCGAGCACCAAATTCGCGGCGCTGGAGGACGCGGCGCCAATGTCGCTGGCGACACCGCTCATGGCCAGTGTGCCGACACTCAACACGCCGCCGAGATTGATGGTTGTGGCACCGCTGTAGGTGTTGACACCAACGGACATCGTGAGCGTGGTGCTGCCGCTCTTGGTAAAGCCGCCGGTACCAGCGATGTAGCCGCCGGAGGAAGCGATGCTGTAAATCTTGGCGCTGCTGCTAACCGTGGAGCTCGCCGGTGAAACCGCCGTGGAGTCGAGCGCCACAGTGGTCTGGCCGGCAGCGGTGTCGTCAAACAATGCCACGCCGTTATTTTGGAACTTTGACGAAACGCCGTTGACTTTCCAGTTGTTCAGGGAGGTGGTGTCCCAGCCGGCGTTGCCCAAGCCGGTCCAGACAAAGTCCAGCGAAGTGATGTTCAATACAATCTGGTTGCCATTGGTGGACAGGTTGCCGCCCGCGCCGGTCAACGTGTTCAGAACGACCGCCGGCGGGGTGCCGCTGAACTGGATCAACGGATAGGCTGAACCGATTTGGAACGAGCCGCTGAGGACGTTGATCGTGATGGGGCTGCTCGCTGAAACTGTGCCACTCACCGCAATCGGCGGGGTCGTCGTGCTGCTGACGTTGTTGAATTCCAAGAACCCTCCACTGCCCACAGTCAACGCGGACGGAGTGATTTGCGGGCCTTCTTCGGTGACACCGAGAGTCGCGCTGCCCGCCACGGTGATGGCGCCGGAGCCGGCCCCGTTTGTAATCTCCAGCACGCCGGCGCTGACGGTGGTCGGCCCGCTGTAAGTGTTGGTGCCGCCAAGGGTGAGCGCGCCGGCGCCGATTTTTGTGAGGCTGCCGCCGACGCTGGTCAGGGCATTCGTGAAGGTCACGCTCACCGGCGTGTCAAAGCTGTAGGCCTGGCCGGCCGAGTTGTCGAAGCGCGGAGAGTAATCATACGTGTCGTATGATGTGAATCCCAAGGTGCCGCCGCTGAATGTGATCGTGCCGCCGACCCCGAGCGGGCCGCTCGTGCCGAAGTTCTCGACGCAGTTGGCAATCAATTCGCCGCCGGTCAAAACTATGTTTCCGGTGTAGGTGTTCTGGCCACCGGTGCTCCCGCCCCCAAGCGTGAGGGTGCCGCTGTTGACGCCTAACACGCCGGTGCCGGAAATGACGCCCTGATAAGTCTGCGATTGCGCCCCCAAGTCCCATTCCAAGAGAGTCCCATAATTTTGGATCGTGGTGCAAGCGGAATCAACGATCAGGGTGGGGCTTTGGAGGATCACCGAGCCGCCGTTGATGCTGAACGGGCCAAAGGGGTAGCCGGCTGGTCCTGACGGATAGTTGTAGGAGGAGTGTCCGGCACTCCAGATCAAGGTGCCGGGGCCGTTCACCGCGACCCTCGAGCCGGAGCCGCCGCCTGGGTTGTCCATCTGCAAGTCATTGGTCACGTACCAGTCTCCCGTACCCTGAAAGACGAAGGTGTGACCGTTGCCCCCACCCGCGCGAAACGACACGTTTGGCCAAATAATCGCCGGACTTGTCGAGTTGTTCGTAAAATTATTGGTGAAGCCGGCATTATAGGTGGAACCTGCAGCTACATATTGCAGGGCATTGGTCGTGGATGCATTCCCAAGGTTGAAAGTTCCGGCCCCGCTGTCAATCTGCACATCGTGAAACCGATCGTATGCCGACAGCGCATTCGTCACCGCGGTGCAAAGGAACACGGGATTGACTTGACTCCCCGTCACCCAAATACCCAAACCAGGGTTTCCTGACTGTGCTCCGGTGTTGTCCGTCACGACTACCGTGCCTGACGATTGGCCGTTGAATTCTATAACGTCGCCATTCCCAGAATTGGGCGGGCCGCCGCTTGGAGTCCAATTGGCGGCGACGTTGATGTCGCCAGGGTTGTCGTTGGTCCATATCCATGTTGACTGGCCGAAGACCGCCGTCGAGGCGACGGCGCAGCACAAAACGGGGAGGATTTTGAGCATTGAGACTCTCGTTTTCATAGGCGGTGAGGCTTTTGATTTTTTCATTCTTTTCTTGGGTTTAGGGCTATTAATCGGGCGTTGCTACTCCGAACGATTGCCTGCCACGACGCCTTTTTTGACGCGCGTACACACGTACACGCATCCGTGACAAGCAAGGGTTTACTATTCTTGGCATCCAATTTATCATGTGTCCTTCGGCGTAGGAATGGAGGAAGCTATGATTCGCATGTTTCTAAGTCCCTGGCCGCGTGGTTGTTGCGACGTCCGCTCCACCGCGGCAGTTCGTCCGATACTCCGTCGGGGCCACGGCATGGACCGATTTGAACAGACGCGAAAAGTAAAAGGGATCGTCGTAGCCCAATTGCGCGGCAATATCTTTGACCGGCAGGGACGACTCCACCAGCAGCCGACCGGCCCGGTTCATGCGCAAACGGATGAAAAAGTCGATGGGCGAGCAGCGCATTCGCCCCTTGAAAAGTGCAAAATAGTGGGAGGCGGAGACGTGGGCCATCGATGCCAGTTGGGGCACTTTCAAAGGCTGGTTCAGATGCTCGATCATGTAGGCGACGCTCTCTTGTATCTTTCGGCCGTTATCCAGCGCCGCCGCCGCCGACGACGCCAGCGCGGCACCAGCGCGGCAGCCGACAATGCTTGAATTCGGTTCCGCCGCCAAGCCACGCGCCGGCCGCGCGGCGCGGCGCGGAAACCGCTCCAATTGAGACGCTGGAAAGACAATCTCGGGCATAGGTATTTTGTTTGCGACGTGAACTATATCGAAATAACCGGCCCATGTCCACAACTTTTTTTAAAAAGTTAAAAATTAAACGGGGGCGTCGAAGTGCTTTTGCAGCACCAGCGCAATGGTCCCTTGCAAGCGGGGTTGAGCGTCCGGGTCGGTGGCTATGATGTGCGTTGCGGCATGGGCGACCGAACGGGCCTTGACCGTCTGGGCGACGATGGGACCGACCCGAAACCACGCGCGGGTCACATCTCCTATAACCAGAAGAACATCGGGCGCAAGACCGTTGACCAGCATGGCAATGCCGACCCCCAAATAATGGGCCATGCGATCCAGCGCCTTGGCCGCCCTTTCGT
Source organism: Verrucomicrobiales bacterium (assembly GCA_003138485.1). GTDB lineage: Bacteria > Verrucomicrobiota > Verrucomicrobiia > Limisphaerales > Palsa-1400 > PLGF01. Next base: position 57,623 of record PLGF01000065.1, on the reverse strand, counting down.
CCCCTTGCTCCGCCAGATGCAAAAGATCGCCAAAAGCCACCCGTGCGCCGGCGCTTTTGGAGCCGGCTTCCCCATTGTGCGCCGGAGCGGATTCGGCGTAATAGCGCTCGGCGGCGGCATTGGAGGCCAGCATCTCCCAGCAACCGGAGTTGCCGCATCGGCAGACCGGCCCGTCGCCCAAAATCGAAACATGACTGAATTCACCGGCGGCGCCCGTCGAGCCGCGCAGGAGCTGGCCGTTGAGGATCATGCCGACGCCGATGCCATAAGAAACCGCGACGACCACCAGGTTGCTGACTCCGTCGCAATTGCGGCCGGACCATTGTTCAGCCAGGGCGCAGGCGTTGGCGGCGTTCTCCAGTTGCACGGGCAGGCCCGTCGCTTTTTCCAGCGGTGTCTTCACATCCAGATCCCTCCATCCCAGGTTGGGAGCGAAGATAAGCCGCTGCGAGGAGGAATCAACTCGTCCCGGCAGGCTGACGCCGATGCCTTCGAAGGAATTATTCGGATAGGAGCGCATTAACTCGGCGGCCCGCCGCCCCAGCCGCGCGATGAATTCGACCGGGTTCGCACCGGTGGAAATGCGCTCCTGCACCAGAAAACGGCTGTCCATGGAGGCAACCGCCAGGGTTGTCACAACCGGTTGAATATCGATCCCGATAATGCTGGCGCGGTCGGAATTGAGATGGAGAAAAGTCGGCTTGCGGCCGCGCGGCAACTGGTCGCCGGCGCCTTCCAGGACCCAGCGCTGGGCAATCAACTGCTCGGTGATGGCCGAGACGGTGCTGCGCTGCATGCCCGAGCGCCGCGCCAGGGCGGCCCGGGAAATCGGCTGGAGCCGGCGCACCAGATTGAGCACAGTGCGCCGGTTGATATCGCGGGCCGTTTCACTGCGGGCGACCCTGATATTGTTCAAATCGATTTTTCGGAGTCGGTTCTTCAAGTTTTTGTTCGGACACCGGGTTAAACCAGTTGACCCGGCGCGTCCAGCACCAAATGCTCTTGATTTTCTTAATATGCCTGCCAAAAATTTTCCGGAGAAACAGCGCGTCATGAAAGCAAATCGATCCCAAACCGCACAATTTGTTTGGCCACCGAACAAAAAATCCAAATCCAGGGGGCGCAAAAGGAAAAGCCGCAGCGAGGGATAATACGAGGGGCCTCTGGCCGCGTCCGAGGCAGCCGCAGCCAGAAAACAAATATCGCCGAGAAGCCGCAATCTGGACCATTCCAAAACCATCGGAAAAGACGAGAAAGGACGAATTTGTTTGCCTCTTTTGGGCTGTTCTTTCGCATTGAAGGGTGAATGATTGGATTTGACCATGTCTGAGCCATCCGAACGCGAGATTGAGGTTTTCAACGCGGCGTTGGAACTACCAGCTGCCGAGCGGGCGAGGTATCTGGACAATGCTTGCGCGGGCGAGGCATCTTTGCGCCAGCGCGTTGAGGAACTGCTTGGGGCAGGCGACAACGCGGGCAGTTTCCTCGATAATGCAGCCGCTGTTCCGGCAGGACCGGGCGGGACGATCCGGCTCCCGGTAGTTCCCTCGGAGAAAGCCGGCGACCGGATAGGCCGCTACAAACTGCTGCAACAGATCGGCGAAGGCGGCTGCGGCGTGGTTTATATGGCCGAGCAGGAAGAGCCGGTTCAGCGCCGCGTGGCGCTGAAGGTGATCAAGCTGGGAATGGACACCAAGAGCGTGATCGCGCGGTTCGAGGCGGAGCGGCAGGCGCTGGCGTTGATGGACCATCCGAACATTGCCAAGGTTCTGGACGCGGGGGCGACGGAGGCCGGCCGACCCTACTTCGTGATGGAGTTAGTGCGCGGGGTGAAGATCACGGATTATTGCGACCAGAATAATCTTACCACTCGAGATCGGCTCAATTTGTTCATGCAAGTCTGCCGCGCGGTTCAACATGCGCACCAGAAGGGGGTCATCCACCGGGACATCAAGCCGTCGAATATTCTGGTGACGACTCATGATGGGGCGCCGCTGCCCAAGGTGATTGACTTCGGAATTGCCAAGGCGACGCACGGTAAATTAACGGATCAGACGCTCTTCACGGCGTTCGAGCAGTTCGTTGGGACGCCGGCCTACATGAGTCCGGAGCAGGCCGAGATGAGCGCGCTGGATATTGACACGCGGAGCGACATTTATTCGTTGGGGGTTTTGCTCTACGAGTTATTAACCGGCCAGACGCCATTTGATGCGAAGCAGTTGCTGCAAGCGGGTTTGGACGAAATCCGCCGCACGATCCGGGAGAGGGAACCGGCGCGGCCTTCGAGTTGTTTGAGCACGATGCCGGGCGCGGATTTGACGGCGGTAGCCAAGCGGCGGAACGCCGAGGCGCCGAAACTGATTCATCTGGTCCGGGGCGATCTGGACTGGATCGTGATGAAGGCGTTGGAAAAGGATCGCACCCGCCGGTACGAAACCGCCAACGGTCTGGTGGCGGACATTCAACGCCACCTGAACAATGAACCAGTGGTGGCCAGCCCGCCGGGTAATCTCTACAGATTCCAGAAACTGGTGCGTCGCAACAAGCTGGCGTTCGTGGCGGCCAGTGCCGTGACCGCGGCGCTCATCCTCGGTTTGGGCGCGTCCACATGGATGTTCGTTCGGGAGAAGAAGGCCCATCAACAGACACTGGAGGCGGAGGCGGAGCAAACCCGCTTGCGGGAAGCAGCGCAATTGGCAGAGAAGGCGCAACAAGCCAGTGAGAAGGAGCGGGGAAGCCTGCGGAAGGTAAAGTGGGCGCTGGAAACGGCGCTGCCCGAAATCGAGCAGTTACTCGACAAGGATGACTACACGGCCGCCTTTCAACTGGTCGAGCAGGCCCGGCCCTTTCTGGAGGACAATCCCAAGTTCCAGGCCCTCTCGGCGCGGGTGGTCGGCGCGGTCTCGGTCGAGACCACACCCCCGGGCGCCCAAGTCTTCATCAGGGATTACAGAGACCTCAACCCTAAATGGGAGCCTGTCGGCGAGTCCCCCCTCAACGAAATGAAGGTGCCGCAGGGCTTCAAGCGATGGAAAATCGCGCTGCCCGGATATGAGATTTCGGAGGGCGCCCTGCCCGCCGGCCCAAAGACCGTCGAGCTCAAAGTTAAGTTGGACAAGATCGGAACCATTCCTCCTGACATGGTGCGGATTAAGGGAGGACGACTTACCCCTAACCTGCAACATCTGGACCGCGAGGCAATGCCGGCAATGAATGTGCCCGATTTTCTGTTGGACCGATATGAAGTGTCCAATCGGCGCTATCGAGAATTCGTCGAAGCCGGCGGCTACCGGAAGCCGGAGTACTGGAAATATAAGTTCGTCAAGGATGGTTTGGAACTTGATTGGCAAGCGGCGATGAAGCTGCTCGTGGATAAGACGGGGCAGGCCGGTCCCGCCACCTGGGAAAACGAGGACTTCCCGAAAGGCCAGGAGGACTACCCGGTCGCCGGCGTCAGTTGGTACGAGGCTGCCGCCTATGCCGAGTTTGCCGGCAAGCGCCTGCCCACCGTTTACCATTGGTGCTCGGCGGCCGTAAATCCGGTTTATCATGAGGCCAGTTTCATCATCCCACTAAGCAACTTTGGAGGGGAGGGCCCGGCGCCCGTTGGAACCTACCAGGGAATAACGCGCCAGGGAGTGTATGACATGGCGGGAAATGTCAAAGAATGGTGCTTCAATGAGGTGCCTGACGGCTATCGAATCATGACCGCAGGCGCCTGGAATGAACCTGCCTACATGTTTAGTTATGCTGATAAGTACCCGCCCACTTTCCGGGCGGCGAATTTTGGGTTCCGCTGCATGAAACCGCTCGCCGACGACGCTGATTGGGAGCAAGCGGCGGGTCCGGTTCCCTGGCTGCGTCTTCCGGCGCTGGGTGAGCAGAAGCCCTGCTCGGACGAAGTATTCCAAGCCTATCTGAAGTCATATAACTACGATAAATCAGAATTACAACCTGCGATCGCGGCCACCGAAGACCTGGGCATCTATACCAAGCGGGAAAAAGTCGCGTTCAATGCGGCGTCTGGCAACGAAAGGATGAACGCGTATCTTTATCTCCCCCGCGCCGGCAAGCCGCCTTTCCAGACCGTGATCTACTTCCCTGGAGCCAACGCCGGGGTGCTCACTTCCTTTAGTAATGACACGGACGGAATGCCCGAGCTTTTTGAAAAACACACGAGGAACGGCCGCGCATTTGTAATCCCTGTTCTGCAGGGAGATTTCGATCGGAAATCGCCGCGGCAAAAACAAGGCGAAGCGACAGAACTCGAGCCTGGAATCCAGTGGGTCAAAGATTTCGAAAGAACCATAGACTACCTGGAAACCCGTCCCGACGAGTTCGACATCAACAAGCTGGCTTATGAAGGAATGAGCAGGGGAGCCCGCTGGGGCGGCGTTTTGCCCGCAATCGAGACTCGGATCAAGGTTGCGGTCCTGGTTTGCGGCGGCCTCTACGCCGCCATGCCCCCGGAATACAGCCAGGTTAATTTCGCTCCTCGCATCAAGATTCCGATCCTCATGCAGAATGGCAGATGGGATTCAACCTTTCCGGTTGATTCGAGTCAAAAACCCCTTTTCTTGCTCTTCGGCACGGCGGAGAAGGACAAGCGGCTTAAGATTTACGAGGCCGCCCATGACGTTTACAATTTGAACGAAGCGCGCAAAGATGAACTCGATTTCCTGGACAAATACCTGGGACCCGTCAAATGATGAACCACCACCAATGAAAGCCTTATGAGCCACCTTGAATTCAACTGGCGCCCATTCCGACCGCCAGTCTGTGGCAAAAGGCCGCAGAGTGTGGTAATGGTCTTTGGTTGAGCGACGTCACACGCATTCTTGATTCCATCGAGCACGGCGATTCGAAGGCCGCCGATGAATTGCTCCCGCTGGTCTATGGGGAGTTGCGCAAACTTGCGGCGTCCAAAATGGCCAACGAAGCGCCCAACCAGACCCTGCAACCCACCGCCCTGGTGCATGAGGCGTGGATGCGTCTGGTCGGAAATGACAATCCGCAGTTTGCCAATCGCGCCCACTTCTTTTCCGCCGCGGCCGAGGCCATGCGCCGCATCCTCATTGACAACGCCCGCCGCAAGCGCGCGCAACGGCACGGCGGGGACCAGCAACGCGTGGACTTTGAAAATATTGAAGTCGCCGGGCCCAGTGACGACGACGAACTCCTCGCCGTGAGCGAGGGGCTCGACAAACTCGCCGCAACCCACGCCCTCCAGGCCGAGGTGGTCAAGCTGCGTTTTTTTGTGGGCATGACCAACGCGGAGGCCGCCCAGGTTCTGGGCCTCTCCGAGCGCACCGTCAAGAGTTACTGGGCCCACGCCCGCGCCTGGCTCTTCCGTGAAATCAAAACGGCTCAGAATCCGGTCAAACCGGCCTGATCCCGCTTTTTTTCAAATAAACTGCACTTTTCTCCGCGCCGTTTCGCATTGGTAAACGATGGGCGGCCACGCTCAAATTCAAAACATGAACCCAGGCGCATTGCGCCTGAACAGAAAGAAGACACAATGAAGAATCAAATTAGACTCACAAATGTTGGCTCCCGGTCCCGCCGTTTCGCGGCGGCTCTGGCGGGCCTGTTGTTGCTGGCAAACGCGGCTTCATCCCTGGCGGAGGAGCCGGAGGTCCTCCCGCCGTCGTCGCTGCCTTATGGATACAGCTACGAGGAATGGTCGGCCAAATTCTGGCAGTGGACCCTGGGGCAGTCCGCCGACCATTTGGAATCGTTGGGTGATCCGGGCATTTGCAGCGGCCCCGCCAGTCGCGTGCGATTTATGGGGCCCAGCACAATCGGTGGCGACGTGGTCCACGTTGGAACCAACCGTGTCACCGTTCCCGCCGGGACCCCGCTGTTTTTTTCGGTTTATTCCTTGTGGCAGGATAACGGCAATTGCCCCTTATCCGCGTTCACAACGTTCACGGCGGCTCAACTGGCGGCGTTTGACCAGCAATCGTGGAGCGCCGTGACACTGACCTCGTTCACGATTGATGGAATTGCAGTTGATGGCATGGAGAACCCGACCAATTCTGTTTTTAACGTGGTGTCCCCTCCCTTCAGTTATACCACGGCGGAAAAGGACAACATACTGGCAGTGGAGCTTGGCGCAACGTGCCTTCCGGGGGATTTCACGATCTATCCGGCGGTGGCAGAGGGCCTGTATGTGATGCTCGCGCCGCTATCGCCAGGGAAACATGTCATTCATTCTCTCGCGGTGATCGGGCCTCTGAGCGCGCCCTTGGCTGAGAACGAGGAAACTATTGACATCACGGTGTCAGACGACCGCTGCGACGGCAGATGACCCGTGTGCCAGTGGAAGTCAATCACCCGGCGCGGACAAGACCATCCGCCCGGGTCCGCTCGGGGGCGCCGGGAAACCGGCGCCCCTCCGCCATTAAATCCAATTCAAGCTGGCCGCTTGATTTTTCATCGCCGTCCGGCTAGTCCGCCACGCTATCACGCATCCCCGGCCCGCAGCAGAGAGACACCCTCCTTTACCGCTTACTCCGGTTCATCAGGGCGAACGATTTCAGGTGCGAACAGGTGCGAATAACCGAACTCAGGCACCTCGTTTTCGGCGGCTACCGAACCGCTCTTTATCGTTATCGCCGCCGTGTTCCCCCCCTCATTTTGTGCCCGTGCGATTCTTGCAGGCCGTGGCCCCGGGGCCTAAGGCGGGCGGCCCACGCCCGCAAACTCGCTTGAGCCGCAACAAAACCACCGTAATTTACCGTANNCCGTAATTTTTTAACCACGTCCGTCTTCGCGCTATGCGCTCCGGGGCGACAAGGATGGACCCGGAGAACACGGATCGGACCTCTTTATCGTTAATCCGGGAAATCTTTGTCGCGCCGAAGCGTGGCGCAGGCGGACGTGGTGAAGTCCCTCTTTCTTCCAGGACCCGGCGAGGCCCCCGCCCCTTTTTTCCTGCACAAGGGTGCACAAGGGTGCACAAGCCTGCATAAACGGCCATTTTTGCGGTGTGGCTCTCCCTGGAACGGGTTCCTGGCTTTCCGCAAACCGGCCTATGTCAATGAACATCCACCCTTTCCCGGCCACGTCGCCAACATACAACAACAATTGCGGACCGCAACATTTAAATATAACTTGAAATCCGTGGTTAAATGTCTTGACGCGCGGCTTTCCGGGTTGCGCCTCATGCGTCGCGTTTCTTCCAAAACCGGCCAAACATCAGCGCAAGGAACAAGAAAAGACACGGCTGCCGCGAAATCTCGCGGAATGGTTCAAAACGGAGCGGCAAACAGACTCAAAAGAGTGTCAAAAGCGAGGACACTTGCCCGCCGGAAACCCTTGTGAACCAGGCATTGCGCCAGGCCGCAAAGGAGGATAGACGTTGAGCCGGTAGCCCACCCGCGGCTCAGTGACCAGCAAGACCGGCTGTGTGGGAATTGGTTCGATTTTCTCGCGCAGATGAGTCATATAGACATGCAGGTAGCGGGATTTCTCCCGATTTCCCGGCCCCCAGACAGTTTCGATGATTTGGGGATGCGTGAGGGTTTTGCCAGCATTGTGGGCAAAGAGACGCAGCAGCGCATACTCCGTGCAGGTCAGCTTTACCGTCCGGCCGTTGACGCTGACGGCGCGCAAAGCCAGGTCCACCTTCAGCGGCCCGCTGGTAAAGACGGTTTCCTCGCTGGCCGATTGGGCATGGCGTTGGAGAACTTGCAGACGCGCCAGCAGTTCCGCCGTCTTGAAAGGCTTGGTCAGGTACTCGTCGGCGCCGTCCCTCAATGCCGCGACCTTGTCCTGCTCCCGATCCCGGACGGACAAAACAAGAATAGGAACGCAGCTCGACTCACGAAGCCGCGCCATCACCTCCATTCCGTCCATGTCCGGCAGCCCCAGGTCGAGCACCACAATGTCAGGACAGTGCGCGGTGACTTTGGCCAGTCCTTCGCAGCCGTCGGCCGCTTCAACGACCTTGTAGCCGTTGGCTTCGAGACTGACTCGGAGTAGATGGCGAATCTGCGCCTCATCATCAATGACAGCGATGATCGGCTTCAGGGGTTCATCCTCTGTCATGGTTCTTTGTGTAAATTACCGACGCACAACCACTTCCATATTAAGTTAATTTTAATACCGCTGAATCGGCCCAATATTCATCTAAAAACAGTTAAAAAACTCTTAAATGCAAGTGCCGCCCAATGAATTTCGAACACCGGGATAATCATTAACCAACAAAATAGTTGCCTTCATTGCTACAGTTGAGCTTTTCGTGAACACCCCCCTCCCGGTTTTCGGAAGAGGCCGGTATTGGATGACAGTCCATTAGAACTTGTAGATCACGTTGGCCGCGAGCATGACTTCGTTCTTCTTGTCGGGGACGGCGCCGCCAAGAGGGCCGGCGCCTCCGAATGCCTCACACCCGTCAGCCGCATGATCCCAGCGAAGTTCCAGGCGGCTGATCACGTTGGCCCACAAATCATATTGCACCGTCGCGGTGAACGCGAGCACCTTTTCCAGCGGGTTGGCAAAGGGCGTGGTCAATGTTGCCGGCGGAGGCGTCGGGTTGGGTGCCGTCACGGTCGTGCCATTGGCGGCATTCGCCATGGCCCCCAATCCCAGGCCGTCGGCGTATTCAATGCGGCCGTTAATCGTAAGCTTGTCGGCCAGCTTGTAAGACACATACCCTGCGTAGGCCGCGAAATATCCGGTATCCACTCCGGCCACGTCCAAGTGCTCGATGGAATCCAGGGAAGCGCCGAAGGTTAGGTCTTTGACCGGCGAGTTGAGGGTGGCGCCGATGTACAGCTCGCGCCTGTCCTGGTTGCCGGTGCCCTGGCCAAAGTCGTACCCCGCGTAGAAAGCGGAACCTTTCAGAAAGCCCCAATTGTCGGGAGCCGTCAGGGTGAGCAAACTGATGAATCCCTTCTTGCTTTCAGCGCCGATGCGATCGTTAACTGTAAATGGCGTGGTTGTCACCGTGTCGGCAACGCCGAGCTGGAGACTGATGGCGTCACAGAACTTATAGCTGCCAAGCAGACCAGTATGTTCCGTCGGTTCAACCGAATAGCCGTAAGACCGGGTGTAGTTCGGGTTCTTGTACGAGTCACTGGATTCGTATCCGAGCAGGTTGTCAAAACGGCCCAATTGCCAGTCGAAGCCATTGCCGCCAGGCGTGTGCAGTGCAATGTAGGCCTGCCGAATGGGAGCGGCGCCGCCATCAATGGCTGTAGCGTCCGGCCCATAGCTCAGTTCGGCGGTGTACCCGGCCGACCATCCGCTTTCGTCCTGGGGTTTGCTGATTTTGACATCGACGGCATTGACGTTGAAGCCGTCTTGTTTGCCGGCGTTGAAGGCATAGGGGGCGGGGTTCGCGTTACCTGTGCCGGGGTTCCACACGGCCGACGTGTCCACATACCCGCTGATGGTGGTGGCTGACAACGCTGTCAGCATGGGGATCGGGGCCGGTGTCGGCGGCGCCGCGGAGGCCGGGGCCGTGTTGGTCGTCTGAGCGGCCAGCGCCGGCGGAAGGGTGATCAGCCCAACGGCGGCCAAACCAAGGGTCCATTTTTCTATTTTCATATTCCTCGTGCGATATTTTGGTTTATGTTAATACAATTTTAATGTCTCATGGGTGAAATGAATTCACCCAGTTGGCGGTTCGAATCGACGCCATCGCAAAGTTCGTGCCACGGTATGGCATGAATTCATTTAAACCATTGTTGATAAACGTGTTGTGTATTAAGAAAATTTTAATGGCAAAATGGCACGCTGTCGATTTCTAACCACTGTGGGCAAAAATGCTTAAAAAGTTCTTAAAATGAACAGTAGGATGAGAACATGCAGAATCCAACCGTTCCCTCGTGAACTTCACTGGCGACCCAGTCCTTCCCGCCTGGCGCGCGCCTCATTTCACCGCGGGGCGCTTTTGGTTTAATGAAATTTTGATGCGAACAGGCCCGATTTTTATTCCTCCATCCCCCATCGGCAGTCCACATTGATCGGCGTGAATTTGGGAACGCTGCCAACCAACGGATCCATGCCGGCCCCCGCCGGCGGGGGCGCGCTCGTCCCCGGCGTCCTGCTGGACGAGCGGTTCGAGATCACCGGGATCGTGTACCGCGGCGGGATGGCGACGATCTTCAAGGCGCTGGACCGGGCGCGGGACGGGGCGGCCGTCGCGGTGAAGGTGCCGCACGAGAATTTTGAAATGGACGCCGGCATGTTCGCCCGGTTTCAGCGCGAAGAGGAAATCGGCGCCGCCCTGGACCATCCGTCGATCCTCAAGTTCATCAGCGTCAAGGACAAGAGCCGTCCGTATTTCGTGACCGAATACCTCAGCGGCAAGACGCTTTACCACCTTTTGAGGGACCGGGGCGGGCGGCTGCCGGAAAGCGAAGCGCTGGAACTGGCGGCGCGGATATGCGGGGCGTTGGAGTACCTCCATGAGCGCGCCATCATCCATCGCGATCTCAAACCGGAGAACATCATGGTGTGCGACGACGGCTCGATTCGGATCATGGATTTCGGCATCTCCCACTGGCCCGGCGCGCGGCGCCTGACGTTCATCGGATTTGCCCCCGGCACGCCGCACTACATGGCCCCCGAAAGGATCAAGGGCAAACGGGGCGACGCCCGCACCGACATTTATTGCCTGGGCGCCATGCTCTACGAGATGCTCACCGGTGTGATCGCCTTCAACCACCAGGACATCACCGTCATCATGGATGTCCGCACGACGGGCGATCCGGAGGCGCCGCGCAAGGTCCATCCCGCCATTTCCCCGCAAGCCGAGGAGATCGTCCTGCACGCGATGGAGCGCGACCCGGAGAAACGTTATCCGACGGCGGCGGCGATGAAGGCGGAATTGGAGAACCCCGGCGGCGCGCGGCTCACCGGAAGGTGTGAGCGGCTGGAATTTTCGACGCCGTGGAAACGGCGCTGGCCGAAAATCCGGTTCGTGGCATTTTGGATTACGGTGCCGGTGGCCGCGCAAGTCCTCCTGTTCCTGTTGCTTTGGCATCACCTGGCAAAGAAGTAAGGCGCCTGGGTTTTTACGTCATTTTGACGGGTTGTCGCCGCCTTTTTACTAACGCTCCCTATAATTCCGGCGGTAAGTTGGACGCATGAATACGAAACACATTCTAATTCCGCTGGACCTGATCCACGGATCGGCCCACGCGCTCGTTTTCGCCCGGAGAATGGCGATGGAAAGACCTCTCTCCGTCACCCTCCTGCATGTCGTCGATCTCAACATCGCTTCTGTCGAGCCGTCCGTCTATGACCAGCTTTGCGCTGAGGGCGAAGCGGCGCTGCGCAAGCTGGCCAGGCTCTTTTTCGGAACCGATCCAGCCGTCCGGGTCGTCGTCCGCGTGGGCAATCCCGCCGATGAGATCGTAGCGGAGGCCCGTGCCGGCGCGGCGGAAATGATCGTGCTCTGCGGTCCCAAGGCGCCCAGGCGGCTTCGGCTTTTCCGGCGCGCGACCACGCGGCGTGTGCTCGACGGCGCCCCCTGCCCGACGGTCGTCCTGCCCCATCCTGGGCGGGAGGCCCGCGAGCTGTGCCAGCCGGAAACCCCACGAGCTTCCGAGGAAGTTTACGCCTTCGGAAGCGTTGCGGAAAGGGCCGTGGCGGCTTAGCATCGCCGTCGGGCACAGATCAGCTTTTGTAGCGCAGACTTCCAAGTCTGCTGTATCGCGGGTTTCTAAACCGGCAGGAGCGGGGCCGATTTGGAAATCGGCGGGACAGCAGGTTTGGAAACCTGCGCCACGGCTAAAGGCCTCGATAAAAGCTGATCTGCGGCCTTCCCCGTCTTTTGGCGATTTCTGGCGTCTCTGTTTTAACCAGAGTGCGCAAAAAGTGACTTTCCGGGGTTTCGGCCCCCGGAGGGTCGAAGTCTTCTTTATCTTTTCTTAATGCGGTTTCTGCGAGGGATTAACCGCGATTTTCCACCGCGCGGGGCGCCATCGCGCCCAGCCGCGACCAAGGATGGCATCTCAATTGCTAAAGGGCATGGCAACGGCGCAATAGCAGCAAATAACAATAGAAACATTAAAAAAGTACTAAAAAAAGATATGTCTAACGCATCACCACCACCCAAAACGGAGATGAAACCGACGCTGGGGCTGACCGGTCTCACGATAAACGCGATGGCGCTGATAGCGCCGGGCGCATTTTTGTGGCTGACCTACCAGGAGCAATCCCTCTACGGAGCGCCGATGGCCGGTTGCGCGATGTGGATCGGGATCGTGTTCGCGCTGGTCTTGTGCTTCGCCACCGCCACGAGCTATTCGGAATTGTCCAAGCTTTATCCCGGCGCCGGCTCGTCGTACCTCTACGCGGAGCAGGCCTTTCTCTCCAAGACCAAGGCCTTCAAGTGGGCGCGCATAATCAAGTTTTTCACCGGCTGGAACAGCCACTTGTATTACTGGATTTACACGGGATTGATGGTCGGCGTGACGGCCATTCTGGCGGGCTGGCTGGCCGGCCAGTTGATGCCGGACACTTTCAGCACCACCTATAACAGCCCCTTGTTCATGTGGCTGTTCTGTGTCGTGTTCGCCCTGGGTGTCGGCTATATCGCCTACCGCGGCGTCAACGGCACGACCGCTGTCAACATGGCCATCAACGTCATCCAGATTTGCGCACTGGTGACTTTTGGCATCATGGCCATCGCCTATCGCTCCAGTCATCCTGACGGCACGGTCGGCTTGCACCTGTCCAATGGAGTACCAGTCAATTACAATGTGGCCCAAGTGGTGGTCACCGACGACAAAGGCAAACCGGTTCAGGACACCTGGGCGGACAATTCCCCCAAAGTGGATGACAAGAAGCAACCGATATTCAAGATGCAGGACCGCCAGGTGGCCAAGGATGACTTGGACAAGGTCAAGAACACCAACGCGGTTGAGCTGGCCAGTTTGACCGCCCTTGGCCTCGGCGAGGGCGACCCGTATCCGGCTTGGAAGGCGGACGACAAGGGCAACGTGATTGTGAAGGACGGCAAAGAAACGCCCGACCCGTTCGTCCTGAGCTACAAGCCCGCGGACGCGGTCAGCGGAGCGGGAACCGCGCAAGACCCGAAGACGTTTAACTTCCACTCGGGGGGCGGTTCCGTCGTGGCGCCCCATTCGTTCAGCGCCGTTCTGGTGCAGGCGTGCGTGGCGATTCTTCTGCTTGTCGGTTTCGAGTCGGTCTCGGCCATGGGTGAGGAGGCCAAGAATCCAAAGAAAGACATCGGGCGCGCGATCTTGCTGTCATTGGCGATTCAAGGCGCGGTGTGTTACCTGTTCGAGTATTTCGCGGCGAACTATTTCTTGAACAGCGGTTACACAATGGCCAATGCCGGCGCTTCGGGAGCGCCCATCGGGGACATGATGGTTCTGGTGGGCACCTGGATATTCGGCAGTTATTCGGCGGGCAAGGCCTTCATGCTGGTTGAGGCGTTCACGGTATTCCTGGCTTTGATCGGCACGACCCTCTCCTGCATGAACACGGGCGCGCGCGTGACGTATGCGATGGGGCGCGATGAGGAAGTCCCCACGCAGTTTGGCCTGTTGCACGGCAGGACCCTCTCCCCGCACCGCGCGGTCTGGTTTCTGGCGTCCATCTCGATCATCGTCGGCATCCTGACGACCTTGGTCTATCTGGGCGGTCAAAGCTCGGACCTGGCCGCGTTGGACAAGCATAACTTCTGGTACAGCTTCGGCATATTCTCGCCGCACGCGTACGTGACGCTGCCCAACACGGTACTGATCATCACGCTGATCAGCAACTTTGGGACGTTCCTGCTTTACATGACGACCTGCATCGTTGCGATCGTGGCTTTCCGCGAGCACCATAGTTTCCACGGGTTCAAGCACATGTTTGTCCCGGTGTTCGGGCTTCTGGCCAACTTCGGTTGCATGCTGTTCTACCTGCTCGGCCCGATTCCGGCGTTTGGAGTCGCCGGCATGAGCATCAAGGAGCCGTACATCGCCTTGGGCGTGTCGCTGTTGTGGATCGTGTCTGGAGCCGTTTACTTCACCATCAGCAGCAAGAAGAGAGGAAAGGAGATTATCCTCAGTTCCAAGCCCAGCATGGCGACGTAACCAGGCCCTTGGCAATGACCAGCCAGCCGGTTGCCTCTGAGGAGGCAGCCGGTTTTGGCGTCTTGACCGGGAGAATTATTCCAACCAAAATCCCGACATGGATCTGACTTACGCCCAAGCCTCCATCACCGGCCCGGTGCGCGAAAAGAATGAGGACTGCATCGGGTTCTGGAAGCCTGATTCCCCGGAATTGATGCGGACGGTGGGCATTGCGGCTGTCATAGCCGACGGCGTGGGAGGCACCGGCCGCGGCGAAGTCGCCAGCCAGCTTGCCGTCCAAACCACCGTCAACGCCTTCAAGGGCACCCAGGCTGAAACGGAGCCGGCCGATCTGTTGCGCAAAATATTCAACGAGGCCAACAAGCTGGTTTATGACGCCTCGCTGCACAACCGCGAAGAAGGGCGCATGGCGACAACCCTGACCGTTTCGGTATTTCGCAATGATCAAGTCTGCATCGGCCACGTGGGCGATTCGCGGGTGTATTTGATTCGCAACGGCTCGCTCCGGCGGCTGACGGCCGATCACAGTTATGTGGCCCTTCAGGTCAAGTTGGGGCTGGTGAAGGAGCGCGACGCGATGGCCAGCCCGATGCGTTCGATGATCACCCGGAGCATCGGGCAGGATTTGATCTGCCAGTATGACGTGTTCCAACAAACCCTGGCCAAGGGAGACGTGCTAGTACAATGCACCGACGGCCTTTATTCCGTTGTGGTGGACGATGAGATATGCGAAGTGGCCGGACACTTTGCCCCGGAAGAGGCCTGCGCGGAATTGATCGCCCTGGCCGAGAAACGCGGGGCGGAAGATAACATCTCGGTTCAACTCATCCGAATCAATGAAATCGAACAACGCCATTTTTATCGCGGCGCGCCCTATTACGTCAAAGCCGCCGCACCCGTTGTGAGCAACGAAATCCAACCCGGCCAGACGCTGGATAACCGCTTCGAGATCACCGACCTGATCAACCGCAGCGGCATGGCCTCGATTTTCAAGGCAAACGACCTCAAGACCGGCCTGACCGTCGCGCTCAAGGTTCCGCTCATGCAATTCGAGAGCGACCCCGCCGCCTTCTCCAGGTTCGAGCGCGAGGAGGAAATCGGCAACACACTCACCCATCCCTACATTCTGAGGATTTTCGCCGTGCCGCCGGAGGAGAAAAGCCGCCCTTACATCGTCATGGAGTACTTGCAGGGCCAGACCCTCTCCGCCCTGTTGCGCGAGGTCCATCCGCTGCCCGAGCCGGACGCGGTCAACATCGCCAGCCGCATCTGCGAAGCGCTCGACTACATGCACTTTCATAAGATCGTCCACCGCGACCTCAAGCCGCAGAACATCATGATTTGCAACAACGGCAGCATTCGCATCATGGACTTTGGCATCGCCAAATCCTTGAAAGCGCGCCGCATCACCTTTGTCGGCTTCTCTCCCAGCATGGGCACCCCCGATTACATGGCCCCCGAACAGGTCAAGGGCAAACGCGGCGATGAACGAACCGACCTCTACGCCTTGGGATCAATTCTCTACGAGATGTGTACCGGCTCCACTCCCTTCGAAGGCGAAAGCCCCTACGCCGTCATGAATGCCCGCCTGACCGGCGACCCGGTCGCCCCGCGCAAGGTCAATCCCAAGATTACCCCGGCGGTCGAGGAGATCATTTTGCACGCCATGGAGCGCGACCCGGCCAATCGCTATGCTTCGGCCCGGGAAATGAAGGCGGAACTGGACGATTACGAGAAGGTGGAATTGGTCGGGCGGTATCAGAAGCTGCAATCGCCGCAGTTGTGGAAGAGCCGCTTCCGCAATCTGCCGCTGATCCTGGTGCTGGCGCTGGGCTGGGTGATCAGCTTCATCCTGTTGATTTTGTATTTCAAGCATCACGGCAAATAGGAGGGAGTATGGCGAAATTTGCGCAGGCTGCCGGTTTGGGGCGACAGGGCCGCGGGCCGCTTATGGGCAAAATCAGCCAGACGTGTTTGATTCGGTTGTTTTTATTGACTTATTGACGCGGAGCAATGCCACTGGCATTTGCCATGCTTAACCTATGACTAATACAATGCCGCTCAGTCTCGCAACAGTCATTCTGGCCGGAGGGCTGGTCCTGCTCATGCCGGCCGGGTTCAGCCTGCTCTCCATGGGCCTGTGCCGGGCCAGGAACGCCGCGCAAATCATCAGCACGAATCTGATCCTCTCCGCTCTGAGTGTCCTGGGCTTCTGGGCGTTCGGCTTTGCCCTCCTCTCCGGCGGCGCGACGGCGCCGGACGGCGAGTGGTCGTTGAGTATCTTCGGACATTCCTTCGGCCTGATGGGCCGCCGCGGATTCTTCCTCAGCGGCCTGGGCGGTGATCCCCAGGCGCTGTGCCGCTTCTTCTTCCAGGCAGCCGTGGTTATGCTGGCGGTGATGATTCCCGCGGGCGTCATGGCCGAGCGCTGGCGGTTTTCCAGCGCCATTCCTTGCGGATTCTGGAGCGCGGCGTTTCCCATTGCCTTGTTCGGCAATTGGGTCTGGGGCGGCGGCTGGCTGGCGCAACTGGGCCAGAACCTGGGCTTGGGCCACGGATTCGTCGATTTTGCCGGTTCCTCCGTCATCCATATGGCCGGCGGCGTGGCGGGTTTGATGGGCGCCCTGGCTCTGGGACCGCGGTTGAACAAATACAGCCGGGATGGGCGGCCCCGGCCCATGCCCGGACACAATTTGGGGTGCGTCATCTCCGGGACCTTGCTCCTTGCGGCCGGCTGGCTTGGGTTCAACATCGGCCCGTCCCTCATGGCCGCGCCGGAGCGCGCTCCGCTCATTGCCGTCAATACCATTCTAGCCGCCGCCGCCGGCGCGGTGGCGGCCTGCGCGTTGGTAACGATGAAGTTTCGCAAGCCGGACCCGTCGATGATTTGCAACGGGTTGCTGGCCGGCCTGGTCGCCATCTCCGGCCCCTGCGCCTTTGTCAACGGGGCGGGCGCCTTCATCATCGGCGCCGTCGCGGGCGTGCTGGTGGTCTATTCCGTGCTGTTTTTGGAAGGCACGATGAAAGTGGATGACCCCATCGGGGCGGTTTCCGTCCATGCCGTGGGTGGCGCCTGGGGCGTCTTGAGCCTGGGCCTCCTGGCCGACGGAAGCTACGGCGCCGGCTGGAACGGAGTCCATGCCGCCTCCAAAACCGGCGTGGAAGCCGGCGTAACCGGGCTATTGGGACCGCTCTTTGGCGCGCCCTCAGCCGACGCCTCGCAATTGCTCGCCCAACTCATCGGGGCGGCGGCATGTTTGATTTTCGCAGGATTGTCGGCCTGGGCCTGGTTCAAGGTTGCGGGCAGGATCCAACCCTTGCGCAGCCGGCACGAGGATGAGATGGCGGGATTGGACCTGCCGGAAATGGGGGCCGAGTGCTACCCGGATTTTCACTTGACAGATAAGGGCTCCTCCCGCGGCGATTAACCTATGAAAAAAATTGAAGCGATCATCAAACCCTTCAAATTGGATGAAGTGCGCGACGCGCTCTATGGCATGGGCATCGGCGGGATGACCGTCAGCGAAGTGGAAGGATTCGGGCGCCAGAATGGCCGCGTTGAAATCTACTCCGGCGGCGAATACCGGACCGAACTGCTGCCGAAGGTTAAATTGGAGATTGTCCTGGCCGACGCCCTGGTCGAGCCGGTCCTCCAAGCCATACTGAGCGCCGCCCGGACCGGCAAGATCGGCGACGGCAAGGTCTTCGTCTATGCCATCCGCGAAGCCATCCGCATCCGCACCGAGGAAAAAGGCGTCGGCGCCCTCTAGGCGGCTCCATGAATAACGAAGCCCCCATTGACAGGAGCTGCGTTGTTCATGTATGATTCGTGCATGAGTAAGACCATTACCATAGACGATGATGTTTACAGGTTGTTATCCTCTCTAAAACAGGACAGCGGAGATTCCTTCACCAAGGTGCTGCGCCGGCACGTCCATAAGCCCGCTGAGACCGCCGGCGAATTGCTTGACGCCTACGAACATGAGCCGCCCCCTAAAGTGGAGCCGTTGGCGCTCACACATCTGCTCAATCAACGGGGCCGCCGATCCGGCGGACGCAAATGATAGCCGACACGACATTCCTGATTCAATTTGCCAACGAGGGAGCGCAGGGCCGACGGGGCCCGGCGCGGGCGTTCCTGGCGCTCCATCGCGGGGACCTCATCCGAACGTCGATCATCAGTCTGGCGGAAGTCGCCGCCGGTTTCGAGAATTCGGCAGCCGCTTGGGATTATTTCAAGTGGTGGAAGATCTACGCGCTGCATCGCGGAATCGCGGAGGCCGCGGCGGACGTGGACCGCGAGTTGGCTGTCGTCGGACAGCGCCTTGGGGAAAATGATAACTGGATTGCCGGCTTCTGCCGCTTTTACCATGAGCCGGTGATTAGTGCGGACGGGGCGTTCGATCGCGTGCCTCGCCTGCGGCGAATTGTTTATTAACATGGCCAATTTAACCCAAATGGAGATTGAAAGGCAGATCACGGACGGCATGGCGGCGGGCGGGAAAAGCTACCAATTCGATGAGGCGCATGACCCAACCAAGCCGGTGAATTACTGGTTTCAAGATTCGTTCGAGGGAGAGACGCTGTTTGTCATTTTCTACTCGCAGGCGTGCAGATGGTCGCGATGTGTCGGCTGCAATCTTCCAAGCGTGTCGTCAAAGCATCGGGTCAGCTTCAAAAGCATCATGGCCCAGGTTGACCACCTCTTCAATCAACCGGAGATTCTTCAGAGATTGCGAACGATCAAGAAAGTGATCATCAGCAACAACGGATCCATTCTTGACGAGGCGACATTTTCAACCACCGCCCTGATTTATTTGATAGCCAAACTCAACATTCACCTGCCGAACATGGCCCTTTTGTCCGTTGAGACGCGGCCGGAGTATGTTGACATGACTGAGCTTGTCATTTTGTCAAGGGCAATTGCCGAGGGTGAAACCGCGACTGAATTGGAAATTGCGATCGGTTTCGAGTCTTTTGATTCCCGCATCAGGAACGGGGTGTTTAAAAAGGGCTTGGAGCTAAGCAGGTTTGAGGATCTTTGCGGGATGCTGGCGACGTACAAGTTCCGGTTGACATGTTATTTCATGCAGAAACCGGTTCCGATGAGCGACGAGGATGCCGTGGCTGATATTAGGGCGGCCATTGATTATCTGAGCGCTGCGGCTTCCCGTTTCGGCATTAAAATCACCATGTACCTCAACCCCACGTACGTTGCCAGAGGAACAACGCTTGAGCGCCTCCTGCAACTAGGTCAGTTTTCACCTCCCTTTTTGAAGGACGTGGCAAGAGCGGCACTTCACGCGGAAGGCAAGAACGTAAGAGTCTTTATCGGTTTATCCGATGAGGGACTTGCCGCCCCCCAAGGTTCATTCATCCGGCCGGGAGACGAAGAAAAGGTGCGCTGTTTGGAATCCTTTAACCGCAGCCAGGACTTTCAGCATCTCCACGCCGCCATCGCCCTTGCATAACGGGTATTTATGCTCATCCGTACTCAGGATCGTGCGGCTTTGATCCCCACGTAATACAGACGTCGGAAATCCACGGTGACCTTTCCGTCGCGGGCCCGTCTGTTCATCGCCATCCGGATGGCGCCATTGAATCGACAAACGTAATCGTCGTCAATGGGCACGTCGTAAAACTCTTTCCCGGTGTATCCCTGCGCGGCGCCGGAAGCAAAGACGGCGACTGCCTGATCGGTGTCATACGGCTTTTCTTCCAACTCGATCCGGCACCGGATCGTGCTAAAGCCGCCGCTCTCAAAGAGATTCTGGTAGGAGCGCTCGTCCGGCAGCCAGAACCAGGGGGATTTCCACCGGGCAAAAGTCGCGCTCAGATCCGCGTTCGCCCCCGCCTCCTCCGCCACGCTCTTGAAGCAGGTTGACCAGTTCTCCGTGGCTGGGCAGGACACGCCTATTTTCCCGCCGGCCCGCAAAGCCGCGCACATGGCCGCCACGGCCTTGCCTGGTTGGGTGAACCACTGGAAGGATGAATTGCAGAACACCACGTCGAACTCCTCCCGGTAGTCCAAGCCCTCGGCAGCCACGCCCCTGAACTCGATGAGGGGATGCCGGGCCTGGGCTTGGTGGATCATCCCGGCGGAAATGTCCGTTCCGACCACTCGGCCTTGGGTCATGGCCTTGATCTGCCCGGTGACGTGCCCTGGGCCGCAGGCCACATCCAAAACATTGTCCTTCTGGCCGATGTTCAGGAGGGCAAGCAACTTTTCGGCGGCAGCTTGCTGCACCAGCGCCTTCTGCTGGTATTGCCCGGAAACCTTATCGAATGTGCTCATACTTCATAAGAAACCATTTTCTCGGCCCCAATTTTGATATAGTATGCAGGCCATGAATAGCAAAATGTCTCGCCGTTCCGCTTTCCGCGCAATCACCGGCGGCGCCGTCGCGCTGGCTGCCGTCTCAGGTCTCCCGCGCCGCCTGCGCGCGGCGGATGCCGCCGCCGGCCCCAAACTCAAAGGGCGCATCCATCATTCTGTCTGCCGATGGTGTTACAACAAAATCCCTCTGGACGACCTTTGCAAAGCGGCCAAGGAGATGGGTCTGGAATCCATCGACCTGATTGAGGTGGCCGACTTCCCGACGATCAAAAAGCACGACCTGATTTGCGCGATGGTCACGGGCGTGCCGGGCGGAATCGGCAGTGGACTCAATCGCAAGGAGAACCATGACAAAATCGTCCAATTCTTCGAGCGGACCATTCCCGTTGCAGCCGGGCAGGGTTATCCGAACATGATCTGTTTCTCCGGCAACCGCCGAGGCATGAGCGAGGAGGAAGGTTTGGAGAACTGCGCCCTGGGCCTCAAGCGCATCGTACCGCTGGCCGAGAAACACGGGGTCACCCTCTGCATGGAACTGCTCAACAGCAGGCGCAACCACCCTGATTATATGTGCGACAGAACCGCCTGGGGCGTCCAGCTCCGCCAGCGCGTTGGCTCGGAGCGCTTCAAACTGCTTTTCGACATCTACCACATGCAGATAATGGAGGGCGACCTCATCGCCACCATCCGCGAAAACCACCCGCACATCGCCCACTATCACACCGGCGGCGTGCCCGGCCGCGGCGAAATCGACGATACGCAGGAAATCTATTACCCGGCGGTGATGAAGGCCATTGTGGCGACTAGCTTCAAAGGATATGTCGCCCAGGAATTCGTTCCGACGCGACCCGACCCGCTCGCGTCACTGAGGCAAGGCGTTGAGATTTGCGATGTGTAAATCAAGGCAATTTTAGGGTTTTCCCCTATTGCGACAGCGGGGCTTGCCATGTAGATTAAGTTTGTCGTAGTCGAGTTGGACTCGCAATACCCTTTGAGTTTTGTTGCGGGAGTATTGTGTTGCCGTTGGCATCGGTTCAATCGGTTTTTTGGCGTGTTTTATGGCAAGTTCGGAGACAATCCAAAGCGACATCGGCCTCATCGGGCTGGATGTCATCGGTCGTAACGTGGCTCTGCGTCTTGCGGAGCATCATTTCAACGTGATGGCCTATCATGGGGCGTCGACAAACACGCCGGTCCTGCCGGAAGAAATGGCGTTTCCCAGAGTGCGCGTCGCGGCAAACATGGCTGAATTGACGGCAAACCTGCGCCAACCGCGGACTGTGCTCATCTTCAGCGGCGCGGACGCGCCGATGAACGCGACGTTGAATGAGTTGCTGCCCGAATTGGAGAGCGACGACTTGGTGATGGATGCCGGGGATTCCTATTTCAAGGACACGGCCAGCCACGGGCGCCGTTTGGAGGAGAAATCCATTCAATTCATGGGCCTGGGCCTATCCGGCGGCGAAAAGGAGGCGCGTCACGGGGCGATTGTCATGGCCGGCGGAGCGCGCAAGGCGCGTGAGCGCGCGCGCCCCTGGCTGCAAAGCATGGCCGCCACGATTCGCGGGGAGCCGTGCGTGAGCTATTTTGAAACCGCGCCGGAGGCCCACTTCGTGAAAATGGTGCATGCCGGTTTGGAGCATGCGCTCTTGCAACTGCTCTCCGAAACCTTTCTCCTGCTGCAACGCGCCATGCTTTTGACTGCTGAGGAGCTGCGCGACACTTCGGGCGCATGGCTCATCGGCATTCTCAAAGGTTACTTGATGGAAATTTCCATCCGGGTCGCGGATCGGGAGGAGGCGCCATCGCCGTGGCCGCTATTGGAGGATCAGTTGAAGCCGGCCAGACGCGACGCGCTGGCAACATGGGTCGCCCAAAGCGCGTGGGAATTGAAAACGCCGATTCCCACCATCGAGGCGGCCGCGGGCGAGTTGCCCGCGGTGTCCGCGGAGCGCCGCCAGGCCCTGCTCGCGTCGCCCTTCCGCCAACCCATGGGGCGATTCGGCGACGACGCTGAAAGTGTGCTCAACGAATTGCACGGCGCGCTGCATTCCGCCATGCTGATTACCTACGCGCAGGGCATGGCGCTGTTGATCGCCGCCTCGGAACATCTGGGCTTTGAGTTCAACCTCCCCGAAATCCTGCGGGCATGGAAAGGCTGCACCCACTTGCGCACCACGTTGCTTGATGACATCACGAACGCCTTGGAAGCGATCCCGCGCGCGCCCGACTTGCTCGCCGATGACGATTTTTCCCAGCGGGTCATGGCCAGCCAGGAGAATCTCCGCCACGCGGTCTGGCGGGCGCATAAGCTTGACACGCCTGTTCCCGCGTTGCTGGCTTCGCTTGATTACCTCGATTCCAACCGGGCCGCCTGGCTGCCAGTCAATTTAATCCAGGTTCCCTCCCGCCCGCCGGTCTCAACGGCTCTGAAATACAGGGCGCGCTAGATTGATAAGCGCATTGACCCTCCTTCAGATTTTTGAGAGCCTTTTGACATGGGCAAAGTCATTGTCAAGATCAAGCTCACCAATCTGAAGGACGCCTTCCTCAAGACGGCTGGCGCCCGCAAGGCCAAACCCCGCGAGATTGAAGTTGAGGCGCTGGTGGACACTGGCGCCACGCGCCTCTATCTCAAGCCCACAGTCATCAAGAAGCTGGGATTGGAACGAACAGATACCGTGCGCTCACAGACGACCAACGGCAGCGACATCCGCTACAAATACGAGCCGGTCCGGCTGGAATTGATGGGCCGGCACGAGAACTTCGATGTGGTTGAAGTGCCGGAGGAGGCGCCCAATCATTTGGGCCAAGTGCCTCTTGAAGTGCTTGATTTCGTGGTGGATTCGCGCGGCCAAAACCTGGTGCCCAATCCCGCCCACGGTGGGGAACAGATGACGGAGGAGTATTCCGAACATTGACTTATCGGCTGCCAATTCGTGTTCTATGGATCGCGGCGCTGGCGATGGGCTGCGCGGCGGGCCTCCGGGCTGACGACTGGCCCCAGTGGCTTGGGCCGCGGAGGGACAGCGTGTGGCGCGAGACGGGCATTGTCAGTTCGTTTCCGGCCGGCGGACCGCCGGTGGTGTGGCGCGCCGCGATCGGTTCCGGCTATTCCGGCCCGGCCGTGGCCCAAGGGCGCGTCTATGTCCTGGATCACGTCTTCGCCAAAGCCTCGGACACCCCGGCCCATGCCGCCGCGCCCGGCGGCATCCGCGGCGCCGAGCGCGTCGTTTGCCTCAGCGCCGGCGACGGCAAAGTTCTCTGGCGGCATGAATACGATTGCCCCTACACCGCAAGCTACCCGGCAGGCCCGCGCACGACACCCGTCGTCAGCGGAGGCAGGGTCTATTCGCTCGGAACGGAAGGCAATGTGCTCTGCCTGGAGGCGGCGACGGGGCACGTCGTCTGGTCGCGGGATTTCAAAGAAGATTACAAAATCAAGACCCCCACTTGGGGTTTCGCCGGCAACCCGCTTTTGGACGGCGGCAAATTGATCTGCCTTGCCGCCGGTTCCAACTCGACGGTGGTCGCTTTGGACAAGAACACAGGCCGGGAAATCTGGCGGGCGTTGAGCGCCAAGGAACCGGGATACTGTTCCCCGGTCATTTTCAAGGCGGGCGGCGTCAG
The DNA here is from genome assembly GCA_003138485.1 of Verrucomicrobiales bacterium. Lineage (GTDB taxonomy): Bacteria > Verrucomicrobiota > Verrucomicrobiia > Limisphaerales > Palsa-1400 > PLGF01. Next base: position 33,593 of record PLGF01000065.1, on the reverse strand, counting down.
GCAATTGATCGTATGGCATCCCGAAGCGGTCAACTCCCTGGACCCGGAGACGGGCCGTGTTTATTGGTCCCTGAAACCGTCCGAGCCGGCCCGCGCTGGCATGACCATCCCGACGCCGCGCAAAATGGGGGACCTGCTTTTCCTGACTTGCTTTTACAACGGTTCGTGGATGCTCCGGCTGGATGCCTCCCAGCCGGCGGCGGCGACGCTTTGGCAGAGCAAACGCGTGAGTGAACAGAACACCGACGGCTTGCACTCTGTCCTGAGCACGCCATTCCTGGAGGACGGATATATCTACGGCGTTTGCAGCTACGGCCAATTGCGCTGCCTCAACGCCGCCACGGGAGAGCGCCTGTGGGAGACGCTCGCCGCCACCACCGCCGACGGCAAGGAAGCGCGCTGGGGCAATGTTTTCATCATCAAGAACCAGGACCGTTTTTTCCTCTTCAATGAAAAGGGCGATTTGATTATCGCGCGGCTCACTCCCGAGGGTTACGAGGAGATCAGCCGGGCGCACGTTATCGAGCCGGTCAACCGCGATGCCGGCCGCCCGGTGGTGTGGTCGCATCCCGCCTTCGCCGGGCGCCGGATGTTCGTCCGCAACGATCAGGAAATCCTCTGCGTCGATCTGGCCCGGAAATGAGGAGGGGGAAAGATACGGGATTTAGAATGAGGTGAAATCGCTTTCCATTGGGATTGTGCGCTTGCGTTCCTCCAGGGTTGCCATGGCAGGCGCAGGATGGGTGTGTCCGTTGCCGTTTTTCGTGACGGGCCGTTTCATTTCTGGAGCGACCGCATGAGTTTTCGTCGCGCGCGTGGAGGAATCGGCCGGCTTCGTCGCGGGAGCGCCGCTCTGTCCACCCACCAGTTGGAGCAATTCGGCGACCGAGGTCTTAATTGTCTCGGCTTGGGTGTTTAACTCTTCGGCGGCGGACGCGCTTTCTTCCGCGCTGGCCGCGTTGGCCTGCGTAACCTTGTCCATTTGCGTGACAGCAGTGTTGATTTGGGCAATGCCCTGGGTTTGTTCGCTGGAAGCGCTGGCGACTTCGGACACGAGTTCGTCCACCTGACGCACTTTGGTCACGATTTCGTTTAGCGTATGGACGACCTTGCCGCTGATTTCGACGCCTTGTCCGGCTTTCGTAATGGCGCCCTCAATTTTTTCGGCGGTTTCTTTGGCGGCTTGGGCGCTGCGTTGGGCAAGGTTGCGCACTTCATCGGCAACGACAGCGAACCCCATTCCGGCTTCACCTGCGCGGGCGGCCTCAACCGCCGCGTTCAAGGCGAGGATATTGGTCTGGAAAGCAATCTCATCAATGGTCTTGATGATCTTGGCGATATTGTCGCTGGAGACTTTGATGGCTTCCATGGCTGTGAACATGGTTTGGATGTCGCCAGTGCCCTTGTCGGCGGCTGCGCGGGCTTGCTTGGCAAGAGCGTTGGCTTTCTGGGCATTCTCGGAATTGCGTTTGGTCATGGAAGCCATTTCCTCCAAAGAAGAACTGGTTTCTTCCAGCGACGCGGCCTGTTCGCTGGCGCCCTCGGCAAGGGTTTGGCCGGCGGAGGAAACCTGGCCGGCGGCACTGGCCACTTGTTCAGAGCCGGAGATGAGATTTTGGCTGATGGCGCGCAACAACTTGTTAAGGCGCCGGGCAATGAACCAGATGGCTACCGCCACCAACGCGAAGGCGGCGGCGATGCCGGAAAAACTCGACAGCCGGCCATGGCGGAACGCCGAGATGCGTATGGACAGCAAAGTGTCCAGTTCATTGGCGCTGGTTTCCCAGAGGCGAAAGCTTTCGGCGCGCGCGTTCCAGCCGGCGTTTTCCAATTCCGCCGCCGGCACGGTCTCACCCGCCGCGACGCGATTCAACAATCCGAGGAATCCCTGATTGGCGGCGGTATATTTTTCAATCGCCGACGGGAGATTCTTTTGAAGTGACTCGCTGATGCCATAAAAATTCTTGTCTTCGCTCAATGAGGTCTGGGCGTCCCCGGTGATGCGGTCCTGGTCATCCTGCTGGAGCATCGCCGCCATGACGGCGATTTGAGATCTATTTGTCGCAACGGTTCCGGCGCGCAGCCAATCGCCTACCTGCAAGGTGATGTCGCCCAATCGCTGCTGAGTTTGCGGCAGTGTGGAAAGCGTGATGTCCACCAGATAATAACTGTCGAGGTCGGTGTCGAGGATGAGATTGGAAAGGTCGCCAGAGTGCGCCATCATCGCGCGGACCGCGGCGACCAGTTTGCCGTTGGCCTCATCGCCGGCGGCCACCGTGAGAGGGGCGGCTTTGAGGCTTTGCCAGTCGGAGAGTACCGCCGACAGCCGCGCATTGTCGCGTTTTCGCGCGGCGAGTTCGGCATCGGTGAACTTGAGTGAGTGTCCGAGTTCGCCGTTGTAATTGGCGGCCAGGGTCTCGAATTGCGAATCAATCCGCCGTTGAAGGTCCGTCAGGCCGGATTTGGCGGATTCATCGCCGGCCTGAGCCTTGCGCGCCGCCGCTTCGTAGCGGGGGAACAAATCCAGCAGTTCTTCCAAGGGGCGCTGGAAGGCGTTGCCGCGCATTTCCTGCAAACCGAAATTGATGTCCTTGTTGACCGAGGTGCCGATGACGAACAAAAGGATGCCGGTCATGGGCAGCAAGCCCGCGATGGCGGCCAGCAGGATGTAGTGCCAGAGTTCAAGCGAGCGTGTGTTTTTCATGATGTGCGTCTGTTTTTTGTTTTCTCTGTTGCGCGACATACTTTTCCGGCTCTCCCAAAAGGCCGGCTGAATCTGTTTCAGACAATGCCGTACCAAATATGACATCGGCAGCAGGCCGGATTACTTGAGCATGTTTATTGGGGGAAGCTAAAGGACCCTTGGAATCAAGCGTTTTCCTCTTTGAGGCGGTTGCGTTTCCACTTCGATTGCGCGGCCTCAAATCGGCGGCGGCCACCCGGACCCGGCTTCCAGCTTCCCCTGGCCACCCCCTATGAATGGCCTTCTTTGCCCTGATCGCGGAAGCCGGCGGCGTAGGCTTCAAAGACGCGGCGCATCTCATCGCGCACATGGCGGAAGACCGCCAGCTTTTCCTCATCCGTGCCGGCGGCTTTGGCGGGGTCAATGAAAGGCCAGTGGTGGCGGTTCACTTGGCCGGGGAACAGCGGGCAGGCTTGATCGGCGTTGTCGCAGACGGTGACGACTGTGGTGACAGGCTGGCCCAGAAATTCCTTGAGGTGTTTCGAGCGGTGCGTGGAAATATCAATGCCCGCCTCGGCCATGACTTTGATGGCAAGGGGATGGACGTAACCGGCAGGATTTGAGCCGGCGCTGTGGACGTTCGCCAAATCGCCGAGGGCGGCGCGCAAGAAGCCTTCGCCGATATGGCTGCGGCAGGAGTTGCCGGTGCAGAGAATCAAGATGGCGGGTTTTGCATTGGCAGGCATGGATTTAATGGAGTTTTTGTTGATACCAATTGCGTGATTCGTTGCAGATTTTGCAGACGGAAAGCATCACCGGCACTTCCACGAGCACGCCAACGACGGTCGCGAGCGCCGCGCCGGAATCCGCGCCAAAGAGCGTGATAGCCACGGCGACGGCCAGTTCAAAGAAATTGCTCGCGCCGATGAGCGCGCCGGGTGAGGCGACATTGTGCGGCACGCGCCATTTGCGCATCAGGAGGTAAACAAGGGTGGAGTTGAAATAGACCTGGATGATGATCGGCACGGCCAGCAATGCGACGGCCAGCCAGCGCGCGGTCAAATTCTCCGCCTGAAACGCGAAGATCAAAATGAGCGTCAACAATAGCGCGAAGATTGTCACCGGATGGAACTTCGGCAGGAAATTTGTCTCGAACCAGTCTTTGCCGCGCGATTTCAGAAGCAGCGTTCGCGTCAGCCAGCCCGCCGCGAGCGGGATGACGATGAATACCACGACGGATGTGATGAGGACTTTGGACGGCACAACGACATTGGCGATGCCACACAGGAACATGACGATGGGGGCAAATGCGACGAGCATGATCAGATCATTGACCGCCACTTGCACGAGCGTGTAAACAGGGTCGCCATCGGTGAGATAGCTCCAGACGAACACCATCGCCGTGCAGGGCGCGGCGGCGAGAATGATGAGTCCGGCGGTGTACTCCCTTGCCAGTTCCGGGGAAATCCACGCTTTGAAAATGTGCCGCATGAACAGCCAGGCCAGAAACGCCATGCTGAAGGGCTTCACCAGCCAGTTGACAAACAGTGTGACGGCAAGGCCTTTGGGCTTGCGTCCGATGCCGCCCAGGGCGCTGAAATCCACCTTGAGCATCATTGGATAAATCATGAGCCAGATGAGCACGGCGATGGGGGCGTTGACGTGGGAGCCTTGGACAAATTCCCATTTGCCAACGCTGCCGGTCAAGCCGGGCGCCAGCTTGCCGAACGCCACGCCGACAATCATGCAGAGAAACACCCAAACGGTCAGGTAACGCTCGAAAAAAGCGAGGCGTTTGGGAGCGGTTGATGGAGTTCCGCCGCAGCTCACTTTGGATTCACGGGTTAGCAGCATTTCTGGCGGCGGCAGATGACGGCGAGGTCGGTCTTCAATATCTGTTTCAGCTTTTTCGCGTCGGCCCTGGATTCATCGGACTTGGCGAGTGATTTATGAACCCAGCGCAGCGCCTCCCGCACGGCGGCGAGGGCGGCGTTGTCCGGCAGGCGGTAATAAACCCAGCGTTCCGATTTGCGGGAGACAATCAAACCAGCGTGATGCAGAATGGAGAGATGCTTGGAGACGGTGGAGGGGGCGGAGCCGAACATCTCGGTAATCTGGCAGACGCAGAGTTCGCCGCGCCGGAGCGCCAGGAGAATCCGCACCCGGTTCGGGTCGGACAACGCCTTGGTGATGGCCATGAAACCGCGCATATATTGATATTTCGTCAAATGACGAAATAACGTTCGCACGCCGCGGGCGTGATGGCAAGAATTATTTTCAGTTGATTTACGACTGGACAACCGTTCCCGCCCGATTTTACGTTCATGTCATGGGTAAGAATAGACCAACCAACAAGCCCCCCCTTCATCGGGGCGGCGCGAAGGAGCTTATGAGCGCGAGAAGCGATGTCGCCGTGACGAAATTCCTTTCCGGGTACAACTGCGCTCAAGCGGTGCTCTACTCGTTTTGCGATGATCTTGGCCTCGACAGGAATGCCGCTCTGAAACTGGCTTGCGGTTTTGGGGCCGGGATGGCTCGAAGACAGGAGGTTTGCGGAGCGATAGCCGGGGGCATTGTCACTCTTGGAATCAAGCATGGACGCGGCGAGGGACAGGACAGGGCGGCCACGGAGGAAACGTACCGGAAGGTGCGCGAACTTATATCGCAATTTGAATCGGAACACGGCACATGCAACTGCCGCGCGCTGCTCAAAGGCTGCGACCTCGGCACGCCGGACGGACAGCGATATTTCAAGGAGAACGATCTTCAGAGTAAGACCTGCAAAAGTTGCGTGAAAACGGTTGTGGAGACGTTGGAGCGAATCCTTTGAAGGGAAAGCGCAGATCGGTCGAGCGAACAGACGCATTGAGCGAAGCGGGGCTTCGGCACAGATTCAGCGGACCACGCAGTTTCGTTCTCTGTGTCCGAAGATCGCCATTTGCATGGCGCGCGACATCATCTCCGAGGTCATTCACGCCTCCAAGGAGTTGCTGCGTTTGCGTCCGGATGTTCCTGGAGCCAGAATACGCCGGGTATGAGCCGCGCCGGTCAGCTTGGTTATATCCTTTAGCACGGCTCCCAGCGGCTTGCCCTCCGCCGCCACAAGTTCCGCCATCAACAAGCACCCCAGTATCCCGTCGTTCTCCGGCATGTGTCCTCGCATGCTCAAGCCGCCGGACTCCCCTCCCCCGACGATGACCGGCTCCCATTCCAGGATCGCGCCGATGTGTTTGAAGGCGGCGGGCGTTTCGTGGGTTTTAATCCCGAAATGCGCGGCCACAGCGGCGGCTTGACCGCTCGTCACGACCGTGCGCACGACGGCGCCTTTCCAGCCGCGATTCCTGGCCAGGTGATAAAGCGTCAATACCAGCACTTGGTTGGGCGTGAGCCAGGAGCCGTCGGCGTCCACCACTCCGAACCGGCCGGCGTCGCCGTCGGTGGCCAATCCCAGGCAGACCTTTCCAGAGCGCGCCAGGTGGCGCAGGTCGGCAAGGTTCCCGGCGGCCGGCTCCGGCGGATGTCCGCCGAACATGGGGTCCGGATCGCCATGAAGCACCGTCAGGCGCGCGCCCGCTTCGCGGAGCATGGCGTCCAGGTAGCCCCGGCCGCAGCCGTGCATGAGATCGACGCCGATTTTGAGGCGCGCTTTTTTGATGGTGGAGAATTGGACGAGATTGCGGATGTGTCTGAAGTAATCGGGCTGGGGATCAAGGCCCTGGCAGGCAAAGGTGCCGACGACGGCGGCCGGGAAACTCCAATTCTCGCGCTGGAGCCGGGCGATGGCCGCTTCGATGGGCGGCGTCGCTTCGGGCGGGGCGCCCGCGATGTGGTGCCGCGAGAATTGAAAGCCCGAGTACTCGGGCGGGCTGTGGCCGGCGGTGATGTTGATGCCGGCGATGGCGTTGCGCCGGCGGAGGGCCAGGGCGAAAACCGGCGCGGGAGTGTCGCGGTCGCACAGGATGGGTTTGAAGCCGTTGGCGGCGAACACCTCGGCCGCGGCGAGGGCAAATTGGCGGCCGAGGAAACGGCAATCGTAAGCCAGGATGACGGCGGGGGGGCGCCGGCGCAGGGACGATGCTGGATCGGCCAACTCAGTGCGCAAACAGGAGGCGGCCGCCTGGGAGGCGAGGCGGACGTTGTCAAATGTAAAATCGCGGGCGATCAGAGCGCGCCAGCCGTCCGGTCCGAATTGGATCGCGGGAGAAGACACTTTAATGCTTCCAGTCGAAGGCCCCTTTCTTCAAGGCGTAAAGGTAGCCGATGAAGAGAATGAGCATAAAGCCGATCATCGAACCCAAGATCACGCCCGGCTCCCGGCCCGCCTCGCTCCGAAAAATGACGGCCCACGGGTAGAGAAACACGACTTCGATGTCAAATAGAATAAACAGCATGGCCACCAGGTAAAACTTCACCGACAGCCGCGTCCCGCCCGCGCCGACGGGCAACATGCCGCATTCGTAGGCGGTGTCTTTGATCCGCGAGTCGCGGCCGCGCTTGCCCACCAGGACGGAGAGCAGGAGCGTGCCGGCGGCAAAAGCGACCGCGACGATGCCCAGGATCAGCACCGGGAGGTACTGCGATAACTGATAATCCGCGACTTTCACATGGAGAATTTAGGAAGCGCCGCGGCCTTTTGCAAGGGCGAAGGCCAATTCTCTCAGATTTGGTGCCGCACCATTTGCCAGACGATGTGGACGCCTTGGGCCACGGCCAGGCCCAGCAGGCAGAGGCCGGAGGCATGCTCCATGCGCAGCAAAGTGTGCTCGGTGAATTTCTTATGGCCGCGCGAGACGGCGTAACTGAGGCCGGAAAACCATAAATTGGTCCCCAGGCCCACGCCCGCCACGCATGAGGCGACGTCCGCCACGCCGGTCCCGACCCAATCGCGGGACTTGAAGTTGGCGGCAAGGACGATCCAGAACAGAAACACTCCCGGATTGCCCATGACGCGCACGAAACCGGTGGCGAACGCCGAATGGGCGTGCATGCGCTCGTTGATCCTGGCCTCAACCGGGGCGACGGAATCAATGCTGCGGGCCTTGAGAAACCGGATGCCCAGGTAGAGCATGAAGACGAAGCTTGCCAATTCCATCGACGCCTTGATCACCCGGCCGTTGAAAAAGGAGGCGAATCCGGTGAATGCCAGCGCGCAATAGATCACCTCCATGGCCGTTGCCCCGAAGCCAATCAGCAAGGCCCAAAGCAAGCCGCGCCGGGCGCCTTCGTTAATGATGGTCAGATTAACGGGGCCGACGGGCACCGAGAGGACAAAGCCGCTCAAGAACCCGGTCAGCGCGGCCAGCAGGCAGGGAATGTGATCTAACATGTCAAGGGGGGCCGGCGCCGTCTTCGTCCTCCTCTTCCTCAATTTCCTGGCGGACTTTGCCGGAAATCCGCGGACGAATAAAGCCGTAGAGCAAATAAATCGTGAAGATGCAGGGCAGGACGACGGGCAGTATCAGATCGCGCAACATAAGCAGGCAGCCCGCGAAGAGGAGAACGACGACCGTTTTTGGAAAAGTGCGACGCGCCCGCAAATCCAGAGTTTTAAAGGAAGGGTACTTGACCTCGCTCACCATCATAAACGAGAGAAACAGGAGCATGGCTGGCAGGACAAAGCGCCACACGCCGGTCGATAGGTCCGCTTTATCCTCGTCCCACATCAGAAACAAGGTCAGTGAGGCGACCAACCCGGCCGCGGCCGGTATGGGAAAGCCCAGAAACTCCTTCCCACCGCCTCCCCCGGGCATGGCGGCCAGGCAATTGAAACGCGCCAGGCGCAAGGCCCCGCACATGAGGTAAATCGAAGCGATGAACCAGCCGATTTCGGGCCGGTCAAGAAACACGTCGCGCAACACCACGCGATGCACCAGGAAAGCCGGGGCCACGCCGAAGGAGATCAAGTCGGCCAGGGAATCAAATTCCCTTCCAAAAGCGCTTTCCACCCCGCCCATGCGCGCCAGGCGGCCATCGAGCAGATCGAAGATGCACGCCAGCAGAATAAAGGCCAGCGCAGCCCTGATTTCCCCGTTGCCTGGCGGGCCGGTTTTGGCGTCTATGATCTTGTGAAGCGCCACGAATCCGCAGTACAGATTCCCCGCCGTCATCAGGTTGGGCAGAAAATAGATTCTCAGGGCCGGCTCCGGCTTGTCCGCGTGGGGGTGGTTTGGGGGCGTTTCCATAAACTAAGCCTTTGCGGCCATAATCGTTTCGCCGCCAACAACCTTGTCCCCCAGCTTGACCTTGATCTTGTAATCCAGCGGCAGGTAGAGATCGCAGCGGGAACCAAACTGAATCAGGCTGATCCGTTGCCCGCGGCGCAATTCATCCCCCTCCCGCACAAAGGGCACGATGCGCCGCGCAATCACTCCGGCGATGAGGCGCACCCCGACCTTTTCGCCGGGCGTCTCGGCGGAGGCGAATTCGATGAGCACGTTTTCATTCTGGAGCGCGGATTGGGGCTTGAGCGCGCTGATAAACTGGCCCGGCGCATGCCGCAGGCCCGCTATTTTGCCGCTGACGGGCGCGTTTTGCACATGAATGTCGATCACGGACAAGAAAATCGAAACGCGGTGGCAAGGCCCTGGGAAGCACGGCGATTGGTTGAGGATTTCGATGGCATCGACTTTGCCGTGGCCCGGGGAGAGGGCCAGGCCCGGAGCGCCGGGGGGCCGGGCTTCGGGATCTCGAAAGAAATAAACGGTGAAGCCCGCGAAGAGCAGCCAAAGCGCAGCCGCAGTACCGGCCAGCCCGGCCAGCCAGGCCGGCCAGCCGAGCATGAGGCCCAGCAAGCCGGCGGCAATCACCGCCAGCAAGGGCGGGAGGATCAACTTGAGCGCCGCCCGCCGGGCTATCCCCGCGTGTTTCATTGCGGGAAGCTTAAACTCCAATCAACTCAAAGTTCAAACCCAATTCTTGGCCCGCGGATGAACTCCAGCCCCCGCGCTGCTTTTTATGGTGAACAGGGGTGCATAAGCCTGCCCAGAGCGGCCAGCCGCAACTAAAGGGGTTTTGAACAAAAACGAAGAGGTTTAACCACGGTTTTCACGGATGGACACGGATAATCAGGACAGGCTTTTGCCCGCAGACCACGCAGAATGACGCAGAAAGGGGAGTCTGGCACATCTTCTCATCTTTCCGCGTGTTCCGCGTGCTCCGCGGGAAAACATTCCTCCTCATTTTGCCCAAAGAACTTGAACAAAAGGAAACGAAGGCAACGAAGTGGAAAAGGCATCCTTGAGAATCTTGTCGGAACAACCGCGGCTCCGGAACCTTGAACCCGCGCCGGTCCGGCCAGCCCTGGTCCCGGAGGGACGGCTGAATGGGCGCCAGGAACTTATGGTTTTTGGGGTTGACTCGGGCGGCGACCGAAAATGAACGGACACCAATTTCCTAGGACTGACCCTTAACAGGAGTCACCAATTTCCTAGGACTGACCCTTAACAGGAGTCATGATGCACGGCGAATTCCACCGTGGACATGGATTCGGGGTCTTTTGCGTCGAGGCCGGTAAGTGATGACTTTTCGCCGGGGACATCCTGGGCATTAACACGGTAGAACAATTTTTCCCAGCGGCGGATGGGGTCTTCTGATTTGGGCGCTCCGGCCAAGGTGTCGAGGTTGAAAAAGCGACTGCCATTGGCGAAGTCGGCCAGAAAGCCCAAGAGATCGCGATTGATGGCGTCCGGCTCGTAAGCGGGTTTCCATTCGACTTCGTAGGGAGCAAACAGATTGCGGGCGGATTCGTATAGCCGCTCAAGGTTGTGACCAGATTTCCCGCCATATTGTTTTAGTGTGTCGAAGTCAGGGAATTTGCGTTCGCGGCGCCAGTGATCAAGAAGCAGCAAAACTTTGAGCAAGCGTTCCAGGCCGATTGCGTAATTGAAACAAGCTGAATAAAACTGGCCGCGTTCACCGGTTTGCGCCTGGCGTAGAATTTTGAGGGATGATTTGAAGCACCCTTGCATCAAGTAGCCCTCGTTTTGGAGCAAGAGGAATGGGGTCGGAGTCATGGACTTATTTTGAGGTTGCCTCTTTGACGATTTTGATTGCGTCCGGGGTCATGGCAAGCCGAGGGATTGTTTAAGGAGTTGGTTCAAGATTTCCTTCATCAGGGATAGCCGTGGCGAAGGTTCCAAACCTGCCGTGCCGCCGATTTCCAAATCGGCCCCCGCCTCCGCGGGTTTGGAGAAGTGAACAAATTGTCGGCAAGACGGTTGCGCGAGGGGCTGCGCTACGAAAGCTGGTCTGCGCGGGGGCCGAAAAAAAACTGAAAAAAGCCGTTGACACGTTTTCCGGGGCAACGTATTTTGAGCAAAGTTATCGGGTGGAAAATAGGAACCATTGAGGCCCTGGGTTCTTTCGCCAAAAGCGAGGGAGGCTGGGGGAATGGTTTTTTGTCGTTTCGCACGGTCAGATTGCGGGAGCGATGATATAATCGGCTTTTGCCCATGTAGCTCAGTTGGCAGAGCGCGTCCTTGGTAAGGACGAGGTCATCAGTTCAATTCTGATCATGGGCTCCAGATAACTATGTTGAAATTGAATATCGAAGCGGACAGCAACTAAAAACAAAGAAGCAGGAGACTATGGCAAAAGAAGCCTTCCAACGAACGAAACCCCACGTCAATGTCGGCACCATCGGCCACGTTGACCATGGAAAGTCCACCTTGACGGCCGCGATTGTCGAGTGCCAGAGCAAAAAGGGCATGGCCAAGGCGATCAGTTATGCCGACATCACCAAAGGGGGGACGGTGCGGGACGCGACCAAGACGGTGACGATTGCGGTNNTGGCCCGCCAGGTGGGTGTGCCGGCCATCGTGGTTTACCTCAACAAGGTCGATCTGGTGGATGATCCTGAGCTGCTCGACCTGGTGGAGATGGAAATCCGCGATCTGCTCAACAAGTATCAGTTTCCCGGAGACAAGACGCCGGTGGTGCGCGGGAGCGCGACAGCCGCGCTGGCGGCGACGCCTGAAGGGGTGAAGTCAATCGACGATTTGCTCGCCGCCGTTGACAGCTTTATTCCGATGCCGCCGCGCGAGATTGACAAGCCATTTCTGATGTGCATTGAGGACGTGTTCAACATTGAGGGCCGCGGCACGGTGGTTACGGGACGGGTTGAGCGCGGCGAATTGAACAAGATGTCCGACGTGGAGATTGTCGGGCTTAAGGACACGCGCAAGACGGTGGCGACGGACATAGAGATGTTCCGCAAGCTGCTGGACAAGGCGAGCGCCGGGGACAACGTTGGGGTGCTGCTGCGGGGGACGAAGAAGGACGAAGTGGAGCGCGGGATGGTGCTGGCGAAACCCGGGACGATCACGCCGCACACGAAATTCAAGGCGGAAGTGTATGTCTTGTCGAAAGACGAGGGTGGGCGGCACACGCCGTTTTTCACCAATTATCGTCCGCAGTTCTATTTTCGGACGACGGACGTGACTGGGACGGTGCAATTGGCGCAGGGTGTGGAGATGGTGATGCCCGGCGACAACGTGTCGGTGGATATTGAATTGATCGCGCCAGTGGCGATGGAAAAAGGGCAGCGATTCGCCATTCGGGAAGGCGGTCGAACGATTGGGGCGGGTCGGGTGTCAGACATTGTGGCGTAAATTTGCGGCAGGAGCGCAAGGCGCGCCTGTCTATGGACGAAGGACTGCTCCGGGGGTAAAGGGCGGTAGCTCAATTGGTAGAGTAGCGGTCTCCAAAACCGTCGGTTGGGGGTTCGAGTCCCTCCCGCCCTGCCATCCGTGGGGAACGAGAGTAGCGGGGTTGAGATCGGAGGGGTGGCAGAGTGGTCTATTGCGACGGTCTTGAAAACCGTTGTGCGGGAAACCGTACCGGGGGTTCGAATCCCTCCCCCTCCGCCAAGAACAGGAATTGAGATGAAAGAGTATTTGCCAATAATAATTGGAATCGTGGTTGCCATGACGGCTTTTACGCTGCTATGGCGGCGCGGCTCATTTCTGTGGCTCTCGGGCTATGTGCGGGAGACGCAGGAAGAGCTCAAGAAATGCACCTGGCCAACGTGGGATGAATTGACCGGCTCGACGGCCGTTGTGATGGTGTCGGTGGCGCTGCTGGGGGCGTTTACCGTGGGGGTGGATTTGTTCGTGGCGTATTTGCTGCAACTCATAGTTTGAGGACTACCTAATGCCAAAGAGCCAGTGGTTTGTCATCCATACTTTGTCCGGGCAGGAGCAGAAGGTCAAAGAGAACATTGAGAAGCGCCTGAAAGCGGAGGAGATGGGCGAATTCATCAAGGAAGTTCTGGTGCCGGTCGAGAAGGTGGTGGATGTGCGCGGCGGCAAGAAAACGGTGACGAGCCGCAAGCTGCATCCCGGCTATGTGTACATCGACATGGTGCTGCTGGACGAGAATAACCGGATCATGGAGCGGCCCTGGTATTTCATCCAGGACACGCCTGGGAAGATCGGCATCGTGGGCGGGGACCGCCCGATGGCGGTGACGCCGGACGAGATCGCCACGATCAAGGAGCAGATAACGGAGTCGGAAGAGACCGAGAAGCCGAAGGTGCATTTTGACGTGGGCGAGACGGTGAAGATCAATGACGGGCCGTTTTTGAATTTCAGCGGGTTGATCGAGGAGATTGAGCCTGACCGGGGCAAACTGAAGGTGACAGTGAACATTTTCGGGCGCAACACGCCTGTTGAACTGGAGTATTGGCAGGTGGAGAAAGCATAGATTTTTATGGCAAAAAAGATTACGGGACAAATAAAGTTGCAGATACCGGCCGGCCAGGCCAACCCGGCGCCGCCGGTGGGACCGGCCTTGGGCCAGCAAGGCGTCAACATCATGGGCTTCTGCAAGGAGTTCAATGCCGCGACCAAAGAGCAGGCCGGCCTGATTATTCCGGTCGTCATTACCGTCTATCAGGACAAGTCCTTCACCTTTATCACCAAGTCGCCTCCGGCATCGGTTCTGCTGAAGAAGGCCGCGGGAATAGCCTCCGGCTCGAAGGTGCCGAACAAGGAGAAAGTGGGCAAAGTGACGCGCAAACAGGTGCTGGAGATCGTCAAGATGAAGGCGAAAGATTTGAACTCAACCTCTGAAGAGGCCGGGTTCCGGGTCATCGCGGGGACGGCCCGCAGCATGGGGATCGAAGTCCAGGATTAATCCATCGCGGGAGAGTCGCCGTCCACGGGTGGCACTCGCTTGCACCGCTCCATATTATGCCAAGCAAACGATACAAAAAAGGGTGCGAACTGGTCGAAGCCGGAAAAGTTTATCCGCTCAGTTCGGCCATCGAGGTCCTCGCCAAGTTTCCCAAGGCCAAGTTCAATGAAACCATTGACATGGCCTTCAAATTGGGGATCGATCCCAAGCAATCGGACCAGATGGTCCGGGGCACGGTGCCCTTGCCGCATGGCAGCGGCAAGACCGTGCGGGTGCTGGTGTTTGCCAAGCCCGGCACCGCCGCCGATGCCGCCCGCGCGGCCGGGGCGGAGTTTGTCGGATTCGAGGATTTGATTCAGAAATGCACCGAAGGTTGGACGGATTTCGACGTGGCCATCGCCACGCCGGACGCGATGTCGGAGGTGCGCAAACTGGGCAAAGCGCTGGGACCGCGCGGGCTGATGCCCAATCCGAAAACGGGGACCGTCACGCAGGACACCGCCAAGGCGGTCAAGGAAGTCAAGGCGGGCCGCGTGGAATTCAAAGTGGATAAAGGGGGCAACGTCCATGTGCCGATTGGCAAGGCCTCGTTTGGGGCAGTGCAGTTGGTGGAGAACGCGCGGGCGGTGATCGAAGCCGTGGCCAAGGCGAAGCCCAGCAGCGCCAAAGGGACGTTTATCCACACTTGCACCATTTCCGCCACGATGAGCCCGCCGGTGCGGGTGGACGTGCGCGAATTCCTGGCCGCCGCCTAACCCCCAACAAACCACCATGCGCGCCGAAAAACAAATCATCAACAGCGAGTACCTGGCCCGGCTCAACGCCTCGCCCTTTTTCATAGTCGTCGATTATCGCGGCCTCAAAGTAGGCCCGATCACCGAGTTGCGCAAACGCCTGCACAAGGCGGGCGCGGAGATGCGAGTTGTCAAGAATTCGATCTTCCGCCTCGCCGCCAAGGAGGCCGGCGTGGCCGACTTGGGCGCTTCTTTGACCGGCCAATTGGCCGTCGTCACCGGGCAGCGCGACGTCGCCTCGGCCGCCAAGGTGGTCAAGACGTTCAGCGCGGAATTTGACAAGCCCAAAGTGCGGTTTGGATACTTAAAGAACCAGCGGCTGGAAAGCGCCGACATCATTGCCCTGGCCGATTTGCCGTCCCTGGACGTGCTCAGGGCGCGGCTGCTGGGAGTGATTCTGGCGCCGGCGACGAAGCTGGCCCGGGTGCTTAACGAGCCGGGCGCACAGGTGGCGCGCGTCTTGCAGGCGCATGTGGACAAGGGCGCCGGGGTTTGAACAGTTCAGAAGAGTAAACCGCTTCCAATCCATCAATCCAATGGAGACGAGGCACACAACAAAAACAAAGTAAATCGTCGGCTCGCGGGCTCGCGAGCGCAAAGCGTCCGCGGCCGCGGACGGCAACGAGACTGAAAGGAAACATGGCTGATATTACAGCATTAGTGGAACAACTGGGCAAGTTGACGGTTTTGGAAGCCGCGGACTTGGTCAAACAACTGGAAAAGGCATGGGGCGTCAGCGCCGCCGCGCCGGTCGCGGTCGCCGCCGCCGGAGCCGGACCCGCCGCCGCAGCGCCCGCGGCCGAGGCGAAAACCATTTTCGACGTGATTCTGGTCTCGGCGCCCGCCGACAAGAAGATTGCGGCGATCAAGGCGGTCCGCGAGATCAAAGCGGGCCTGGGATTGGCGGATGCCAAAGCGCTGGTCGAGGGAGCGCCCAAGGCTGTGCTGGAAGGCGCCAACAAGGCGGACGCCGACGCGGCGAAGAAGAAATTGGAAGACGCGGGCGCCAAAGTTGAAGTTAAATAATTATGGTGTATCTTTGGGCGGCGGGGTTGTCTTTCCCCGCCGCCCAATTTGAACCGACACGAGAGCGATTTCTAAAACGAGTATCATCGTTTCAGCAAGAGGATCTTTGAACCGGCGCGATCTCCTCACGAAGGGGAACGGGCCGCTTGTTGTTGCAGCTAAACAAAAAGCCGGCCCGCGCCGGAGAATGACCTGAGGTTATCATGCCATCCAAGCCGACTGAACGCGTCCATTTTGGAAAGATCAAGGAGGTCATTGCGCCTCCGAACCTGATCGAATTGCAGACCAATTCCTACCGGGAATTCTTGCAGACTGACACCCCGGCATCCAAGCGGAAGAACGCGGGGCTGCAGGCGGTATTCACCGAGGTGTTTCCCATCGAGAGCTATGACGGCAAGTGCGTGCTGGGATTCCAAAGCTATGAAATCGGCGAACCGCGCCACGATTGGCTCGAGTGTCTCAGGGAAGGCATCACCTTCGGCGCTCCGCTCCATGTGACGTTTCTCCTTAAGGAGGAAAAGGGAGCCAAGGAAGAGAGCGTGTTCATGGGCGAACTGCCTTTGATGACGCCGCAGGGCACGTTTGTCATCAATGGCGCCGAGCGCGTCATCGTCAGCCAGTTGCACCGCTCCCCCGGTCTGGCCTTTGAAGCCACCCAGCATCCCAACGGCAAGACCCTCCATTCCTTCCGCATCATCCCCGACCGCGGCTCGTGGTACGAAGCCCAGTTTGACACCAGCGATTTGCTCTACGTTTACCTCGACCGCAAGAAGCGCCGCCGCAAATTCCTCACCGCGACATTCTTCCGCGCGCTGGGCTACGGCACCGACGCGGACATCCTGAAGCTCTTTTATGACATCGAAGAGTTGAGCGTGAAGGAGGCCGAGAAGCTGGAGGACATTCAGAACAAGGTGCTCATCGAGGACGCCGTCGATGCGGACAAGGCGATTGTCGTGGCCCGCGCGTTTGAGCCGCTCTCCAAGGCGGTCGTCAAACAAATTGCCGAGCTGGGCATCAACAAGATCAGGGTGGTGGATACGACGATTGACGATGGCATTGTCATCAAATGCCTCAAGAAGGACCCGACCAAGAACGAAGAGGAGGCGCTCAAGGACATCTATCGGCGACTGCGGCCGGGCGACCCGCCAACGGCCGCCAACGCCCGCGCTTTGATCAAGCGGCTGTTCTTTGATCCCAAGCGGTATGACCTTGGCCGGGTGGGCCGGTACAAGATCAACCAGAAGCTGGGCATCAAAGGCGGCGATTCGCGGATTCTGACGAAGGAAGACCTGGTGGCCGCGACGAAGTATCTTTTGCGCCTCAAGAAAGGCGAAGGCAGCCTGGATGACATCGATCACCTGGGCAGCCGCCGCATCCGCACTGTGGGCGAATTGCTGGCCAACCAATGCCGGGTGGGCCTGGCGCGGACGGAACGGCTGGTCAAGGAGCGCATGACGCTTTTCGATCAGAGCCTGGAAAGCATGTCGCCGCAGAAACTGATCAATCCCAAGGCGCTCTCAGCCGTGATCCGGGATTTCTTCGGACGCAGCCAGCTATCGCAGTTCATGGACCAGATCAATCCACTGGCCGAACTGACCCACAAGCGGCGGCTTTCAGCCCTTGGGCCTGGCGGTTTGTCCCGGGACCGGGCGGGTTTCGAGGTGCGCGACGTTCACCCTTCGCACTACGGGAGAATATGCCCGGTGGAGACGCCCGAAGGCCCCAACATCGGTTTGATCGCCTCGCTGGCCACCTTCGCGCAGGTCAATGATTTTGGTTTCCTGGAAACCCCCTATCGCCGCGTCGATAAAGGCCGCGTCAGCGTCCACATCGAGTACCTTACCGCCGACCGCGAGGAAAACTACATCATCGCCCAGGCCAACGCGCCGATCGACGAGAAGGGAAACTTCCTCACCGAGCGCGTCACCTGCCGCAGCAAAGGCGACTTCATCGACGTGGAGCCTTCGCGGGTGGATTACATGGACGTCTCGCCCAAGCAACTGGTGTCCGTCGCGGCGAGCCTTATCCCGTTTTTGGAACATGACGACGCCAACCGCGCGCTGATGGGATCGAACATGCAGCGGCAAGCAGTGCCGCTTCTGGTGACGGAGGCGCCACTGGTCGCCACCGGGCTGGAAGAGCGCGTGGCCCGCGATTCCCGCGCCGTCCTGGTCGCCGAAGAAGCCGGCAAGGTGGCTTCCGTCAACGGCAATATGGTCGTGGTGACAACCGACGGCAAATTCCCGGACACGAAGAAGAAATTGAAGACCGACGCGGCGAACGGAATATGGGTCTATCCGATCCGGAAGTTCATGCGGTCCAATGCCGCCACGTGCATCAATCAAAAAATTCTCGTGTCCAAGGGCGAGGCGATCAAGAAGGGCCAAGTCATCGCCGACGGCCCCTGCACGCAAGGCGGGGAATTGGCGCTGGGCCGCAACGTCCTGTGCGCGTTCATGCCCTGGAATGGATACAACTTCGAGGACGCCATCCTGATCAGCGAACGAATCGTCAAGGACGACGTGTTCACGTCGATCCACATTGATGAATTCGACGTTGGCGCCCGGGACACCAAGCTGGGGCCGGAGGAAATCACGCGCGACATACCCAACTTGGGGGATGAGGCGCTCAAGAACCTGGGCCCCGACGGAGTCATCCGCATCGGAGCGGAGGTCAAGCCGGGGGACATCCTGGTCGGAAAGATCACGCCCAAGAGCGAGACGGAACTGGCGCCCGAAGAGCGCCTGTTGCGGGCGATCTTCGGCGAAAAGGCCGCGGACGTCAAAGACACCTCGCTCAAAGTGCCCTCCGGCACTTACGGGATTGTCATGGACGTGAAGGTTTCCTCCAAGAAGGAGCGGGAAGCGGAAGTCAAGACCATGCCCGAAGCCAAACGGCACGCCAAGGAAGTGCAGGACGAGCACAAGATCAAGACCGACGAGCTCCGGGAGCAGTTGACCGAGGCGTTGAGCAACATTCTTCTGGGCGAGAAGATTCCGCTGGACGTGGTCAATTCGGAGACTGGGGAAATCATCATCCCGGCCAACCGGAAGATCACCAAGACGCTGCTGCGCAAGCTGGCCCAGGTTTACGACCGGATCGAAATTGATCCCTCGCCCATTCGCAACAAGATCAATGAGATCATCGGCACGTTTAAGAAGAAATTCGACGATTTGCAGATGCAGCATGACGAGGAAATCGAGCGCGCCGAAGCCGGCGAGGAAGTCGATAGCGGCGTCATCAAGTCCGTCAAGGTCTATGTCGCCTCCAAGCGCAAGCTTTCGGTGGGCGACAAGATGGCGGGACGGCACGGGAACAAGGGCGTGGTGGCCAAAATCGTGCCGGAGGAAGACATGCCCTATCTGGCAGACGGGACGCCGGTGGATATTGTGTTGAATCCGCTGGGGGTGCCCTCGCGCATGAACGTCGGCCAGGTGCTCGAAACGCACCTGGGCTGGGCCGCCCGGTTGCTGGGCCTCAAATTCGCCACGCCGGTTTTCGACGGGATCAAGGAGAAGAATATCCGCGCTTATCTCAAGGACGCCAAATTGCCCGAACACGGCAAGACACTCCTTTATGACGGACGCACCGGCGAACAGTTCGACCAGGAAATCGTCGTGGGCTACATTTATATGATGAAGCTGGGCCACTTGGTGGCGGACAAGATTCACGCGCGCGCCGTCGGCCCGTATTCGCTCGTCACCCAGCAACCGCTGGGAGGCAAGGCGCAATACGGCGGGCAGCGTTTCGGCGAAATGGAAGTGTGGGCCATGGAAGCCTACGGAGCGGCCTACAGCCTCCAGGAATTGCTGACGGTCAAGTCGGACGACGTGCAGGGCCGCACGCGCATTTACGAGAGCATTGTCAAGGGGGACAATTGCCTGGAAGCCGGCGTGCCGGAATCCTTCAACGTCCTGGTCAAGGAAATGCAGTCCCTGGCCATGGATGTCAAAGTCGGCTACACCAATCCGGTGGAGCAAGCTGCCGCCGCCCAGGCCACCGCCTTGGGAGCGCTGAAATAATCGCAATAACCCTGGCCATTTCCTCCCTACGGCATAAAGCAAAATGAATACTAAAGAAACTGCCCGCGAGTTGCTCGGCTTGGACAAAGTCAACCAGGTCGAATACGTCGCCATTTCTGTCGCCTCCCCCGAAGCCATCCGGGCCTGGTCCAAGGGCGAAGTCAAGAACCCGGAAACGATCAATTACCGCACCTTCAAGCCGGAAAAGGGCGGCCTTTTTTGCGAGCGCATCTTCGGCCCCGTCAAGGATTGGGAATGTTCCTGCGGGAAGTATAAACGGATCAAGCACCGCGGCGTCGTCTGCGACCGCTGCGGCGTCGAGGTGACGCTGGCCCGGGTGCGCCGGGAGCGGATGGGGCATATCGAACTGGCGGTGCCGGTTTCGCATATATGGTTCTTCAAGTGCATGCCTTCCCGCCTGGGCCTGGTGCTGGACATGACGGCCCGCAACCTGGAGCGGGTCATCTATTATGAAGATTACATGGTGATCGATCCCGGTTCGACGCCCCTGAAGCTGCATCAGTTGCTCAGCGAACACGAATATCGCGAGGCGCGCGAGACTTACACTGCGGAGGCCTTTGTCGCCAAAATGGGGGCGGAGGCGGTGCGGGAGGGCCTGGGCAACGTCGATCTCCAGAAGCAGATTGACCACCTGGCCACCGCCATGGGCGAAACCAAGAGCAAACAGATTCGCAAGAAAATCGCCAAGCGCATCAAGCTCCTTTCCGCCTTCCATTCTTCCAAGACCCGCCCCGAATGGATGATCCTGACGGTGCTGCCGGTGATTCCGCCGGACCTGAGGCCGCTGGTGCCGCTGGAAGGGGGGCGCTTCGCCACCTCGGACCTCAACGATCTTTACCGGCGCGTGATCAACCGGAACAACCGGCTCAAAAACCTCCTCCAACTCAAGACGCCGGAGGTGATCATTCGCAACGAGAAGCGCATGTTGCAGGAGGCGGTGGATGCTTTGTTTGACAACGGCCGCCACGGCCGCGCCGTCACGGGCGCCGGCAACCGCGCCCTCAAATCATTGAGCGACATGCTCAAGGGCAAGAGCGGACGCTTCCGCCAGAATCTGCTGGGCAAGCGGGTCGATTATTCCGGGCGCTCGGTCATCGTCATCGGGCCGGAATTGAAACTGCACCAGTGCGGGCTGCCCAAAAAGATGGCCCTGGTTCTGTTCGAGCCTTTTATCATCCGGCGTTTGAAGGAGCTGGGGTACGTTCACACCGTGCGCTCCGCCAAGAAGATGATCGAGCGGCAGTCGCCCGAAGTGTGGGACATCCTGGAGGAAGTCACCAAGGGGCATCCGGTCCTGCTCAACCGCGCGCCCACGCTGCATCGGTTGTCCATCCAGGCTTTCGAGCCGATCCTCATCGAAGGGGAGGCCATCCGCATTCACCCGCTGGTTTGCACGGCTTACAACGCGGACTTTGACGGCGACCAGATGGCCGTCCATGTGCCGCTGTCGGTCGAGGCGCAATTGGAGGCGCGGATGCTGATGATGGCGCCGAACAACATCTTCAGCCCCTCCAGCGGGCGGCCGATCATGACGCCGACGCAGGACATCACGCTGGGGTGCTTTTACTTGACAGCAGAGCCTCGGGCGCGCAAGGCGGCGCGGGCGGCGATGCTCTTTGGCTCGAAGTCCGAGGTGATCTTCGCCCTGAACGACGGGGGTCTGACGATCCATGACCGGGTGCGCCTGGCCAACCCGGACCGGGGAACCAAAACCAATTATGGGGACGGCGAGCACGCGGCGATTGAAACGACCGTGGGACGCGTGATCTTCAGCGAAATCTGGCCCGAACGGCTGGGCTTTTTCAACCGGGTCGCCGGCAAATCCCAATTGGGCGAGATGATCTGGACCTGCTACAAAATCTGCGGGCACGAGGAAACCGTCCTGATGCTGGACAAACTCAAGGAGCTGGGATTCCGCTCCGCGACGCGTTCGGGCTGCTCCATCGGAATTGATGACATGATCATCCCCAAGGAGAAGGAAGCGGAAATCCACACCGCCCAAAAGCAGATCGCGGAAGTCGAGAAACAATATCGCAAAGGCGTCATCACGCCCGGCGAGCGCTACAACAAGGTCATCGACATCTGGACGCATTGCACCGACCAGATCGCCAACGTCATGCTGCGCACACTTGAGACCAACCACGGCAAGGAGGAGTACAACCCCGTCTCCCTCATGGTCGATTCGGGCGCGCGCGGCAACCGGCAGCAGGTCCGGCAATTGGCCGGCGTCCGCGGCCTCATGGCCAAGCCCAGCGGCGACATCATCGAGAAACCCATTCTCTCCAACTTCCGCGAGGGCCTCACCGTCCTGGAATACTTCATCTCCACGCACGGCGCGCGCAAGGGTCTGGCCGACACCGCGCTCAAGACCGCCGACTCCGGCTACATGACCCGCAAGTTGGTCGATGTGGCCCAGGATGTCATCATCCGCATGGAAGATTGCGGAACCTCCAACGGCATCGTCGTGCAGGCTATTTATGAGGGTGAAGACGAAGTGGTCAAGTTAAGCGAACGGATCATCGGCCGCCTTTGCTGCGATGAAATCATTGATCCCACCGATAACAAGACCGTGCTCATGCGACCCAACGAGTTGATCGACGAAGTCAAGGCGCGCCGCATTGAAGCCTCCGGGGTGGAGCGTGTGCGAATCCGCTCCGTGCTGACCTGCGAAAGCAAGCAGGGCATTTGCGCCCATTGTTACGGGCGCAACCTGGCCACCGGCGGCATGATCAAGCGCGGTGAAGCCGTCGGCATCATCGCGGCCCAATCCATCGGGGAACCCGGCACGCAATTGACGATGCGCACCTTCCACATCGGCGGCACCGCGTCGCAGGTCTTCAAGCAGCCCCAGATCAAAGCCAAGTTTGACGGCCTGGTCCAATTCAACGATCTCCGCCTGGTCGAACTGGAAGACGGCAACAACATCGTCCTCAACAAGAACGGCTCCATCTCCATCATGGCCGAGGACAGCGGGCGCGAACTGGAAACCCACAGCCTGGTCATCGGCTCGGTCATCGCTGTCAAGAATGGCGGCAAGGTCAAGAAGGGCGAGCCGTTTGTTCAATGGGATCCCTACAACGTCCCCATCCTTTCCGAAAAGGCCGGCCGTGTCCGCTTCGTGGATATCATCGAAGGGGTCACCATGAAGCAGGAAGTCGATGAAACGACCGCCCAGGAGGCCATGGTCGTCATTGAGCACAAGGAAGACCTTCACCCCCAAATCGTCATCCTCACCGACAAGGGCGAGCCTATCGCCAACTATCCCATTCCATCCGGCGCCCACATCGTGGTGGGCGAGGGGGACAAGATCGTGGCGGGCACGCTGATGGCCAAAACGCCGCGCAAGACTTCCAAGACCAAGGACATCACCGGCGGTCTGCCGCGCGTGGCAGAGTTGTTTGAGGCGCGCCGCCCCAAGGACGCAGCCGAGATTTCCAAGATTGAGGGCATCGTCGATTTCGGCGCCAGCGTCCGCGGCAAGCGCACGATCCTGATCAAGGACCCGCAGACCAGCGTGGAGGAGGAACACCTCATCCCCATTGGCAAACACGTCATCGTCTTCAAGGGCGACTTCGTCAAGAAAGGCCAGCAACTGACCGAAGGGCCGGTCGATCCGCACGAGATTCTGGACATCTGCGGCCCGCAGGAATTGCAGGAGCACCTGGTCAACGAGGTCCAAGAGGTCTATCGCCTCCAGGGTGTGACCATCAACGACAAGCACATCGAGATCATTGTCCGTCAGATGCTCCGCAAAGTCCGCGTCACCGAGCCGGGCGACACCCAGTTCCTCTGGGGCGAGCAGATCGACAAGATCGAGTTCGAAAAGGAAAATTCCCGCGTGGAAAAGATGGGCGGCAAACCAGCCGAAGCCCAACCCGTCCTGCTGGGCATCACCAAAGCCTCATTGGAAACGGAGAGCTTCCTGAGCGCCGCCTCCTTCCAGGACACCACCCGGGTCCTGACCGAAGCCGCGACGATGGGGAAAGTCGATTATCTGCGGGGCTTCAAGGAAAACGTCATCATGGGCCACATCATCCCTGCCGGCACGGGCTACACCTCGCACCGGCACGTCGCCCTCAAGCCGTTGGTCGAACCGCTGCCCGTCGAAGAACCCGAAGCGCCCCCGCCCCTGGAACCGACCCTGGCCGCCTGAGCCATCCAGAAATATTGATTCGCAAGAATGGCCGGCGCCTTCCGCCGGCCATTTTGTTTGTAATCATCATCGGCTTGCCCTCTACGCGCGCTGACCAATGCGACACAGGCAGGCCGCGATGTTTTGCGCAACCTCCGAGACGGCGGACTCATCCGCAATGGATAATTGGTCGCCCGGAACGCGAATGACCTCCAAGCTCATCGACGATGGCAAAGACGCAAGCTTCTTGATGGCCAGCAATGCAAGGAGCCTTAGCGCGTCCATTGTTGAGAGGTGGCGTCGGAGGAGGCTGGCGATCTCGACGAAGGAAAGTTTGCGGGGGTTGGATCCCGGACAAACGCTGTCCAAAAGTAAAACGAGTTGAACCTTCAGGCCACGGAGCTTGAGTTGATGGGCCACTTCGAATGCACGGGCGCCGGCAGATGACCAACTCATCAAGTAATAGGGGCCTCGGGGCATAATCGCAAGAATCTGAGGGGCAAGTTGAGCGGCAATTTCGCCCGTGCTGACGTGCGCCGCTTCCCCGTCCTGCAACCTTGGACACTTCAAGCCATCATAACAGTGGCAGATTCCGCGCAGATGCCGGGCCAGTTCGCGCGGGAGGAACCTGCTTTCATCGCTGGCTGGAATATAAAACAGAGGCACGCCGCCTCCATTGCCACTCGAATCGTCATTCCTCTCCGGAGCCGCGCCGTTTGCGTTCTTATCCAGCAATCTGGCGAATTGGAGGATCGTCGGCGCGGTGAATATGGCGTGCAGCGGAACCGCTTTGCCGAACTGTCTGCGAATCGCCGCGTGAAGGCGGACAGCCTGCATGGATTGGCCGCCAATTTCAAAGAAATTGTCGTTCAGGCCGATCTGTTGGCGCCCAAGGGCCTCGGACCATAATTTCGCCAGGGCGATTTCCGTTGGCGTGCCCGGAGGCGCGAATGAATCGGCTGAGGGCTGAACGTCGGGCTTGGGAAGAGCTTTCCGGTCCACCTTCCCATTGGACGTAAGGGGGAACTGATCCAGAATGACGAATGCCGACGGCAGCATGTATTCGGGGAGCTTCTCCCGCAACAATTCGCGCAATTGCCGCGCTTTTGGCGGTTCCGCGGCCTTGGCTGTCAAATAGGCCACCAGACTCTTGTCGCCCGGAACATCCTCACGCACCGCCACCATCACCTCCCGTACGGCCGGGTGCGCGGCCAACACCGATTCGATTTCCCCCAATTCAATCCGGAAGCCGTGAATTTTGACCTGAAAATCTTCTCTTCCCAGGAACTCGATGTTGCCGTCGCACAGATATCGTCCCACATCGCCCGTTCGGTACAGTCGTTGGCCTGTCCGGGGGTGGTTGATGAAACTGGCGCGGGTCCTTTCCTCATCGCGCCAGTAGCCCCTGGCAAGGCCGGCTCCGCCGATGTAGAGTTGCCCGCGAACTCCCACCGGGCTGGGCTCCAGCGCCTTGTCCAGCACGTAAAACTGCTGGTTCGCCATCGGCCGGCCGTAAGGAATGCTTTTCCAGTCCGGCGCCACTTCCTGGGTCGGGAAGAGGATCGACCAGATCGACGCCTCCGTGGCGCCGCCCAGGCTGATGACGTTCGTCTGGGGCGACAGCGCTCGAATCTGTTCGGGCAAGCCCAGCGGTATCCAGTCTCCGCTCAACAGCGCAAGGCGCAGCGTCGGCGGATGCCATTCGGGCCTGCCGGCCGCGCATTCCAGAACCAAGTTCATCAGGGCCGGAGCGGAGTTCCAAATTGTGACCTTTTCACTGACGATCAAGTCCATCCAGTAGTTGGGGTCGCGGACATAAGAGGAGTTGGGGAGGACGAGCGTGGCTCCGGCCGCAAGCGTGCCGAAAACGTCATACACGGACAGATCAAAGTTCAGCGACGACACCGCCGGAACCCGGTCTCCGCGCCCCACATGGAAACGCCGGTTGATGTCCAGCACCGTGTTGACCGCGCCGCGATGCTCGATCACCACGCCCTTGGGTATGCCGGTCGAACCGGAAGTGTAGATCACGTAGGCCGGATTCCCGGGGCCGGCCGTGGAGGGGAGATTGTCCTTGGGAGCCTTGTCAATGCACGGCCAGTCTGTGTCCAGGCAAACGACTTTTGCCGCGTGAGCGGGCAGGTTTCCCGCCAACTTTTGCTGCGTCAGCAACACGGGCGCCCGGCTGTGTTCGAGCACGTAGGCAACGCGGTCGCGCGGATAATCCGGGTCCAAGGGCACATAAGCCCCCCCCGCCTTGAGGATGCCGAGCAGGCCGACGACCATGTCGGGTGAGCGCTCGACGCAGATGCCCGCCAGCGTGTCCGGCCCCACGCCCAGCCCTTGCAGATGCCGGGCCAATTGGTTGGCCCGCTCATTGAGCTGGCGATAGGTCATCTGTTGGTCTTCAAAGATGACGGCCACAGCTTCAGGCGCGCGCTCCGCCTGTTCTTCAATCAACTGGTGCAGGCACTTGTCCTTGGGAAACGTGGCTTGCGTCTGGTTCCACTCCACCAGAATCTGGCGGGACTCGGCGCTGGTCAGCAGCGGCAAATCCGAAAGCCGCTGCTCGGGATTCGCGACAATCCCTTCCAGCAGCGTCTGGAAATGGCCCAGCATTCGCTCCAGAGTCTCCGCCTTGAACAAATCCGTGTTGTATTCAACCAGCGCTTCGAGCGCTTTCCCACGCTCCCTGACATACAGCGTCAGATCGAACTTGGAGGTCCCATTGTCCACCAGCATCGGGCTTACTTCCAAATTCGCAATTCGCGTCGGCTCGTTTGAAGATGATTCCAAAACGAACATGACCTGGAACAACAGCGAATGGCTCATGTCGCGTCCCGGATGCAACTCCTCCACCAATCTCTCAAAGGGCAAGTCCTGGTTGTCATACGCTCCCAAGGCCGCCTCCCGCGTCCGGCCAAGAAGGGTCCGAAAAGACGGATTGCCCGACAAATCACCCCTCAAGACAAGCGTGTTGACGAAAAATCCAATCAAACGCTCGATCCCAATCCGGTTGCGCCCGGCTATGGGCATGCCCACCAGAATGTCTTCGCCGCCCGTATAACGGTGCAAGAGCGTCTGGAAAGCGGCCAACAGAGTCATGAATAACGTCGCCCCTTCGCGCCGGCTCAGTTCCCCCAGCGCGGCCGACAGAGAATCGGGCAGCTTCCACGGCATCAGCGCGCCGCGATAGGTTTGCCTGGCCGGTCGTGGCCGGTCGGTGGGCATTTCCAGCACCGCCGGGCATCCTTCCAGTTGCTTCCTCCAATAGCCCAGTTGCTGTTCCAAAGCCTCGCCCTGCAACCACTCCCGCTGCCACACCGCAAAGTCCGCATACTGAACCGGCAATTCGGGCAGCGGCGAAGGTTTCCCTTCCATAAAAGCCTCGTAAAGGGTCTTCAACTCGCGGAGCAGCAACCCCTTGGACCAACCGTCCGAGGCGATATGATGCAAATTCAAAAATAGAATGTGATCTGTCGCGCCGAGTCGAAAGAGGCTCGCTCTGAGCATGAGGCCATGCCGCAGATCAAAAGGACGCCGCGCTTCTCCCGCGCAGAAGCGTCTGGCTTCGGCTTCCGGCTCCGGCTGACAGATCAAATCGATCAGCGGCATCTCCAAGGGCGCCGCGGGTTCGATCACCTGCGCCGGTTGGCCGTTCACCGCCTCATAGCGGGTGCGCAAGATTTCATGGCGGCGCAGAACCTCGCTCAAGCAGCGCTGCAGCACAGGGACGTTGAGCGCGCCGCCCAATCGCAATGCCACCGGCATACTGTAAAGAGCGCTTTCAGGCTCCATCTGATCGAAAAACCAGAGCCTCTGCTGGGCGAAGGAAAGTGCCGCGGGTCCCGCCTGCGTTCTCCGCGCGGTGACATTGGTTTCAACACACTCTCTGCTTATCACCATCGTCTGCTATTTCTTCATTTCTCTCCACTCCACCGTGATTGGTTTCGTCCTGCTAAGGAATCCGATGATGCCGGACTCCGTTTCTCTCGCACAGTGGGCTAAGGAAAACCACTAATGGATACTAAAACGGCGCCCAACAGAAGTCAAGATATTTCCACCGCCCATAAAAGGAGTCGAGTTGCCCGCGCCGCCCTTGGCCGTGGCCGTGTTCAGGAGGACGCAAGTCCGCGGGAAGGCGAACAGCGAGAATTTCATTTAAACGCCGGCAGAAACGTGTTATAACCGGTTTATGCGAAAGCGGGCCAATCCATGGAGGAAGAACACAAAATAGACACACGCCTTCCAGCCGGCAGGCGGGCGTTCACGCTGATCGAATTGCTGGTGGTGATTGCGATCATTGCGATTCTGGCCTCATTGCTGTTGCCGGCATTGGCGGCGGCCAGGAAGGGCGCGCTGGGCGCCAGTTGCCTTGATAATTTGAAGCAGCTCACGCTGGCGGCCTGTTCGTATGTCGGTGATTATGCTGACGCGATAGTCCCCAACGCCCCCGGCGGACCAACATCCTGGGTGATGGGAAATGTGAACGGATTGCCCGGGGCGACCAACCTCTCCGACATCACCAATGGCTTGCTTTATGGCTACGCGGGTTCGCCGAAGGTTTACCAGTGTCCGGGAGACACGGTTTTCGTGGCGGGTTCCTCAGCGGAGCGCATCCGCAGTTTTTCTTTGAGTTGCATGATGGGAAACAATGAAGGCACAGCCTCGGACGTTCATCCAGGGGCGCCGGAGAATCTCAAATTCACTCAAATACAAAGCCCGGCTCCCGCGCAGGCATTGTTTTTTGTGGACGAGCAGACGGCCGCCAATCCCACCGACACCAGCTTGGACGACTGCTATTTTGCCATCAATTACGCGCATGGAAACTCTCTTTACGGCGGTTCCGGCGGAAACAGATACACATGGCGCAACCTTCCCTCAAGCCGCCACGGAAACTCCGGGCAGGTCTCTTTCGCTGATGGTCACGCGGCAAAAATGAAGTGGCTTGAGGCAAAAACAAAAACGTTGCAGGGCGGCAACGTCAATGGAACGCCCCCCGTGGATTTGGATTTGCAACAGATTTGGCAATCCATCTACCCTCCAAGCCAGTGGTGAGGGCGCGCTCCGGCAGGGTGCTGCCTGGGAGCGCGGATTGCGCTGGTCAAAAGACCCGATTGCCCGCAAATTCCACGCGCAACATGACTTCGGATCCAGTCATCGCAACGGAGGGCCTGACCAAAACGTTTGGCCGGCAGCGCGCCTTGGACAACGTCACGCTCGCCATTTCCGCCGGCGCCATAGGTCTCCTGGGACCAAACGGCGCCGGGAAAAGCACGTTTATGAAGTGCCTCCTGCAGCTCCTGCCGGTCACTTCAGGCTCGGCCCGGCTGCTCGGACGCGAGGTGGGGCGCGAAGGGCGCGAGATTCGCAAACGGGTCGGCTACGCGCCGGAACAGAACTGCCACATCCCCGGCATGGCCGGCTGTGAATACGTCGCCTACTGCGCGCAATTATCCGGCCTGCCCTTCCAGGCGGCCCGCCAGCGCGCGCATGAAATGCTCGATTTCGTCGGGGTGGGCCAGGAACGCTATCGGAAGGTGGATACGTATTCGACGGGCATCAAACAGCGGATCAAACTGGCGCAGGCCATCGTGCATGATCCGGAACTGGTCTTCCTGGATGAGCCGACCAACGGGCTGGACCCAAAAGGACAGGCGCAAATCCTTGAATTGGTTCGCGGGTTGTGGCGGACCTATGGCATCACGGTGGTCCTTTCCTCTCATTTGCTCAACGATGTCGAGCGGGTCTGCGAACAGATCGTCATCATCGCCCGCGGACGGGTGCTGGTGCATGACACGCTGCAAAACCTCAAGGCCCGCAAGCGCGGGGCGGCGGAGGTTGTCCTGGCGCGGGGACACGGGGAATTGCAGGAGGCCTGCGGGCGCCTGAACTGGCTCTGCCAGATGCTCCCCAACGGCCACCTGCGAATTGAGCACCGGGCCGACTCGCTCAATGCATTGCTCAACGTGCTGCACGAATTGAAACTGGCGCCTTTGGAAATCATTCCCAGCCCCAACGCGCTGGAAGAAACCTTTGTCCAGGCCCTGGAGATGTCACATGCCGCTGCTTGACGCGCATTATCAACATTGGGACGGCGCGCATGTGGGAATCTGGGCGCGGCGCTGGGTCATTGCCCGGCACGGCATGGGCTCCGCGTTGCGCAACAGGGCGATGCGCAATCTGGTGGTCGTCTGCTGGATGGCCGGCCTGGCCATGGCCGCGGTGTTGTTTCTGATCGGACAACTTCTGGTCGCGGACAGCATTGTGATCCAGTGGGTGGGGCAATTGAATCCCAGCCTCCAGGTCTTCGCCCGGCTGCTGACCTCGTGGCTGCAAGACCACCCGGAAATCTCCGTGCGCACGACGCAGAACCTGCTGTTCTATTTGTATTGCGTCTATTCGATGCCGTTGAGCATTTTCGCGCTCGGGCTGGCCATGCCCTCGCTCATCACGCGCGATTTGGACAGCAACGCGATGGTCATCTACGCCTCCAAGGCGGTGACGCGCGGGGATTATTTGCTGGGGAAATACTGCTCGGCATTCGGATTATTGACGCTCACCTGGCTGGGGCCGGTGTGCGGGGCGTGGCTGGCCGGCAATTTGCTGTCGCCGGATTGGCGCTTTTTCTGGCACTCCCGCGCGGCGCTGGGGCACGCGCTGCTCTACGGGTTGAGCAGCATGGCCATTCTGAGCGGGCTGGCGCTGGGCGTCTCGGCCGTGTCGCGCCGGGAGAAATCAACTCCATTTATATGGTGGACATGGTGGGTGCTGGGCTGGGTCATCCAGCCGATCGCCTTGCACACCAAGCCGTGGCTGCGGCACTTGAGCTTCAGTTACGATTTGAAGCAGATCGGCCTGGCCAGCTTCCGGCTGGGCGACGATTTGAAAACGGCCCGGGAGAACATTCCCATGCTTGGGGAGATGCTCAGGAACATCCCGCCTTCGACCAGCTACGCTCTGGACCATCCGAATTGGGGCGGAGCGTTGGTGGCGCTGGTGTTGATGCTGGTGCTGGCCGCCTGGATCATTTCCCAACGAGTCTCACCCGAATGACCCCTATCATCCAGGCGCAGGAATTGAGCCGCTGGTACGGCATCGTCATGGGGCTGAACAACGTCAGCTTCGAGGTGCAGCCGGGCCTGACCGGGTTGGTCGGCCCCAACGGCGCCGGCAAGAGCACGCTCATCCAAATCGTTACCGGCCAGCTTAAGCCCAGTTCCGGCCAGTTGACCGTCTATGGCGAGCGGCCCTGGAACAATCCCCGGCTGCTGCGGCGCATGGGCTATTGCCCCGAAGGCGAGGCCGTGCCCAAGGACCTTCGCCCCACGGATTGGCTGCGCGGCTTGGCGCTTCTCTCCGGCCTGCCGCCTCAGGAGGCGGCAGCCCGCGCCGTCGAGGTTCTCGACCTGGTCAAGCTGGCCCGCGAAGAATGGGGCAAACGCATGGGCCAGTATTCCAAGGGCATGCGACAGCGCGTCAAACTCGGCCAGGGCCTTCTCCACCGGCCCGATCTCCTGGTCCTGGATGAACCGATGAACGGGCTTGATCCCATGGGCCGCCAGGAAGTCGCCCGCATCCTGCAGGACCTCGCCGCCAACGGCGTCAACATCCTCATCTCCAGCCACATCCTGGCGGAATTGGAATCCCTCTGCAAAAACATCCTCCTCCTCAATTGGGGCCGCGTCCTCGCCTCCGGCAGTCAAAAAGAAATTCGCGCCGACGTCAAGAATTGGTCCGAGGAGCTGGAAATCGAATGCGACGCCCCGCAGAAACTCGTCCGCCTTCTCTTCGACGCCGGCGTTCTGGCCGGATTCGACCTGGACGCCGAGACCGGCCGCCTGCGCATCCGAGTGCGCGACGCCCAGTCGTTCTATGAGCAATGGACCGGCTTGCTTCTGGCCAGCGGCGCAGCCATTTACGGCCTGCGCGGGCGCAGCCGTTCGCTGCAAAACATCTACGACAAAGTCACCGCATGAACGCCCCCCCGCCCTCCATCACCGCCCCAAAGGCGCTGCCCGGTTCTTTCGCCGTGCTCCGCGGCGTCTGGCTGCTGACGTGGAAGGCACAGTGCCACTGGCGTCGTCTGGCGGGCCTGGCAGGAGTCATGCTGATCCTCCCGGCGTTGGTGCTCCTGACCACCACGTCGGTGCGGGGTTGGGCGCGCAGGCAGTTGATCTTCAGCAACAGCGACGCGCTGGTGGGCGGTTTCGCCGGGCGCATGGCCCGGCAGCAGCACCCGCTCAACAACCAGCAGGAGACGGACCTCAGAGGCATCCTGGCCACCGAATACGCGCAGGCTGAAACGCGCGTTCAGGAGCAGCCCGGCGAGAGCGCCGCGTCGCGGTCAGAACGTCTGAAAACCGAGATTGATGCCTGCGGCGAACATATCCTGGAGCGCGCGCAAGCGGTGCTCGACGAAACGCAGATGACCCAGTTCCGCGTTTTCGAGAAGAGAAACCGCGCCACCATTCTCACACGCCTCGACCAGCCGTCGATGCCGTCATGGGGCCGGGCCGGGCCATTTTATCATTGGCTGATTGATTTCTACTTCTTCATCATCC
This sequence comes from Verrucomicrobiales bacterium, assembly GCA_003138485.1. Lineage (GTDB taxonomy): Bacteria > Verrucomicrobiota > Verrucomicrobiia > Limisphaerales > Palsa-1400 > PLGF01. The sequence goes on along the minus strand of PLGF01000065.1, from coordinate 1,218 downwards.
TGCCGCTGACCTGCGTTCGCGGGAGTGGCGCGCTGATTCGCGATGAATTGCGGGCGGACACCATTGGATTTCTCATCACGCGCCCTGTGAGCCGCGCGCGGCTCCTCCTGGCCAAGTACGCGGCGCAGACGGTCTGGCTCGAATTGGTTCTGCTGGTGGAAACGCTCCTGCTCTTTGGCGTCGGGCGGGCGCGGGAAATCCCCGCATTGGGCGTGTTGCTGCCGCTGCTGCTGGCGGCGCAGTTCCTGGCCGTGCCGGCTTGGAGCGCGCTGGGCCTTCTGCTCGGACAAATCACCAGCCGCTACATGCCCGTCGCGCTGCTCTATGGCGCCGTTGTCGAAATGGGCATTGGCCGCATCCCCACCAATATCAACGTCCTCTCCCTCATGCGCCATCTCAAGACAATCCTGTCCCATAATGCCGCTCTCCAGGCAATATATGACTGGCCGCCCGGCGGCATGTTCACCGCCATCGCCGCGCTGGTGATCGCCCCGATTCTCTTCCTCGGCGCGGCCTCCTTGCTCTTCAGTTTAATCGAATACCATCACGCGGCTGAGATGCAGAAATAAGTCCGCTCCGCCCCCTCGCGCCGATGCGTTAGTGCCTGGCGCTCAAGCGGATGGGCCACAGCAACAAGAACACCCCCGCAGCCAATACCGCCACCGCGGACGGCGTGACAACCCCCTGCGCCTCAGGACCAAAATGCCGGTAAATGAATCCAACAAGCACCAGCAATCCAATGCCTTGGATCACGGTCGATGCGCCTATTTGGTGACGCCTGTCTGGTATCATACCTCTTGATGGGAGCATGAATTGTGCCGATGCAGCAGAAGCCTCTTCACTCCTGAGTGGAGCGAGTTTCCAAACGCAAATGCATAAGACGCCAAGGCGCGTTGCACTTCTCTGGGCATTTGAACGGCCCCACAGCGATGCCCGTGCCGCCCAGGCTGTTCGACTGATTTCCGACTGATGTCCTTGCGATACCCGGTCGCATGGTGGCACACTCCTCGATGGTTTTATGACCATTTTGAAGACAGAATTGAGTCCCCGTTTTCACACCATCCTCTTGGTTGATCAGACGCCCGCAGTGTCGATCCTCGGAAACCGGGCCTCTGTAAGTTGTCCAAAATCAATATTTCCACGACGCATCCGTAGCTCAATTGGATAGAGCTTCTGACTTCGGATCAGAAGGTTGCAGGTTCAAGTCCTGCCGGATGC